>NZ_LGHK01000041.1 GCF_001908235.1 Bradyrhizobium sp. NAS96.2
TTCTATTTATCTCTCGATCAAGCCCGGCAAAGAGAAAATTATTTCTTCTCTATTGCAGCGCAACTTTAGAATTTTCAACTCCACAGGCCAAGGCCAAGAGATGCATCTTCTCGACAACGAATCCGTCGCTGCCGGAACGCGGTCCGCAGCCCTTGCACAAGCATCTTCCGTGCCGGGAATTCCGGTCGCTCAGCCGCCGTCGATGGACCATCTCGACGAACTGGAGGCGCAGAGCATCTACATTTTGCGCGAGGCGTTCGCCCGGCTGAAGAAACTCGCGCTGCTGTGGTCGCTCGGCAAAGATTCCAACGTGATGATCTGGCTGGCGCGCAAGGCGTTCTTCGGGCGCGTCCCGTTCCCGGCGCTGCATGTCGACACCGGCAAGAAGTTTCCGGAGATGTATGCGTTCCGCGACCGCTTCGGAAAGGAATGGGATCTCGACCTGCGCGTCGAGCCCTGCCCGCCGATCGACGCCGTCGACCCCACGCTGCCGCCGGCGGCGCGCTCCGCTGCGCGCAAGACCGAGGGGCTCAAATGGGCGCTCAACAAATACGGCTTTGACGGATTGATCGCCGGCATTCGGCGCGACGAAGAGGCGACCCGCGCCAAGGAGCGCGTGTTCTCGCCGCGCGGCCTTGAGGGCGAATGGGACGTCCGCGACCAGCCGCCGGAGTTCTGGGATCACTTCAACGCCTCGCCGCCGCAAGGCGCGCATTTGCGCATCCATCCGATCCTGCATTGGACCGAGGCCGACATCTGGGCCTACACCAAGCGCGAAGGCATTCCGATCATCCCGCTCTACCTCGCCAAGGACGGCAAGCGCTACCGCTCGCTGGGTGATCAGGACATCACCAACCCGGTCGCCTCCACCGCTTCCAACATCGACGAGATCCTCGCCGAGCTCGACGCCACCAAGATCCCGGAGCGCGCCGGCCGCGCGCTCGACCACGAGACCGAGGATGCGTTCGAGCGGCTTCGCGTCGCCGGCTATCTCTGATCCCCCCGAAGCAATCAGTTGGCTTTCCACTTCGTGCGAGCGTTCCGATGAACATGATCCTTCCCACCGCCTCGATCTCGGCAACGCCCAACGGCACCACCCGGCCGCAGGTACGCATCGTCATCGTCGGCCATGTCGACCACGGCAAGTCCACCCTGGTGGGGCGGCTGCTGCATGAGACCGGCAGCCTGCCGGACGGCAAGCTCGAGATGCTGAAGGCGGTCAGCGCACGGCGCGGCATGCCGTTCGAATGGTCGTTCCTGCTCGACGCGCTGCAGACCGAGCGCGACCAGGGCATCACCATCGACACCACCCAGATCCGCTTCCGCACCCGCTCGCGCGACGTCGTGCTGATCGACGCGCCCGGCCACGCTGAGTTTTTGCGCAACATGATCACCGGCGCCTCGCAGGCCGACGGCGCGGTCTTGATCATCGACGCGCTCGAAGGCGTCCGCTCGCAGACGCGGCGACACGGCTATCTGCTGCACCTGCTCGGCGTGAAGCAGGTCGCGGTCGTCGTCAACAAGATGGACCGGGTCGATTTCAGCGCAGCGCGATTCAACGAGATCAGCGAGGAAATTTCGGCACACCTGATCGGCCTCGGCGTGACGCCGACCGCCGTGGTCCCGATCTCCGCGCGCGATGGTGACGGCGTCGCCGAGCACACCCCGCGGATCGAATGGTACAAGGGACCGACCGTGGTCGAGGCGCTCGACGCGCTCGAGCCGGCAAAGCCGCTGGCGAAGCTGCCGCTGCGGCTGCCGGTGCAGGCGATCTACAAGTTCGACGACCGCCGCATCGTGGCGGGCCGCGTCGAGTCCGGCAGCCTGAAGGCCGGCGACGAGATCGTCATCATGCCGACCGGCAAGATCGCGAAGATCAAGACCGTCGAAAGCTGGCCGGTGACGCCGGTTGGCGGCCCGCAGGGCGCCGGCCGTTCGGTCGGCATCACGCTCGACCGCGAGCTGTTCCTCGAGCGCGGCGACATCATCGGACATAGCGGGCAAAGCCCGCGCGACACCCGCCGCATCCGCGCCCGGATCTTCTGGCTGCACGACAAGCCTCTGACCAAAGGCGAGCAGATCCTGATCCGGCTCGGCACCAAGGAAAGCCGCGCCACCGTGGTCGCGATCGAAAAGGCGATCGATCCCGGCGCGCTGTCCAACGAAGAGAACAGCGCGATTGCGCGCAACCATGTCGGCGAGATCGATATCTCGCTGGCGCAGCCGGTTGCGACCGATCCCTACACCGACAATCCGCGCACCGGCCGCCTCGTGATCGAGGTCAACGGCCGCATCGCCGGCGGCGGCCTCGTGCTGTCGGTCGACGCCGGCCGGCCCGCGGTGCCGATCGACATCGTGCCGGTGGAGTCAGCGCTGCGGCCCGACGAGCGCTCGGCGCGCTACCACCACAATGGCGCGGTGATCTGGCTGACCGGCCTGCCCGGCTCGGGCAAGTCGACGCTGGCGCGGGCGCTGGAGCGGCGGCTGTTCAGCAATGGCGGCTCGCCGATCCTGCTCGATGGCGACACCTTCCGCGCCGGGCTCAACAGCGACCTCGGCTTCTCGCCGCAGGATCGCACCGAGAACATCCGCCGTCTCGCCGAGGTCGCGACCCATCTGGCGCGCAACGGCCATATCGCGATCGTCGCCGCGGTATCGCCGTCGGCGACCGACCGTGCCGCGGCACGCCGCATCGCCGACAGCGCGTTCCGCGAGATCTATGTCGCCACGCCTGCCGAGGTCTGCGAGACCCGCGATCCCAAGGGCCATTACGCCAAGGCCCGCTCCGGCGCGCTGCAGGGCTTCACCGGCATCGGCAATGATTATCAGCCGCCGGCCGGCAATGAACTGACCATCGACACCTCGAACCGCTCGGTCAGCGATGCCACCGACGAGATCGAGCGGATGCTGGCCACCACCGGCATCCTGTTCGACGAACTGACCGACCTCGCGGCGAATATTTAGCTTCCCTCACTGTCATCGCCCGGCTCGACCGGGCGATCCAGTATTCCAGAGACAGCAATTACTCGGCCGATGGGCCGCGGCGTACTGGATGCCCCGCTTGAAGCGGGGCATGACACCAGGGGCGTGATGACAGGGGGCCTTCTCAGAACCGTGGCTTTAGGGCAAAAAGGACCGTGAACGCCGCCCTTTGGCGCGTTTTTTGCTGATTTCTTGCGAAAACAGCCTCTAAACGCCCCATTTCTTTGAGAAAGCCCATCATGACTCGTGTCGATGCCCATGGATTGAAGATCGCCCCTGTCCTGTTCGATTTCATCGCCAAGGAGGCGACACCGAAAACCGGGATCGCGCCGGACGCGTTCTGGGCAGGACTCGCCGCCATCATCCAGAAGCTCGGCCCGAAGAACCGCGAGTTGCTCGCGGTCCGCGACGCGCTGCAGGCCAAGATCGACGACTGGCATCGCGCCAACAAGGGCAAGGCGTTCGACATCAACGCCTACACCGCGTTCCTCAAGGACATCGGCTATTTGCTGCCGGAGCCCGCGACCCACAAGGTCGAGACCGCCAACGTCGATGACGAGATCGGCAAGATCTGCGGCCCGCAGCTGGTGGTGCCGCTGACCAACGCCCGCTACGCGCTGAACGCCGCCAACGCGCGCTGGGGTTCGCTGTATGATGCTTTCTACGGCACCGACGCGATCCCGCATGATCCGAGCGAGGCTGGCCGCGGCTACAACAAGGCGCGCGGCGACAAGGTGATCGCGAAGGCGAAGGCGTTCCTCGATGCCGCCGTGCCGCTCGCGACCGGAAGCCACACCGACGTGACCTCCTATGCCGTGATCGCCGGCCAGCTCTCGGTCAAGCTGAAGAGCGGCAATTCGACCGCGCTGAAGAACGGCGCGCAGTTCGCCGGCTATCTGGGCGACGCCGCCCAGCCCACCGCGATCCTGCTCGTCAACAACGGCATGCATGTCGAGGTCAAGATCGACCGCAGCAACGTCATCGGCAAGGACGATCCGGCCGGCCTCGCCGACATGATCCTGGAATCGGCGGTCTCCACCATTCTCGACATGGAAGACTCGGTCGCCGCCGTCGACGCCGAGGACAAGGTGCTGGTCTATCGCAACACGCTCGGCCTGATGAACGGCACGCTGTCGGCCGATTTCGACAAGGGCGGCAAGACGCTGACCCGCTCGCTCAATGCCGACCGCGTCTACAAGAAGCCCGACGGCAGCGAGTTGAAGCTGCACGGCCGCAGCCTGCTCCTGATGCGCAACGTCGGCCACCACATGTTCACCGACGCCGTGCTCGACGCCAAGGGCGAGGAGATCCCCGAAGGCTTGCTGGACGCCGCGGTTGCCGGCCTGCTCGCGATCCACGACCTCAAGGGCAATTCCAAGGTCAAGAACAGCCGCACCGGCTCGGCCTATATCGTCAAGCCGAAGATGCACGGTCCCGACGAGGTGACGCTGACCTGCGACCTGTTCGCCGAGGTCGAGAAGATGCTTGGCCTGCCGGAGAACACGCTGAAGGTCGGCATCATGGACGAGGAGCGCCGCACCACGGTCAACCTCAAGGCCTGCATCCAGCGCGCCTCCAAGCGCATCATGTTCATCAACACCGGCTTCCTCGACCGCACCGGCGACGAGATCCACACCTCGATGGAAGCGGGTCCGATGATCCGCAAGAACGACATGAAGGCGCAGCCGTGGATCAAGGCCTATGAGGACTGGAACGTCGACAACGGCCTGATCGACGGCCTGCCCGGCCATGCCCAGATCGGCAAGGGCATGTGGGCGGCACCCGACAAGATGGCGGACATGCTGGCGCAGAAGATCGGCCATCCGCAGGCCGGCGCCACCACCGCCTGGGTGCCGTCGCCGACCGCAGCGACGCTGCACGCCCTGCACTACCACCAGGTCAACGTGAACGCCCGCCAGCAGGAGCTCGCCAAGGGCGGGCCGCGCGCAAAACTCTCCGACATCCTCACCATTCCGGTGTCGCAGTCGAACTGGGCGCCCGACGACGTGAAGCAGGAGATCGACAACAACTGCCAGGGCATCCTCGGCTATGTCGTGCGCTGGATCGACCAGGGCGTCGGCTGCTCCAAGGTGCCCGACATCCACGATGTCGGCCTGATGGAAGATCGCGCCACGCTGCGCATCTCGAGCCAGCACCTTGCGAACTGGCTGCATCAGGGCGTCATCACCAGGGATCAGGTGATGGAGTCGCTGAAGCGCATGGCCGTCGTCGTCGACAAGCAGAACGCCGGCGACCCGCTCTACAAGCCGATGGCGCCGTCATTCGACGGCGTCGCCTTCAAGGCGGCCTGCGACCTCGTGTTCGAGGGCCGCACGCAGCCGAACGGCTACACCGAATACATCCTCACCGCGCGCCGCCGCGAGGCCAAGGCCGCAGGTTGATCTCAGGATCGCGACGACAAGCAAAAGCCCCGGCGATGAGCCGGGGCTTTTTTGTTGAAGATACGTCGTCGTCTCCACGTCATTGCGAGCGAGGCGAAGCAATCCATGCATCGACATAGCGGATAGATGGATTGCTTCGTCGCTTCGCTCCTCGCAATGACGAATCTTAGAACACGGTCAGATATTTCAGCAGCGAGACGATGCCGATGATGATGACGACGAGGCGTGCGATCTGCTTGGCGCGGCCGTCGAGCGGAAGCATGTTGATGAGATAAAGAACGAGAATAACGACGAGGAAGGTGACGAGTACGCTGACGAGCATGCGGAGCCCCCTGAAGGCATCAGTGAATGCGCTACGCGCACCTTGCTAACGTGCAGGAGGGAGGCCGGTTCCGGCCAGGAACCGAGGGGGCCGCCTCGCGTGAGCGGCGCTACTCGCGCGCCACCACCGGCGGCTGGCCGTACTTGGCTCGGATGCGATCCGGCGCCGGCGTGAAGTTGAGCTGCGCGCCACGGCGGTCCGGACGGCTGACCGACATCAGCCCATCCTTGCCGGCGACGATGTCGCCCTTGCGCAAGGTCGGATCGTCCTCGATCTTCACCGCGGCGAGCCCGACAGGATCCTTGCCGTTACAGGTGCAGCCGGAGACGATCTCGTCACGATAGCGGAATGCGTTCGGCAGCTCGGAATACGGCCTGCCCTCTTCCGTCGCGGCATTGTCGATGTTGCCGCCATAGACGACCTCTGTGGCGCTCGCCGGGCAGAAGCTGTTGCAACTCTCCGCCTTGCTCTGGTTGCCGGTCGCCGCCAGCGGGAAATAGCGGCCGTCGCAGGTGCGCACGCAATAGGCCTGGCCGCCGTCATAGCGCGCGCGACGCTCGGCTCGCGGCACAGGCGCCGGGCCATCATCGAACGGCACCCGGATCATCGGCGGACGGCCATGCATGAAGCCGCCGAACAGTTGCGAAAAGAAATCCTGGGCTTGCGCCGCAGGCGCAAGGGACAGCCCGAGCAAGGCCGCCGTCCCGAACGCCCACCGCCTGGAATTGAGCTTCATCATACCGATCCCCGGTCCAACACCGATGCTCAGTACAACGACGAAGTCGCCGGGATGTTCATCGCCTGACGGCCGGACGGCAGCGTTATCACAGCGGGGCGCGGCTGCACCGGCGCCGGCCGGACCGAAATCTGCGTCATGGTCGGGCCGAGTTCGCGCGCGGCAAGATGGGCTGCGTTCTTCGGCAGCACCACGACCTTGGTGCCGATATCGACCCGGCTGAACAGGTCGGAGACGTCTTCATTGGTCAGGCGGATACAACCCGACGACACGAACTTGCCGATCGTCGAGGGATCGTTGGTGCCGTGGATGCGGTACTCGCTGGAGCCGAGATACATTGCGCGGGCGCCGAGCGGGTTGCCCGGCCCGCCGGCCATGAAGCGCGGCAGATAGGGCTGGCGCTTGATCATCTCGGCCGGCGGATGCCAGTCCGGCCACTCCGCCTTGCGGCTGATCGTCTGGGTGCCGGCCCAGGTGAAGCCCTCGCGGCCGACGCCGACGCCATAGCGGATCGCGCGGCCGCCGCCGAGCACGTAATAGAGCGCGGTGTTGCCGGTATCGATGATGATGGTGCCCGGCGCTTCCGACGTGTTGAGCGCAACCGTGGTGCGGCGCAGCCGCTCCGGCAGCGCGCCGTCCTCGGTGGCCCCGCTCGAGGGATCGTTCATCACCTCGTCGGAGGGGAATGCGCTCGGCTGCGCCGACGCATAGCCAAGCACCTGCGCGCCGGCCGAGGTGGTGACAATGAACGGCGTCACGAACAGGACGCCGGCGAAGGCAAGAGTGCGGGCATGGGAGCGCGCGGCGCGCGACGCAAGCCGGCGGCTGGAAAGAGACTGCTGTGTCATGTGCTGCCCCTGGACGGGATGCGCATCGTGGTGATGCGATGCCAAGCCAACGCACGTGGCGGCCAGAGAGTTCCGGCACGAATCGTCGCGAAGCCGCGATTGTCAACCCGCCACGTCTCACGAACCCGCGATGGAACCTTTGCCGGAACGCGCCGTTGTCACGCGCAATTTGATACGAAATTCATTTGTCCTCGTGCAGGAGGAAACTGGTGCGCGCCTTTCCGGGTGAACGTATGCTTGGCAACGCGCCCGAAGGCACGCCCCTCCCCGACAGCAAGGCCGAACTGCCGCCGGTGATCAACCGCGCCGAGGTCGTCGCCTTCGCGCTGGTCGCGCTGCTGATCATTGTCATCGTTGGGGTGCTCTATCTGGCGCGCGCCTTCTTCCTACCGATCACCATGGCTTTCATTGTCGGCACCATGCTGTCGCCGGCGGCGAACCTGCTCGAGCGCTACCGGATACCGCGCGCGCTCGGCGCGGTGTTGATCGTGATCGCGGTCGGCGCCGCCGTGACCTTCATGGTCGGACTGATTGCCTCGCCCGTGATGGAATGGAGCTCGCGGCTGCCCGAGCTCGGCGCGATCCTGAAGCAGAAACTGCACGTGTTCGACCGGCCGCTCGCGCTGTGGCAGGAAATGCAGAGCATGGTCGGCGGATCAGACCCGTTGGCCACTTTCCAGCTGCCGAAATTCGAATGGGTGCAGCCGACACTGGAATTCCTGTCACCGACCTTCGCCGAATTCCTGCTGTTCGTCGCGACCCTGATCCTGTTCATCGCGAGCTGGAAGGATCTGCGCCGCGCGCTGGTGATGATTTTCAGCGAACGCGAAGCGCGGCTGCGCACGCTGCGCATCCTCAACGAGGTCGAGACCCATCTCGGCAACTACCTGCTGACGGTGACGATGATCAATATCGGCGTCGGCATCATCGCAGGTGCGATCTGCGGAGCGACGAACATGCCCAATCCGGCCGGGCTCGGCGCGCTCGCCGCGACGCTGAACTTCGTTCCGATCATCGGCCCGGTCGCGATGTTTGTGACGCTGGTCGTGGTCGGCATCATCTCCGCGCCGACCATCGGCGCCGGACTGATCGCTCCGGCCTGCTTTGCCGTCGTGACTTTCATGGAAGGGCATTTCGTGACGCCGACGATCGTCGGCCACAGGCTGTCGCTGAACGCGCTCGCGGTGTTTCTCGCGCTGGCGTTCTGGACCTGGCTGTGGGGCCCGATGGGCGCCTTTCTGTCGTCGCCGCTGCTCATCGTGGCATTGATCGTGAAAGAGCATTTGATGCCGGTCAATTCGCCGCAGCTCCCTGAGGGCTAACCACGGTTTCGCATCTGGAACCTTTGCTTGGTGCGAAGCGTTTTTCTCCAAACGCAAACGTTCTCCGGGAGCTTTCGATGTCGAGCACGGACAGCGCATTTGGGATCAAGAACATGACGGACAAAGCGACCTACGAGCGCCTCGAAAGGGATGTCATCGCCGTGAAGAACGATATCGCAGCCCTCACCGAGCAGATCACCGACGCGCTCAACTCGTTTGCCAGCAACGCCGGCAAGCAGGCCCGCCGCCACTACAGGGATGCGCGCGCCAACGCGGAATCGACCTTCGACGACATGTCGGAGCGCGGCAGCGCGATGATGGGCGCGGCGCAGGAGGCTGCATCCTCGATCGAGGAGTCGCTGGAGGAGGTGATCACCCAGCGGCCGCTGGCGACCGTCGGCCTGGCGCTTGGCCTCGGCTTTTTGATCGGCGTCACCTGGCGGCGCTAGACGCTGCTCAACTCCAGCGGATGAGGCCTGCGATGGCGGTCATGCGCAAACCACCGTTCTGGATGAGATGGCAGCGCTGGCGCGCCGCCACCTCGTTTGTCGATGCGCTTTTCACGGCAAGGTCGAAGACAAGGCTGGTCAATGCTTCAGCGGCTGATCGATGACGTCAAGGAATCCACCGGCAACGCGCTGCGGCTGACGTCGCTGGCCGCCGCCGCCGCGATCGCGCTGTTCATCACCATCGCCTTCCTGTGCGCGGCCGCCTTCGTCTATGTGCTGCAGCACTACGGGCCGGTGGAGGCGTGCCTCTCCGGCGCCGCGCTGTTCCTTGTCGTCACGTTGATCGCCGCCGGCGTCTACACGGTCCGTAAGCGCGAGATGCGCCGGCGCGCCGAGAAGGCGGCAAAGGCCGCCGCAGCCAACGTGTTTGCCGACCCTGTGGTCGTGGCCACCGGCCTTCAGATCGTGCGGGCCATCGGCGTGAAGCGGCTGATCCCGATCCTGGCGGTCGGCGGCCTCGCACTCGGCCTGATGGCGGGCCGCAGCGCCGCCAGTAACAGCGAGCCGGACGAAGAGTAGGCCTTTCCTCTATAGCTCGATGTCATCGCCCGGCTTGTCCGGGCGATCGAGTATTCCAGAGACAACTGTATTGGACGGACGGGCCGCGGCGTACTGGATCGCCCGCTTTCGCGGGCGATGACAGCTTTGCGTGTCGGGATCGCGGAGCCTTTACTCAGGTCACGCAGCGGCCGGGCTGCAGCAGCTTGGCCACTTCGGTCAGGACGCTGACCACCGGCTCGCAGGCGACCTTGCGGGTGTCGCCGGGCCGCGCGCGGGCGGGCGCTGCGGGATGATTGCGGGCCTCTTCCCGCGCCACGGGAACGCGGACCAGGACCGACGTATCCGGCAGCCGGTCGAGCTTCAGCGCGACGGTCCGGCTCGGCAGGCCGGTCACCGGAACCGCGGCGCGGTCGGTCTTGGCGGCGCGATTGACCGCGCTCTCCGGCGCCAATTGGGTGGTGACCTGCTGCCCGCCAATGAGATCGTGGCCGGATGCCAACTGGACCGCGCCAAGCGTCAATCCAACCGCCAACGCAGCGAAAATTCCCTTTTGAATCTTTGACATGGTGATGTCCCTCGCCCCATGGAAATTCCCGTTGGCGATCACGGACACAACGCGAACGAAACCTGCGGGGTTCTCGCGTCCAGCCATCACTTAACCGTGTACGAAAAAATTTTGATTCGCGCGGAACGAGTCCGGGGTCTGCGAGTCATTGGAAGAGCCGGTTATTCCCCCTGCCCCATTGACCGGCGACGTAGGGCGCGACCGTGGTGATGCCGGTCGCGCCCTGCTCTTTTTGGAGGCTCGCCTTTTTGGAGGTTCGTGTTTCACGCCCTGCCGGCGAACGATGTGTCAGCCGGCCTGTCACGCACGCGTCGCATTTGAAGTCAGGTCGCGAAGGACCGGCTTCAGTCGTCGCTCGATGGCGTGTCCTGGGATCGAACAACCGTCACCTCACGGCATGACGGGCAACGACCGACATGAAACTTGATTCCGGTCGTCTGGTCGTCGACGAGCGTCAATTCGCTCAACGGCTCGCCGCATTTGCAGGTCACCGTCTTCTTATCGGCAAAATACATCTGACGTGCTCCATAAGCCTACATCTGACGTGCTCCATAAGCCTGGAGAGTTCATCGCTTCATGAGGGCGAGCCCGCTTGCGCCGTGCTCGCCCCTCGTCTCTGCTCCTTCTCGGTCTGTCAGATCCGGACAATCCGGATGGCGGGGTAGCTCCCGGCTGTTATTTCGAAGCGGACTGCGCCTGCTCGGCGGCTTCGCGCGCCTGCCGCTCGGCCTTGAGGCGCTGGAAATTGTCGTAGAAGGCCTTCTCGTTGGCGCGGTGCTCCTTCATCGCCTGCGACGCCTCTTGCTGACGCTGCGCATCACGCTCTTTCCGTTGCTGGGGAGTCAGATTCATGCGGCCTCCAACTAAGTTCTTGAATCAACGCCGGATTCAACGCACGAGGCCGGGAAAAGTTGCAATGGAGGGGAACTGGCCTATTTGCGCAGGCTCGCCCAGACGCCACCGAGGATCAGCAAGCCGCCGACCAAATGGATCAGCTTCGGCGGCTCACCCAGAATGACCCAGGACAAGAGCGCGCTCGCGATCGGCGCGACGTAGAGCACGAGCGATGTCCGCACCGAGCCGAACCGTGCGCCGAGCCAGGCGAAGCCGGCATAGGCCATCAGGCCCGGTACGAGGCCGGCGAACACATAGGCCTCGAACGCCCTCGCGTTGAACACCGCGGCAGGCGTCGCCCACATCTCCTGCAAGGCCGGCGGCAGCGAGCACAGCGCGCCCGCCGCCGAGAACAGGCTGACCCGCGCCAGCAGCGAGGCGCGCGGCGCGACGCGGGATTGCACCAGCGTGTAGCCCGACCAGCCGAGCATCGCGCACACCACCAGGAGATCGCCCCAGGCCGCGCTCGATTGGGTCAGCGTTTCCAGATGGCCGCCGGAGACGATCAGCAGCGCGCCGGCGAGCGCCAGCGCCGTGCCGAGCCATTGCAGCGGACCGATATGCTCGGTGCCGAGCGCGGCCGAGATCAGCAGCACCATGATCGGCGACAGGGCGAAGATCAGCGCGATATGGATCGCGGTGGTGGTGATGCCGGCGATGTAGACCGGGCCGCCGCACAGGAACATGCCGAGGAAGCCCGCGGCGAGGATCGGCCAGAGGTTCTGCGCCAGCGGGATCTTGCCGTCGCGGATCGCCGCGATCGCGAACGGCGCCAGCCCGATGGCGATGATGCTCCAGCGGAAGAAGGCCAGCGAGAACGGCGGCACCGAGCCGGCAAGACCGCGCGCCAGCACCTGGTTGGAGGCTTGCCCGACCGCGACCAGGATGAAGCCGGTCAGCGCGACCGCGTCTTCCCAGCCCGGGGCTGGACGGCTGACAGGCGCCTTCGGCAACTCCGCATCCATGACACCGCCCCCTCAGCCGGTGCGCCGCGGCGTGCGCTACTGCTCCGCCGCCTCGCGCTCCATGTCGCGGCCGGACATGTCCTCGCCCTGCATGTTGGCGTATTCGCGCGCCATCTCGCGCATCAGGAATTTGGCGGGGACGTCGTGATAGCTGCCGCGGTCGTTGACATATTGCATGTAGGCGCGGCCTTCGCCGTCGAAGGGATGCAGCAGCGCATCCGAATGGCCGTCGAAATCGAGCGGCTTGACGCCGAGCTTGGCGCACAGCGTATCGTTGAAGGTCGGGGTCGCCTTGCGCCAGGCGCCGTCGACGAACACTTCGGTGAAGCCGTGCCAGGTGAACAGGTCCGAGCCCATGCTCTGGCGCAGCTTCTCGGTAGTGAGATGGTTACGGACATCGGCGAAGCCGACCCGGGCCGGGATGCCGTGGACCCGGCAGGCCGCGGCATAGAGCGCGGCCTTGCCGACGCAATAGCCGTTGCCGGCGGCGAGCACGCTGGAAGCCCGATAGCTCTCCGGTGAGCGCATGCTGACATAAGGGTTGTAGCGGATACCGTCGCGCACCGCGGTGTAGAGCCGGCTCGCGATCTCGCGCGTGCTGGCGTTAGCCGGCACAGTGGCGCGGGCGAACGCCTCGACGGCGGGATGGTCGCTGTCGACATATTCGCCGGGGTCGGTGTAGAGGCGGCTGATCGTGTCAGTGAGATGCTCGGTCATCGCGCAAGCTTAGCAAGCCATCAGCGCAGTTCAATGCAGCTGACGCAGCCCTGCCCCGCCAGAGTCCGGTTTAGTTCCTGAAGCGTTCGTCCCATTGCGGCGGCTGGTAGCTGCGCCGCTTGGCCTTGAAATATTCGCGCGCGAAATGGATGCCGATCCCGATCAGGAACGGCGGGGCGAGCGCAGCGGCGATCATGAACACGGTGATCGACTTCGGCGTCAGGATGTCCAGCACCATCGACGCCAACAGCCACAGCGTGGCAGCAATCACCGCGACGTCGACATGCTTCATTCCCTCGGTCTTTCCCTTGGTCGTTCCGGGTTCCATCTTACCGGCTGGCCCCGCATGCGCCAAGGATTCCGGCGGCAGCCAATACCTCCGGCGCTTCACTTTTTTGGAACGGTGCCCGCGCGGGCAATGTTGGTCCTGAGATAACCGAACCCGGAGGGTGCGATGGGCAACTCCAGTGACATCCACAACGGCGTCGATCATCCCGCGAGCCGGAACGGCGTCAATGACCCGGTCGACGGGGTCGACGTGAAGCGGACCTTCAACGACAACCAGACGCCCCACGAACGCGCGCAATGGGCGGCCGACGTCCGCGCCGACGCCTCGCCCAGGAGCGGCGAAGCGTTCCTGCCCGAAGCACTGCGTCGACCGCCTACGTCGCCGATCAATCCGCGCACCGGCCGCCATCCCACCGACTAGCTAGAGCGATATGAGGTTATGGGGCCGTCGCAGGGGCGCTGCCAAAATATCGAAAACAACCCCATGCAAAGTAACCGGCGGCGGCGTTCGAGCCAGGCGCAGCTTGACACGGCAACTCAGAGGCACAATTCTAATATTCCGAAATTGCGCAAGGGTCCCTTCGCCTCATGACGGCTGCCCCCGATCGGCAGCGCAATTGACCATCAAGCCGCGAACGCCCGCACCAGCAGCAGGCCGCCGAACAGCGCCAGTATCGAGAGCGCGACGGAGGCCGCGATATAGGCGCCCGCCGGCCATAGCTCACCCCGCTGCATCAGCACGATCGCATCGAGCGAAAAGGTCGAGAAGGTGGTGAAGCCGCCGCAGATGCCGACGGTGAGAAACACCGCACCGTCTGGCTGACATTCCAGCTCAACGCGAACGACTCTGCGAAGACCCGATCAGGAACGAGCCCACGATATTGATCCCCAGCGTGCCCCAGGGAAATTCCGCCCCTTCTCATTCGCTGGGCGGGGCGGTGGCTCATGCCCCTACCGAGGCTGTCGCGCCCGGTTGGAGTCATCAGCCTTGCGGCGGTTATCGGGGAACTCCATCCCCATCAGAGTGGGAATGGGAGGCGGGCAAAGCGGCGGGAGCAACTCCCGCCGCTAGGTTATCGAGTTACTCGCTCATCGACAGCATCGCGTTCAGCTCGACGGCTGTCTTCAGCTGATCGATGCGCGCGACGATCTGCTCGCGCTCGGCACCGCGCGGCAGTTGCGCGAGCTGGGTTTCGAGCCGCACCCGGTGTTCCTCGAGCCGCTGCTCGAATGTGTGCGGTTCAGATCGCTTCCGTCTCTGAATCGTCCTCTCCATCGTCCATCCTTGGCGGTTGCAGACCGGGGCTGTTGGCCCAGCGGTCCAGTTGATCGATGACCCGAGCGTGGCTTGCGCGCCGCGGTTCCGGCGCTCTCGGCTCCTCGGATAATTTGCGGGGCAGCTTGACGTCCTTGGTCATGGCATCACTCCCGCAACATAACGAAACAGCTCACTCGATCGTTCCCAAATTTTTTTCTAAGCAATTGATTTCATTTGACAATTATACTCAATCGACGTTTTTGTCTCAACCTGTGGAACTCAATGCGAGTTTGCCGGTTTAGCAACTTGCTCAAGTGACTAATTCTTGGCGACTTGCGATGAATGAGCTTCGCGCTGAACGTCTTCAAGTCATGCTTTCCCCCGACGAATTGGCGGCCTTGGATGATTTCCGGTTCAACCACCGCATGCCGACCCGCGCCGCAGCGGTCCGCGAGCTGCTCAGGCTCGGTCTGGCCGGCACCGGTACCGATGCAGGAGCCGGGGTGAAATCGAGCGATTATGGGGTCTTCGACCGGGGTCCCGATGGGCACATGCAAGGAGACGCGCCGCAAGAGGATTGACGGCGCGTTGGCGCAAGTGGCGGTTCAACCGCCGACGAAGAGGTCTACGACCGCCTTCAGGGTGCAGACCACGAGCGCCGACGTGAACATCGCCGTGCCGAGATCTGCGAGATAAAGCAGCTGCGCCTTCTGCTCCGCATCAAGCCGCGCGATCGCCTTGCGCATGGCCAAGCTCCCTTTTCTCAGGAGAACGCGATGCGCGAATGTCGGTTCCTTGGGCCACCTACTCACGCCCGTTGCAGCGCCAGCGTCACGCCGCCGAGCGTGAGCGCCATGGCGCCGATCTCGCGCAGGCCCAGCGGCTCGCCGAGGATGATCGCGGCCGAGACCACGCCGATCACCGGCACCAGCAACATGCCGGTCGACGCCGATGTCGGCGGCAGGCGGCGCAGCGTCTCGAACCAGGTGAGATAGCAGATGCCCATCGGCATCAGCGTCATGTAGGCGAAGCAGCCGAGGCCGAGCGGCGTGATCGCGGCATAATTCGGCTGCTCGAAGCAAACACCGAGCAGCAGCATGACGAGACAGCCGATGCCGACCTGCCAGGCGACCACGGCGAGCGGCGGCATCGGCAGCGGCTTGCGGTTCAGCACATTGCCGAGCGCGAACAGGATGGCGCAGGCGAGCGCAAGCGCAATGCCGGTGAGCTTGCCGGCGCTGAACGCAAAGCCGCCTCCGCCAAGCAGCAGCGCAACGCCGGCGATGCCGAGCACCAGCGCCGCCAGATCCCGCAACGTCGGGCGGCTGTGCAGCACCGGCCAGGCGAACAGCATGGCCCAGATCGGCATCGTGTAAGCCAACAGCGCGCCCTCGCCGACCGTAACGAACCGCATCGCGATGGTGCCGAAGCCCATCCAGGCAAAGACGTTGGTGAAGGAGGCGAACAGCAGCCGCGGGATCGCCTCGCGCGGCACCGCGAGCGACTGGCCGCGGGCCAGCGCCAGCGTGCCCAGGATCACCGCCGCGCAGGTGCCGGCAAGCCCGCGGGCGAACAGCGGCGGCCATTGCTGCAACAGCAGCTTCATCAGCGGCCAGTTCAGGGCCCAGCCGAACGCCGTCACCACCAGGCAGAGAAAGCCGACCGTCCTGTCGCGTTGAGTCGTGTCCATCGGCCGCGCTTAGCAGGCGCAGCTATGCGATTCCACTTCGTCTCGCGCATGCCGCATCGCCCTGTCAGGCAAAGGTGCCGATTGTGATCCGCGGCCAGCCCTCGCTTTTCCGCGCGGCGGCAAGCTTGCTCGTCCAGGCATCGAACAGGCTTGCGATCAGGAGACGGCCGGTGCCGCGCATGTCGGGCAGTTTCATGGTCGGCGTACCGAGCGTCAGCGCGACCACGCCATGGGTCGCGGCCAGCAGTGCGGTCGCCAGCCGCTGCGGCAGGCCCGGCGCGGGTTCAGCGCCATGCGCCGCCAGAAATTCCCGCACCGAAACCACGAACAGCTCGTAGCTGCGGCGCGCGATCTCGGTCTCGCCGAAATAGACGCCGTCGGGAAAACGGCGGTCCTCGACGGTGCCGGACATCGAGAACAGCGATCGGAAGTGATCGGGATTGTCGGCCCAGTAGTCGAGATAGGTTTCCATCACCCGCCGCAGCCGCAAATCGCTGTCGGCCGTCTGCGCGCGGACCCGTTCGAGTGCTGCGGCAACCGCTTCGAGGTTCTGCTGCTTCACCGCCAGCAGCAGCAGCAGCTTGGTCGGGTAATATTTGAGGACGGTGCCCTTCGAATAGCCGATCGCGTCGGCGATCTTCTGGATCGAGACGGTCTCGAGCGTGCCAGCGGCGAATTCCTTGCGCGCGGTCTCCAGGATCAGCGCCTTCAGCGCCTCCTTGTCGGCCTCCTGGCGCGCCCTGCGCTGAAAGCGCCGCGCGCCCTTGCTGGGTCGCTCCTCGATCGACATCGCCGTCTCCTAAAGCATGATCCGGAAAAGTGCGAAGCGGTTTTCCGAGAAAGATCATGCTCAAACAATGAGCTAAAGCGCGATGACGACTCAATCCAATCTCATCGCGCTTTAGAGCCTTTTCCGCTCCGATGGAATCGAAACGGGGCCTCTTGCCATACATCAGTTAATTGACTATGGTCAATTAACTGATCACAAGACGGGAGGATGCAATGAGCGCGCATGCGAGCCCCCTTGCCGGCGACATTGTCCGCAGCGACTTCGATCCGTTCAGCCCGGCGACGCGGGCCGATCCCTACGGCACCTACGCGGAGCTGCGTGCCGCGGCGCCGGTCGTCCGCCTGACGCGCTACGACATCTGGGCCGTGCCGCGCTTTGCCGAGGTCAAGACGATCTTCGGAGACCACGTCAATTTCAGCAACGCCGGCGGCGCCGGGCTTGCGAACCACTTCAAGGAAAAGCCGTGGCGGCCGCCGAGCATCATCCTGGAAGCCGATCCGCCGCTGCATACCCGGACCCGCGCGGTGCTGGCGCGGATCCTCTCGCCCGGCGCGATGCGGCGGCTCGCCGACGACTTCAAGGCAAAGGCTGCAACGCTCATTGACGGGCTGGTCGAACGCGGATCGTTCGACGCCATCAAGGACATCGCGGAGGTGTTTCCGGTCAGCGTATTCCCCGATGCGCTCGGCATCGATCAGGAGGGCCGCGAGAATTTCCTGACCTATGGCGCGATGGTGTTCGCCGGCTTCGGGCCGGAGAACGACTATTTTCGCAACCTGATGAAAGAGGCGCCGCGCGTGCTGCCCTGGGTCGCGGCGCGCTGCCAGCGCGAGGCGCTGCGCCCGGGCAGCTTCGGCGCGCAGGTTTACGAGGCGGCCGACGCCGGCGAGATCAGCGCGGACGAAGCGCCGCTGCTGGTGCGCTCGCTTCTCTCCGCCGGGCTTGACACCACGATCAGCGCGATCGGCATGGCGCTGTACACGCTCGCGCGCCATCCCGAGCAATGGGCATTGCTCGCAGCCGATCCCTCACTGTCGCGCGCAGCGTTCGACGAGACGCTGCGCTTCGATTCACCGGCGCCGTTCGTGTTCCGCACCACGCCTGACGACACCGAGATCGCGGGCGTTGCGATCGGCAAGCACGAGAAGGTGCTGTTGCTGCTCGCCTCCGCCAACCGCGACGAGACGCGTTGGGAGCATGCCGACCAGTTCGACATCAGGCGGCGGTTGTCAGGACACATGGGCTTCGGCGTCGGCATTCACGGCTGCGTCGGGCAGATGGTGGCACGGCTGGAGGCGGAGGCCGTGATCGCGGCGCTCGCCAGCCGCGTGAAGCAATTCGACATTGCGGGCCCGGTCGCCTTCCGCGACAGCTCGGGGCTACGGGCGCTCAGCGCCATGCCGGTCCGCGTCGCGCCGAAATAACGTTGATGGCGGGCCGCGAACCGAAGCCTGGCGCAAAACAGAACCGGCGCACCTTTCGGCACGCCGGTCTGCATTTTGCCCGCTTGGGCAAACTCAGGTCATGCCGACGCCGCGCGCGGCGTGCGGTTGCGCGAGTTGCGTTGGAAGAACAGCGCCTGGCTTGCCACCGCCGACACCATCGCCGGCTGGAACGGTTTTGAGATCAGGAACGCCGGCTCCGGCCGCTCGCCGGTCAGGAAGCGCTCCGGATAGGCCGTGATGAACACCACCGGCACCTCGAAGGTGCGCAGCAGCTCGTTCACCGCATCGAGGCCCGACGAGCCGTCGGCGAGCTGGATGTCGGCGAGGATCAGGCCGGGCTTCTTGTTCTTGGCGAGCGCCACCGCGTCGGAATGCGTGCGCGCGACGCCAATGACATTATGGCCGAGATTCTTCACCAGGCTCTCGAGGTCCATGGCGATGAACGTCTCGTCCTCGATGATCAGGACGTCGGTAGCGATCTCGGCGGCCATCTCGCGGCCGGCAGCGTCGGTCAGCTTGCGCGTCTCGGCGATGTCGGTGCCGAGGATGTAGCCGACCTCTTCCTCCGAGAAGCCTTCCAGCGACAGCAGCAGGAAGGCCTGACGCGGCAGCGGCGTGATGTTGGAGAGCCGGCGCTCCGGCGGCAGCGACAGCGTCGCGACGTCGGCGTTGTCGTTGTTGTTCACCGAGACCGAATTCCAGATCTGGGTGAACAGCCGAAACAGGCCGGCGCGCGGGCCGTGCGTCTGGTCCAGCAATGATCCGTCCTGCAACAGGGCCTCGAGCATGGCCCCGACATAGGCGTCCCCCGACGCCTGGTTTCCGGTCAGTGCGCGAGCGTAGCGGCGCAACAGCGGAAGGTGTTCGGCAACGATCTGCGATCGGGACATTCCCACTCCATCCTTGTTCTTTGGCCTGGGTTGTTGGGCCTTGTGGCCTGAAACCCGTTGTCTGGGGACGACAGAATCCCGCTCAGAGAATCCAGTTTCTGGGGCGACCCCGGTTCCCCTGCATGCCCGACTACGCGCGAAAGCCGAAAAAGTTCCACGAAATAGTTCCAACCTTCCGGAACTTTCTGCGCAACTTTGCATTAGCTCCAGACCGACGAGGCAACGCGGCCAGCCTCTTTTTTCGAGGAAACATCTTGGAAATCAGAGACTTAACTCCCGGGGAAGCGTGGATCAGATCATGAAGGAAGTAAAGAAGCAGGGCGGTCTCAACGCCGAGATTCAATCGAGAATCGGCCACCAGCTGCGCGCCATGTACGACGATGTGGTGCGGCAGGGGGTGCCCGACCGCTTTGCGGAGCTGATCCGCAAACTCGACGGGCCCGAAGCGGCCGCGGCGGCCGTGGCCGGGGGCGATACCGACAAGAACAATGGAGGGGACTAATGCCTCTCACGAATGAACTTCGCGACGACATCCTGGCGTCGGTCCCGAGCCTGCGCGCGTTCGCGATCTCGCTGTCCGGTAATGGTGACCGCGCCGACGATCTGGTGCAGGAGACCCTGCTGCGGGCGATCGCCAACATCGACTCGTTCCAGCCCGGCTCCAACCTTCCCGCGTGGTTGTTCACCATCCTGCGCAACCTGTTTCGCTCCGACTACCGGAAGCGGCGGCGCGAGGTCGAGGACGCCGAGGGCAACTACGCCAAGACGCTGAAGAGCCAGCCGTCGCAGGCCGCGCATCTGGAGTTCGAGGAATTCCGCGCGGCGCTCGAAAAGCTGCCGCAGGACCAGCGCGAAGCGTTGATCCTGGTGGGTGCCTCCGGCTTCTCCTACGAGGATGCCGCGGCGATCTGCGGCTGTGCGGTCGGCACCATCAAGAGCCGCGTCAACCGCGCACGCTCGAAGCTCTCCGCGCTGCTCTACGTCGACAGCGCCGAAGACTTCGGCCCCGACAACACCGTGCGCGCCGTGATCGGCGGCAATGGCGGATAACCAGGCGCGAGCGCCACTGAATACAGAAGAGGCGGCCCACCGGTGGGCCGCCTCTTTGCTTTCGGAAGCGACAGGTCGCGTTCACGCGACCGGTCTACGTAGACCCCACATGATGCTTGGGCCTAGCCCGCCATCGCCTGCTTGACGGCGGCCGGCTTGAAGCCGTTCCTCAATTCGAGAATCTTGGCCGCGATTTCGGTCACCGGGACCGGATGACTTAACAGGAAGCCCTGGGCCTCGTTGCAGCCCTCGGCGCGCATATGGTCGAGCTGCTCGACGGTCTCGATGCCTTCGGCGATCGTGGTCATGCCAAGGCTCCTGCCAAGGCTGATGACGGCGCGCACGATCGATTTCGATCCATGCGTCGCGGTCGCATCGCGCACGAAGGATTTGTCGATCTTGAGCTTGTCGAACGGAAAACTGCGCAGATAGCTCAGCGACGAATAGCCGGTGCCGAAATCGTCGAGCGCGATGCGCACGCCCTGCGCTTTCAGCTTGTGCAGCGTTGCAAGCGTCTCGCTGCTGTTCGCAAGGAAGACGGATTCGGTGATCTCGAGCTCGATCCGGCGCGGCGACAATTTTGACGCCGCCAGCGCATTGACGACGACGTCGATGAAGTTCGGATCGCGAAACTGCACCGCGGAGACGTTGACCGCGAGCTTCATCTCGCTCGGCCAGGTGACGGCCTGTTCGCAGGCACGGTCGAGCACCCATTCGCCGAGTGGACCGATCAGGCCGATCTCCTCCGCGATCGGGATGAACTGGTCCGGCGGCACCAATCCGCGCTTCGGGTGATGCCAGCGCAGCAGCGCCTCGAAGCCGCAGATGCGGTCGAGATGGAGATCATAGAGCGGCTGGTAGAACAGCGAGAATTCGTCCTTGGCCATCGCCTCGCGAAGGTCGAGCTCGATCGCCCGCCGCCGCTGCAGGCTGGCGTCCATCGCGGGCTCGAAGAAGCGCCAGGTGCCCCGGCCCTCCATCTTGGCGCGATACAAGGCGACGTCGGCGTTCTTCAGGAGCTTCTCTCCGGTGGTGCCGTCGACCGGCGACATCGAGATGCCGACGCTGCATCCGACCACGACGCGATGTCCGTTCAGCTCATAGGGAGCGCCGACGCATTCCACGATGCGGCGAGCCAGACGTTCGGCCTCCTCTCCGGCCTGGACGCCGCACTGGATGACCGCGAACTCGTCGCCGCCCAAACGCGCGACGGTATCGACCTCGCGGACGCAGGCGTTGAGCCGGTCCGCGACTGCACACAGCAATTCGTCGCCGACCGGATGCCCGAGCGTATCGTTGACCTGCTTGAAATTGTCGAGATCGAGGCAGAACACCGCAAAGCCGGATCCGCGACCGACCTGAGCGACCGCGAGCTCGATCCGTTCCGCCAGCAACGTCCGGTTCGGCAGCCTGGTCAGGGCATCGTGGCGGGCCATGAACGCGATCTGCGACTCGGCCCGCTGCTGTTCCGTGACATCCTCGCAGGTGACGAGCCAGCCGCCGTCGGTTGTCGGCCGCTGCGCGATGGCGATGATCCGTCCGTCGCTGAGATGCTGCAGATAGTTGCCCTCGTGCTGGGCCATCGATCGCTCGCGTTCGGTCAGCAGGTCGGCGACGGTCCGCTCGCCATGATTGCCGGCGGCGACGCTGAGGCCGAGCACGTCCTCCATGGTCATTCCGGGAACGACGAGCTCCGGCGAGATATCGAAGATTTCGCAGAACCGGCGGTTGGCGACCTGCAGCCGCGCCTCGCTGTTGTAGAGGCACAGCCCTTGCGACATGTGGGTGAGTGCCGCATCGAGCCGCAGATTGGTCTCATGCAGCTCCGCCTTCTGCTGCTTCAGCGCGGAGATATCGCTGTAGACCAGGACGACGCCGCCCTCCTGCGTCTCGCTGCGGCTGACACGCAGCCAGCGTCCGTCCGAAAGCTGCGCCTCGCTGGCAAAACCATCGATGTCACCGTCGGCCGGCGCCAGGCTCGGGGCATCGAGCCGATCCGACTGCAGCAGCTGCGGCGAGAGGCGGATGAATTCGCTTGCCCGCGAGTTGGCCAGCGCGATCTGGCCGTCCGCGTCGAGCAGCACGACGCCTTCGCGCGACGTTTCGAGCGCATCGGACAGCCGCGCCTGCGCGGAGCGGCGTTGCGACACCTCCTGATCGACCATCCGCCTGATGTTGTCGCGCATCGTTTCCATCGCCGTCAGCAGCGTGCCCAGTTCGTCGGTGCCGCCCTTGGGAACGGTCGCGTCGAGGTCGCCGCCGGCGATGCTGCGCGCCGCCCGCGATGCAATGGCGACGGGGCCGATGATGCGGCGCGCCAGCAACCACGAGAACAGGGCCGACAGGAACAGCGCAACCGTCAGCCCGGCGACGTTGAGCTGCAGGTCCCGCTTGATGGTCGAAAGCGCCTTTTGCCGGAACAGAAAGCCGTCGCCAGCCGTATAGTTGACCAACAGCTCAACCTGCTGGCTGACGATCTTGGAGTAGCGATCGACGTCGCCGACCGTGGTGCTCGATGCGCGCGGATCGACCGCCGGATTTTCCTCCACGGACAATCCGATCGCGCGGCGATGCAGCGCCATCCAGGCGTCGGCGGCTTCCTGAACCTTTGCCGCGGCTTGCGCAGCCCGTGTGGACTGCGACCGGTCGGCTGCGATCGTCAAATCCTCCGAGAGCGTCTTCGCGAGCTTCTCGATCTGGCTGTCGAGGCTGGCACGAATCTCAAGATCGGTGGTCAACAGGCGCTGCGACGACGCGACCCGCATCGAGGCGAAGTCCGCACCGGCGGCGCGGGCATAATTGATCGACATCAGGGATTCGTCGAACGTCTTGGCCACCAGATCGCCGGCATGGCGGATGCCGAGGATGGAGTATCCGCCGAGCGCGACGGCAACGGCACTCATCGCGAGGCAGAAAATCAGGATCTGGGCGCGGATCGACCCCGTGGTCAGGGCAAGACGCGACAGGCGGCCGGTGGCGAACCGAATGGCTGCACCGGTCTTCGTCTTGAGGTTGCCTAATAGGCTATCCATACCCGCGTTTCGCCGTAGTGCTCGATGTTCAAGCTACGCAGAAACGCGCAGCGCTGCGGAAAAATGACTGTCTGCTCAAAATTGCCTTAGTAGTGACTGGAACTCATGCTGAAATCGTTAAGATCGGCTGGCGATAATCACCGTTACAGGTAATCCGGGGGGCGCCACTTGCACCCTGGGGGTGCCGATGTCGGGCGTTCGAGGTTCAAGCGGGGGTCTTATGCAGTCAGGCTTGTTGCGCGCTGTGCGCCTGGGCCGGTTCGGCCGCGTGCCATTTGCGGCGGCGATCGTCACCGGAGCGCTAGCGGGAGCGGCTTTGGGCGCAAGCCCTTATGTCATTTCGCAGAAAGATCGTGAATTCAAGCCTGCCGAGATCTCGATCAAGCGCGGCGAGGCTTTACGCTTCATTAACGATGACGGCGAGCTGCTGCATCACGCTTATTTGAGCAGCGATACGTTCAGTTTCGACTCGGGCGACCAGCAGCCGGGCAGCAAGTTCGACGTCACCTTCTCCGTGCCCGGCGACTACACCGTACTGTGCGGCATTCATCCGAAGATGAAGCTCGCCGTCCACGTCGCCAAATAGCCCATTCGAGACAACGACGATCTACAGGACCGACGTCTTGAAGATCGCGGCGTGGCCGAAATAGTAGACGAACAACGTCAGCGACAGCGCGGCACAGAGCGCGACCGGAGCAAGCCACGGGGCGCGACGATCGCGCGGCAGCACCTTGTTGTCGGCGATGATCGCAAACAGCACGGCGATGATCGCCGAGTGTCCGATCGTGTCGATCTTGCCGAACTCGAAGCAGGCGCCGATGAACATCCCCGTCAGCACGGCCGCAGCACAGCGCCGGATCAGCGGCGTCCAGATCAGGGCGAAGGCGAGCGTGAATTCCACCATGCCGGCGGCGCGCATGTAGAACTCATTGTCGAAGCCGAGGGTCATCGAGGCATGCTCGATCAGGAGCGGGAAGCTCCACTCCGGATAGGCCCATTTCTCGATCGAGGCCCACATCAGCGTCACCGCCGCGGCGTACCGCATCACGTCGATCGGCCGGATGCCGAACAGGTCCTTGTTCAGCCCGATAAGCGCGAAATAGGCGGCAACGCCGAGAAAAATCGGATAATCGGCGAGATGGAAGACGCCGTAGTCGCGGACACCGACCCCGAACAGGATCGCCATCCCCGCGGCCGACAATGGCAGCGTGCGCCGCGACAGCATGCCGGCGGCGATGCCGAGCTGCAACGCGCCCACGAAGGGTGACGTCGTCTTCAACTCGGGTGTCAGCAGGATCCCGCCCACAGCCCAGATCGAGATGAAGAAGAACGCCGCGACCGCGCGCATCATCACTTCGGTGTGCAGCCGCAGCGGCGCGGTGATGCGGTCCAGCACCCGGATCGTCGCATCCCCCAGCGACGTCGGCTCGATCACGCAACCCGCAAACAGCCAGAAGATGGCAATGCCGAGCAGCAGTTCAAAATCGAGGCAAAGGACGTTCTCGAGTCCCCGGGGCTGACCGGCAACATCGTAGGCGCAGAACCATTTGACATGTGCCTCGGCACTGCGCGCGGCTGTGACGCAAAACAAAACCGCTGCAAAGCACGTGGCGAAATAGGAGCGCACAGCCGAGCCGGCATTTCGCCCCTGCCCACTAAACATTGAACCAACCGCCCACACACACACTTAAGGACTTGTTTAACTTATATCAAATTTTAAGCTTTGCGCCTGCCCGTGACAGCCGCTGGTTGCATTGTGGTTAATTGTGGCAGGCAGGCCCCGGCTCGCCCCTCAGTGCCGTCTTTTCAGCCGATTCCATCGAATTTTAGCTAATTCCGGCACGGGGGCTCAATTCAACTGTCGTAGTGAAGCCCGGACAGATCGGATCGGGAGGCCGGTTACATGTTCGGAGCGTTGAGCGTCGTGAGTATCGGGGTGGGGTCGGCCCTCGCCTACCTGACAAAACCATCCGCAGAGCGCGCGGCGACGCTAGAGACCTGCGCCGGCGCGTTGCTGATCGTCGGGCTCGGCCTCCTGGGGGCCGCACTGCCGCACCTGGCCTGACAGCCCCGTTCTAAACCCTCTGCGGCGGTCAGCGCGGCAGTTTGGGGACCCCCGCCACCGGCGGCGCGGTAGCGGTCAGAGTTTGCAGGAAGGCGATCAGATCCTTCTTCTCGCCCGCGGTCAGAGACAACGGCTTGATGTCGGGCGACCGGCTCGGCCGCTCGATCCCGCCCTTGTTGTACAGCTCGATGACATCTTCCAGCGTTGCGACCGATCCGTCGTGCATGTAGGGCGCACGGCGCGCGACGTCGCGCAATGTCGGGGTCTTGAACGCGTATTTCAGCTTCGCCGACGTCGGGAAGAAACGGCCGCGCCCGATGTCATGGCCCTTGGCGGTGCCGATATCCTGAAACGATCCATCGGAGAAGGACGGGCCACTGTGGCAGGACGAACACCGTCCCTTGCCGTTGAAGAGCTCGAAGCCCTGCTTGGCCGATGCGCTGATCGCGCTCTCGTCGCCCTTGATCCAGCGGTCGAACGGGGCCTCGCCGGCAACGATGGAGCGCTCGAAGGTCGCCAGCGACTGCTCGATCCTCGGCCGCGTGATCGCGCCGTCTCCGAACGCGTGGGCGAACGCGTCGGCATAGCCTGGGATCGCCGAGAGCCGCGCGATCAATTCCGCCTCGGTCATGTTCAGGTTCATCGGACTGAGGATCGGCCCGAACGCAACGGATTCGAGATCCTTGAACTTGCCGTCCCACCCCAGCGGCTCGAAGAAGGCCACGTCGATCAGTGTCGGCGAGCGGATCGGCAGGCCCTTCGGATCCTCGCCGATGGCGCGCGGGAGGCCGTCGGCCCAGGACAGGCTCGGCTTGTGGCAGCTCGCGCAGGCGTGCGTCTTCGACCGCGACAGCAGCGGATCGAAGAACAGCATCTGGCCGAGCGCGGACTTCGCCTCGGAATAGGGATTGCTGCTCGGGAAGGGAACGACGTCCGGCCGGCGATAGCTGGCACGGATTGAGGCAGGGTCCTTCGGCGCCGTCGCCGGGGTCAAGGCAAGCGACAGCCCTACCGGCAAAACTGCCGCGAGCAAGGTCAGGCTGACCCAAAGCCTCATCGGGGTCCTCAGACGGTATCCTGCTCGGTTTATGCCCAAGCATGTTCAACGAAGTTTTAACGTTCGGTTGCGGGATATTACGGATGCCGGGCGTCGATCCCGGAACCTGCCAGCGTATTCCCATCAGCGTGAATACGATCAATCCGCGCAGCGATAGAGCCGCACAAACTGTGGCGGCCGCGCGCGGCTATTTCTTCGCCGGACGGACCGGCGCGGAAAACTGCTCGGTGCGGTCACGCTCGGTCATGTCGACCACGGTGTCCATCGGCGCGGTCAGCTCGTAGACATAGGAGACGTCGGTGAAGTAGCGCTTCGCGGTGCCGCCCAGCGCCTCGGGTGCGACACGGTCGAGCAGGATCAGGCCGAAATCACTGTCGGCCCGCCGCGTCGCCTGGCTGGTGTTGAACTCCTCCCAGCGGAAATGGAAGACCGCGTCGGCATCCTCGCCGGCCACTTCCCAATTGGCGACGATGTGCGGATGCTTGCCGACCAGCGACAGCCCTTCATCGGAGTGCGAGGCGAGCTCGAAGAACAGCAGCGACAGCGATTGCGCGGCGCGGGCGCTGACGGTGATATCAGGGCCGTTCACCGCGATCCGGTCGGCATGCGGAATCGCGCGCGATTCGAACAGGCCCTTCAGCTTGACGCCCTGCCACTGGCTCTCGCTCAGCAGCGTCACGACATTCGACATCGCGTGAATGCGCCCGATCAGGAGTTCGCGCGCGACATCGATATCGGCGCCATGCCGCAGCGTGCGGGTCACGATCGACTGGATCACCGCGAGGATGTTCTTGACCCGATGGTTGAGCTCGTCGATCACAGCAGTCAGCCGGCGCTCGAAGCCGATCCGGACCTCGATCTCGCGGCTGAGACGCAAATTGTTGTAGGCGACGTAGCCGAACAGGCCGCAGACGATGCCGGTCAGCGCGAGCCCGATTGCCGCGACGATGGTCGCGGTCTGCTGCGCCCGCACCGTCGCGTTGCTCTTGGCGTAATAGTCGAGCGACCAGTCACGGCCGCCGAACGTCACCGTGCGGACCATCGACGGCGACGGGCCGTCCTGGCGCACCGCGCGCGAGGTGACGATGCCCTGCTCGTTGGCAGTGAACTCGTCGTTGGAATCGCGCGGATCCTTCAGCGCCACCGCGAACAGCGAGGAATCGTCGTTGGTCAGCATCAGCGCCGACAATTCATACGAGAAGGTGATGAAGCCGGCCGGCTCGGAGGCACCCTCCTGGAACACCGGCGCGGCGAGTACGACGCCGACCGGGCCGTTCTGCCGCAGCAGCGGCACCGGGTCCGAGGCCACCGGCTTGGCATTGGCCATCGCCCGCGCCAGCATTGGGCCGACCACCGAGTGACGGTCGAAGGCGCGGCCGGGGATGCTCAGGGTCTCCGGATTACGCGGCTCGACGTCCATCAGTACGTTGATCGGCTTGTCGAGCGCCTTGAGGTCGAGCGCCTGGTCGTCGAAATCCCGGATGGTCGGATTGGTGAAGCCGTTGGCCTTCAGCTCGGCCTCCGCTGCGCTCAGCTCGTTCGGCTTGAGCCGCGCGATCCAGGCGGCGACGACGAAATCGGTCTTGAAGGCATAGATCGCTGAGCGCAGCGGCTGCAGCATGTTGGCCTTCACCATCGACGGCGTCCGGAACAGCCCCGAAGCCACCCGTGCCAGCAGCTCGCGCTCGGTCAGGCGGTCCTGCACCAGGCTGGCATGGACGTCGATCGCCCGCGCCAGCGCGATGCCGTCGATCGCAAGCTCCTGATCGTGCACCCGATAGGCGGCAAGACCGGAGAGCAGAACTCCGATCAACGCAATCAACGCAACGATGAAGCCCAGTCGAACCACACGCTTACTCGGCAATCAGGGGGTGGCGAAAGGGGACTGAAGGCATCTGGTTTCTGCGGGGGCGGCGACAAATCAGGAAGCGATGAACGCCAGCCGCAAAGCAATATGGAATGGCGATCATCGGTACGCAACAGGAGCCGGTCGGCAACATTAACGACGACGCCACCCGGCGGTCTTTGGCGGCGCCAAAGGTTGCTAATCGTCAAAGTTGGAATTTGTTCCGGCGATTGCGCAGCTTTTTTGCGACGGGGTGATCGAGATCGCGAAATCACTTTCGTCAGAGCTCGGGGCACACCCCTCTCCCCACCCTCCCCCGCAAGGGGGAGGGAGCCTGACCATCGTGCTCACCTTACTTCGTAATGCACGACGCAACTCCGCACACCGATGATCGAGCGTGAGGGAAGCACTGGCGACAGGGCTCCCTCCCCCTTGCGGGGGAGGGCCGGGGAGAGGGGTGCCGCTTGCTCAGCTGGAAAGAACAGTCCGGCCGTTCGCCACAATGATTAACGCGCTACCTTGCCTTGCCGGCCTTGCCGGTGCCCTGCGACCGAAGACCGCCCTTGGTCTCGATGAAGCTGATGATGCGGTCGAGGCCGTCGCTCTCCTTCAAATTGGTCATCACGAAGGGCCGCTCGCCGCGCATCCGCCTGGCATCGGTGTCCATCTTCTCAAGCGACGCACCGACATGAGGCGCGAGGTCGATCTTGTTGATCACCAGGAGGTCGGATCGCGTGATGCCCGGGCCGCCCTTGGAGGGGATCTTGTCGCCGGCGGCGACGTCGATGACGTAGATCGTGAGGTCAGCCAATTCCGGCGAGAAGGTCGCCGCCAGATTGTCGCCGCCGGACTCGATCAGGACCAGATCGAGGTCGGGGAATTTCGCGCGCATGTCGGCGACCGCGGCGAGGTTCATCGAGGCGTCCTCGCGGATCGCGGTGTGCGGGCAGCCGCCGGTCTCGACGCCCGCGATGCGGTCCGGCGTCAGCGAGCCGGAGCGCACCAGAAACTCGGCATCCCATTTGGTGTAGATGTCGTTGGTGATCGCCGCGATCTCGTAGCGCTCGCGCATCGACTTGCAGAGCAGGTCCATCAGCGCGGTCTTGCCGGAGCCGACCGGACCGCCGACACCGACGCGGAGTGGGCCGTGAGAAGTGGGCATGTGAACAGTGCCTCCGCTATCGTCGTCCCTGCGGAAGCAGGGACCCATAACCACCGAATAGAGTTGTTGCGACGCGCCGGGGCGACAGCCGTGCATAACCACGAAGGCCGGTGGTTATGGGTCCCGGCCTTCGCCGGGACGACAGCGGAGAGCGCCTCATGACCGGAACAGCCGCGTATACTGCGTCTCGTGACGCAGGCTGGCAAGGTCGGCCCGGAAGGTCGCGCTGCCGAGATCGTCGAGCGCGGCTGCATTGGCCCGCGCTGCGGTCGCGGCAACGACCGGCTCGAGATCGGCCAGCACGCGCTGGCTGTCGGTCTGCCCGAGCGGGATCAGCCGGCTGCCCGCGGAAATCCAGTTTGAGAGCACGGCGTGCAGGAAGGCATGCAGCGACGGCGCCAGCCGAACGCCGTGCGCAGCGCTGACGATGCCGACCGCGATTGGGTAGACAATCGGGCCGTCGCAGGCGGCGACCATCGCGTCGAGACCCGGCGAATTCCAGGCCGCCCGGGCGATCTCGATGAAGGCGCGTCCCTGGGTCGTGGTCTCGAGCTGCCGCTCGCGCGACGGCACGAAGGCGGCGGCAAGCTCGGCGGTCTCCTTCAGCCCGGCGTGGCCGGGCTCCGTCGCCGCGCGAAAACTCTGCGCGAGAAACACGGCGTCGCAAAATCCGCTGCCGTCGGTGAGCATCGCCGCGAGCCAATCCCGCAGCGTCGCGGCATCGGTGATGTCGCCGGCCTCGACCGCCCATTCGATGCCGCTGGAATAGGCGAACGCCCCCACCGGAAAGGACGGCGACAGCCACGTCATCAGCCGGTACAGCGCGGCCGCCTCGTCCTCCGCCATCCCGCCGCGCAGCGCGGCGGGATCGGGCTCATTTGTGGTCATGAGCATGGGAGTGGTCGTGATGATGATGGGCGTGCTCGCAATGCTCATCATGATGATGGTGATGATCGTGGTCATGCCCGTGATCATGGTGATGTCCATCACCGTGGTGGTGACCATGATCATGCGCGTGGGCATGATCGTGCCCGGTGTGACCATGCGCGTGCTCGTCGGCATGCGCATGCTCGGCATAGGCACCGCCCTCGGGATCGAACGGTGCTTCGATCTCGATGACCCGGGCGCCCAAGCCCTTCACCATCGCCTCGATCACGTGATCCCGGCGGATGCGCAGGCCCTTCGGCATGATCTGCGTCGGAAGATGGCGGTTGCCGAGATGCCAGGCGACCCGGATCAGGTGATGCGGATCGCTGCCGCGGATTTCCGCGAGCGGCTCCGGAGCTGCGACCACCTCGACGAGGCGGCCGTCCTCCAGCACCAGCGCATCGCCGCCGCGCAACGCGACGGCGTTTTCGAGGTCGAGCAGGAATTCGAGCCCGCGCGTCCCGGTCATCACCATGCGCCGCCGGTGCCGGTCGTCGAAATCGAGCACGACGGTGTCGGCTGCCGCTTCCTTGAAGCGATGCTGTCCCAGGACTTTGGTTGCGCGGATCATCGATGCCTCAGAGCTTCTGAACCTTGGCGTCGCTGATGATCTCGATCACCGTCGGCCCGGTCTTCATGTCGGCGGAATATTCGCGCCACACCTTCATGTGCGGTGCCTTGCTGTGCGCGGTCAGGTCGTCGCGGGTTTCCCAGCGCTCCACCACCACATAGAGATTGGGATCGTTGACGCTGACATGGCCCTCGTAGGAGAGGCAGCCCTTCTCCTTGTGGGTCTCGGCGATGCACGCCTTGTGTCCCTTGATGAAGTCGTCCTTGTTTTCCGGTTTCATCGGCGTGGTGGCGATGACATAGATCATGCTGTTTCTCCCATTCTTGTTTTTATTAGCGGACGTCGACCTTCTCGGGCGTGATCACCTCGATCTTCGGCGGCGCGGCCATGCACTTCACCGCGACCCGGCCGAACGTCTTCATGTGCTCGGCGGTGCGATGCGGCACCAGCGCCTCGGCGTCTTCCCACTGCTCGACGAACACCATCTTGCTGTGATCGGTGACGCTCTCATGCAGGTCGTAGGCGATGTTGCCGGGCTCCTTGCGGGTTTCCTTGATGCAGGCCGTCGCCGCGGAGATGAATTCGGCTCGGGTCTCGGGCTTGATGGTCAGCGTAGCAACGACGTAAATCACGGAAATTCCTCCCGGTTTTCTCTTTTGTCTCGAGCCTTGTTGTGGGCGCGTTTTCTTTCCGCAAGCCGGAAATCGGCTTCGTTCGAAAACGCTCTGGCTACCGGGAGCGGTTTTAGAACATAAAATAGCGCTGTGCCATGGGCAGCACCTCGGCCGGCGCGCAGGTCAGAAGCTCGCCGTCTGCGCGCACCTCATAGGTCTCCGGATCGACCTCGATCGCGGGCGTGGCATCATTATGGATCATGCTCTTCTTGGAGATCTTTCCGCGGGTGTTCTGCACCGCGTAGAGCTTTTTGCTGATCCCGAGCTTGCGGGCGAGGCCGCCGGTGACCGCGGCCTTCGAGGTGAACACCACCGAGGACGCGGTGAGCGACTTGCCGAAAGCGGCGAACATCGGCTGGTAATGCACCGGCTGCGGCGTCGGGATCGAGGCATTGGGATCGCCCATCGGCGCCGCCACGATCGAGCCGCCCTTGATGATGCAGTCCGGCTTGACGCCGAAGAATGCCGGCGACCACAGCACGAGGTCGGCGAGCTTGCCCTTCTCGACCGAGCCGATCAGCTTCGACACGCCATGCGCGATCGCGGGATTGATGGTGTATTTGGCGATGTAGCGCTTGACGCGGAAGTTGTCGTTGTCGTTGCCCTTGTCCTGCGGCAGGGAACCGCGCTGCTTCTTCATCTTGTCGGCGGTCTGCCAGGTGCGGATGATGACTTCGCCGAGCCGGCCCATGGCCTGCGAGTCCGACGACATCATCGAGAGCGCGCCGAGATCGTGCAGGATGTCCTCGGCGGCGATGGTCTCCTTGCGGATTCGGCTTTCGGCGAAGGCGAGGTCTTCGGCGATCGACGGATCGAGGTGATGGCACACCATCAGCATGTCCAAATGCTCGTCGATGGTGTTGCGGGTGAACGGCCTTGTCGGATTGGTCGACGATGGCAGCACGTTCTTCAGGCCGGCGATCTTGATGATGTCAGGCGCATGGCCGCCGCCGGCGCCTTCGGTGTGGAAGGCATGGATGGTGCGGCCCTTGAACGCCTTCACCGTGTCCTCGACGAAGCCGGATTCGTTCAGCGTGTCCGAATGCAGCATCACCTGGACGTCGTAATCGTCGGCGACCGACAGGCAGGTGTCGATCGCCGACGGCGTGGTGCCCCAGTCCTCGTGCAGCTTCAGCGCGCAGGCGCCGGCCTTGATCATCTCGACCAGCGCCGCCGGACGCGAGGCGTTGCCCTTGCCGGAAATGCCGAGATTGACCGGGAAGGCGTCGAACGACTGGATCATCCGCCCCATGTGCCATGGGCCCGGCGTGCAGGTGGTGGCGAAGGTGCCGTGCGACGGGCCGGTGCCGCCCCCTAACATCGAGGTGACGCCACTCATCAGCGCGTGCTCGATCTGCTGCGGGCAGATGAAATGGATGTGGCTGTCGAAACCGCCCGCGGTGAGGATCTTGCCCTCGCCTGCGATCACGTCGGTGCCGGGCCCGATGATGATGGTGACGTTGGGCTGGATGTCCGGATTGCCGGCCTTGCCGATCGCCGCGATCATGCCCTCCTTGATCGCGACGTCGGCCTTCACGATGCCCCAGTGATCGACGATCAGCGCGTTGGTGATGACAGTATCGGCCGCGCCCTGCGCGTTGGTCACCTGCGACTGCCCCATGCCGTCGCGAATCACCTTGCCGCCGCCGAACTTCACCTCCTCGCCATAGGTGGTGAGATCCTTCTCGACCTCGATGATCAGATCGGTGTCGGCGAGCCGCACCCTGTCGCCGGTGGTCGGGCCGAACATGTCGGCGTAGACGGAACGCTTGATCTTCACGGACATATCAGCCCCCAGTTTCAGCCAGCGCGGCCCTGGCGCGCGCAATGGTGTCATCGAAAATGCGGTCGAGCCGCGGATTGATGCCCCGGCAACCGGCAACGACCTTCTCGGCCCAGGCCGCATAGTCGGCGAGATCGTCGCACTCGTCCTTGCTCGGATGCGGCACGATCCGCGCGCCGATATTGCTGACCTTGTCGGCGGCCTTGATCAGCTTTGCGCCCGGCGATTTGTGCGGAGCGTGCTCGATCTGCTTTTGGCGTCGTTCGGCCTTCGGCAGACTCATGTCGTCGGTGCATTCGACAACGAGATCGGCAACCCGCGCGCTGAACTTCTCGGCGAGCTCCTCGCGCGTGGTTTCGGTGTCCTCGATTGTATCGTGAAGCCACCCGGCCGCCACCAGCTCGGCATCCGCGCCATCGGTCACCTGCGCCAGCAGGTTTGCGACCTCCGCGAGATGGTTGATGTAGGGCTCACTGCCCCGCCCCTTCCGCGCCATCCCGTTGTGACGGCGCGCAGCAAGCTCGGCAGCTTCGGAGACCATGCGGATCGCGGGAAGCATCGGCTAAGAGCCCCCTTCTTGACCACAACCGCAATTGGCTCGGGATCGGAAAACGACTTCGATCAGCGCCCGGGGCTTACCCCTCTCCCCCACCCTCCCCCGCAAGGGGGGAGGGAGCCTGAGGAGCGTGCTCACCTCACCTGGTATCGCAACGGCTCCTGCTTGCGTCACGACTGCACCTCGCCATCACTGTCGGATGTAAGGGAGTCGCCGGCGGACGGGTTCCCTCCCCCTTGCGGGGGAGGGTTAGGGAGAGGGGTACCGCTTGCTCCGCCGCTTCCGCGATACTCAGAACGACTCCTTCAAGATTTTTGGTCACATCGTCGTTGGTGAATCGAAGGACGAGATAACCGCGCGACTTCAGCCACGTATCCCGCCGCTGGTCATAACGGATCCGCTCCTCGAAATCGTGGCTCTCTCCGTCAATCTCGACGACGAGCTTGCAGGCGTGCGCGACAAAATCGGCGATGTAATTGCCAATCGGTGCCTGACGGCGGAAGTTGAGACCAGCCAGCCGATCAGCCTTCAGGTAACGCCACAGCAATGTCTCCGCGCGCGTCATCGTGCGGCGGAGCTGCTTGGCGCGATCGCGCTGGATGTCGCTCACTTGAGTGTGCGGCATACCCCTCTCCCCACCCTCCCCCGCCGCAAGTCGGGCTCGCCCGACTTGCGCAAATTTACGATGCGCAACCGGGGTACACCCCGGTTGCGTGGGGGAGGGAGCCCGGCCGCAGTGTTCACCTCACTGTGGATCATCGCCAGCGTTCTCATCGCATCACGCAAGGTCACAACTTCCCCTTCACCTCGGCGCGGAAGCCATAGATCACGCGCTTGCCGGCGAGCGCGACCAGTTGGACGTCGCGGGTCTGGCCGGGCTCGAAGCGGACGGCGGTGCCGGCGGCGATGTCGAGGCGCATGCCGCGGGCTTTCTTGCGGTCGAATTTCAGCGCCGGGTTGGTTTCGAAGAAATGGTAGTGCGAGCCGACCTGGATCGGGCGATCGCCGGTGTTAGCGACCGACAGCGTCACGGTCTTGCGGCCGGCATTGAGCTCGATCTCGCCGTCCTTGATGAAGAGTTCGCCGGGGATCATGTCGCGCTCCTATCGGATCGGCTCGTGCACGGTGACGAGCTTGGTGCCGTCGGGGAATGTCGCCTCGACCTGGATGTCATGGATCATCTCCGGGATACCAACCATCACCTGGTCTCGGGTCAGGACCTTGGCGCCGGCCTGCATCAGTTCGGCCACGGTGCGGCCGTCGCGCGCGCCCTCGACGATGAAATCGGTGATCAGCGCCACGGCTTCCGGATGGTTCAGCTTGACGCCGCGCTCGAGCCGGCGGCGCGCGACCATGGCCGCCATCGAAATCAGCAGCTTGTCCTTTTCACGGGGAGACAAATTCATGCGAGCACTCTGATCGTTCTGAAAGGATTAGTTGAGCCACAGCCGCGGCAGCGGGACGATGGAGGCGCGGCCGAGCACCGCCATCATGTCGGCGCGCAGCCGGGCCGCATCTTGGGCGCAGAAGCGCGCCATTGCAAAGCCATTCCAGGCCGAGATGCCGACTTCGCCGCCGAAGCCCTCCGACGCCTCGCGGATGCGCGCGATCAGCGCCTCGTCGCCCGGCACGATCAGCGCGGTACCGATCGCGCAGCCGCCGCCTGCGATCGCGCGCCTTGCCAGCTTCTCGCCGATCTCGCCGTCGAGGCGGATGGTCTCGGCGAACACCAGCCTGCCGCCACGCCGCATCCGCCAACGGTCGACGAACTCGCCATGGCGCATGGTCTCGCCCATCGCGGCGCGGCCGAACACCACGATCTCGCAGAGCAAAAGCGAGGCGCTATCGGCGAGGTCGATGTCGAAGCTCCTGACGATGCGCGCACGATCGAACAGGATGGTCTCCTGCGGCAGCCAGGAGAGATGCGCACCGTTCGCGATCTTGAGCGCGATGTCGAGCCGGGCTGCCGCGCCCGGCGCGCGGTAAACCTTCTCCGCCGCCGCCGTGGTCAGCGTCAGGCGGGCGCCCTCGCCGGCCGTGATCGCAATCTCGAAGCGGTCCCCACCGGCTATGCCGCCGGCGGTGTTGACGAACATCGCCGACAGGCCGTCGTCCTCGGGCGATGGGAAGCGGACACGCAGCGAGCCGGATTCATGGAGATCGCCGCGGCGGCTGACGCCGTCTTTCAGATGAACGCCGAACCGCACCGCGCCCTGGGCGCGGTTTGCCGCAAACGTCGCCGCTGCTGCGCCTGCGATCCCGCTCCGCATTCCCCCGACGCTCCCTTAACGCACGCCGCAAGGGCGGCGTCACATCCTGTTCACAGCGCCATCTGGCGGCTGATCTCGGCGGGATCGAGGCTTGCGCGGTCGCAGGCATATTTCACCGCGCCCCGGTCCATCACGGCAAAACTGTCGCCGAGTTCGCAGGCAAAGTCGAGATATTGTTCGACCAGCACGATCGCGATGTTGCCGAGGTTGCGCAGATAGGAGATGGCGCGGCCGATATCCTTGATGATCGAGGGCTGGATGCCCTCGGTCGGCTCGTCGAGCAGCAGGAGCTTTGGCCGCATCACCAGCGCGCGGCCGATCGCGAGCTGCTGTTGTTGGCCGCCGGAGAGGTCGCCACCGCGGCGGCCGAGCATCGTCTCCAGCACCGGGAAGAGCGAAAAGACATCATTGGGGATGTTGCGGTCTTCGCGCTTCAGCGGCCCGAAGCCGGTCTTGAGGTTTTCTTCCACCGTCAGCAGCGGAAATATCTCGCGGCCCTGCGGCACGAAGCCGATGCCGCGCCGCGCCCGCTCATACGGCTTCAGCGCGGTGATATCCTTGCCGTCGAAATTGATCGAGCCGGATGCAATCGGATACTGGCCGACCATGGCGCGCAGCAGCGAGGTCTTGCCGACGCCGTTGCGGCCGAGCACGCAGGTGACCTTGCCCGGCTCGGCGGTCAGCGAGACGCCGCGCAGCGCCTGCGCCGCGCCGTAGTACAGGTTGATGTTGTCGACCTTCAGCATCGCTAGCGCCCCAGATACACTTCGACCACCCGCTCGTTCGACGACACCTGGTCGATCGAACCTTCGGCGAGCACCGAGCCCTCGTGCAGGCAGGTCACCTTGACGCCAAGTTCGCGCACGAAAGTCATGTCGTGCTCGACCACCATGATGGTGTGGTTGCGGTTGATCTCCTTCAGCAGCTCCGCCGTCAGATGCGTCTCGACATCGGTCATGCCGGCGACCGGCTCATCGACCAGCAGAACCTTCGGATCCTGCGCCAGCAGCATGCCGATCTCCAGCCATTGCTTCTGGCCGTGCGACAGGCTGCCGGCGAGGCTGTTGCGCGCGTCGGTCAGGCGGATGGTCTCGAGCACCTTGTCGATGCGTTCGGACTCGGCCTTGCTGCCGCGCCAGAACAACGTGCCGCGCACGGAATGGTCGACATTGAGCGCGAGCAGGAGGTTGTCCTGCACGCTCTGGCTCTCAAACACCGTCGGCTTCTGGAATTTGCGGCCGATGCCGAGCTCGGCGATGCGGGTCTCGTCGAGCCGGGTCAGGTCGACGGTGCCGTCGAACAGTACGGTGCCCTCATCCGGCTTGGTCTTGCCGGTGATGATGTCCATCATCGTGGTCTTGCCGGCGCCGTTCGGGCCGATGATGGCGCGCATCTCGCCCGGCGCGAGCGTCAGCGACAAATTGTTGATGGCGTGAAACCCGTCGAACGAGACGTGCACGCCGTCGAGATAGAGCATGGCCGAAGTGGCGCGGGTATCCATGACGTTCATCTGCCTACTCCGCCAGGTTCGGTGCGCCGACGCCGTCTTCGCGCGCGGCGCTCTCAGCGTCGGGAGAGCCGTTCTTTCCCTTTGACGTCTCCCACCAGCTGTTGAAGGTGCCGACGATGCCCTTCGGCAGCAGCAGCGTGACCAGGATGAACAGCGCGCCCAGCATGAACAGCCAGTACGGCGCGAGCGGCCCCGAGGTGAAGAACGTCTTGGCGTAGTTGACGACGACGGCGCCGAGCGCGGCACCGACCAGGGTGCCGCGGCCGCCGACCGCGACCCAGATCACCGCCTCGATCGAATTGCCCGGCGCGAACTCGCTCGGATTGATGATGCCGACCTGCGGCACGTAAAGCGCGCCAGCGACGCCGGCCATGCAGGCCGACAGCGTGAACACGAACAGCTTGTAGGATTCGACACGATAGCCGAGGAAGCGCGTGCGGCTTTCGGCGTCGCGCACCGCGATCAGCACCTTGCCGAGCTTCGAGGTCACCACCGCGCGGCAAATCAGAAAGGCGATCACGAGCGCAAGGCAGCTCAGCAGGAACAGCACGCAGCGCGTGCCCTCGGCCTGCACATTGAAGCCGAGGATATCCTTGAAGTCGGTCAGGCCGTTATTGCCGCCGAAGCCGAAATCATTGCGGAAGAAGCCGAGCAGCAGCGCATAGGTCATCGCCTGCGTGATGATCGACAAATAGACGCCGGTGACCCGCGAGCGGAAGGCGAGCCAGCCGAAGCAGAAGGCGAGCAGGCCCGGCACCAAGAGCACCATCAGCGCCGCGAAGGCGAACTTGTCGAAGCCGTACCAGTACCAGGGCAGCTTGTCCCAGTTCAGGAACACCATGAAGTCGGGCAGGATCGGATTGCCGTAGACGCCGCGGCTGCCGATCTGCCGCATCAAATACATGCCCATGGCATAGCCGCCGAGCGCGAAGAACGCGCCATGACCGAGCGAGAGGATGCCGCAATAGCCCCAGATCAGGTCGATCGAGAGCGCGAGGATGGCGTAGCAGACATATTTGCCCCACAGCGCCACCAGATAGGTCGGCACCTGGAACATCGAGCCCTGCGGCAGCAGCAGGTTCGACAGCGGGATCAGCACGCCGACCGCGGCGACAATCAGCACGAACGCGGTCGCGGCGCGGTCGAGCGAACGGGTGAGGATGTGCGGCGTCATGCTTCCACCGCTCGGCCCTTGAGCGCGAACAGACCGCGCGGCCGTTTCTGGATGAACAGGATGATCAAGACCAGGATCGCGATCTTGCCGAGCACCGCACCTGCCACCGGCTCGAGGAACTTGTTGGCGATGCCGAGCGTGAAGGCGCCGACCAGCGTACCCCAGAGATTGCCGACGCCGCCGAACACCACGACCATGAAACTGTCGATGATGTAGCTCTGGCCGAGATTCGGGCTGACATTGTCGATCTGCGACAATGCCACGCCGGCAATGCCGGCGATCCCCGAGCCGAGGCCGAAGGTCAGCGCATCGACGCGCGAGGTGGCGATGCCCATCGAGGCCGCCATGCGGCGGTTCTGCGTCACCGCCCGCATCTCGAGGCCGAGCGCGGTGTAGCGCAGCATCGCGAGCAGGATCGCGAACACCGCGAGCGTGAAGCAAAGGATCCAGAGCCGGTTATAGGTAATGGTGATCTGGCCGAGCTCGAACGCGCCGCTCATCCAGGAGGGGTTGCCGACCTCGCGGTTGGTCGGGCCGAATGCGGTGCGCACGGCCTGCTGCAGCACCAGCGACAGGCCCCAGGTCGCGAGCAGCGTCTCCAGCGGGCGGCCGTACAGGAAGCGGATGATGGTGCGCTCGATCAGGACGCCGATGAAGCCTGCGACCAGGAAGGCGAGCGGCACGGCGATCAGCAGCGAATAATCGAACAGCGCGGGATAGCGGGTGCGGATCACCTCCTGCACCACGAAAGTGGTGTAGGCCCCGAGCATCACCATCTCGCCATGCGCCATGTTGATGACGCCCATGACGCCGAAGGTGATGGCCAAGCCGATCGCGGCGAGCAGCAGCACCGAGCCGAGCGACAGGCCGTACCAGGCATTCTGCACCATCGACCACATCGCAAGATTGCTCTGGATCGAGGACACCGCGCTCGCGGCCGCCTTGGCGACCAGCGGCTGCTGGTCGCCAAGCCCGGTGAGCAGCGCCAGCGCCTCCTGGTCGCCGCGCGCCTTGACCACGGCGACGGCGTCGAGCTTGTCGCTGTCGGATGCGTCCGACTTGAACAGGACGATAGCGGCGCGCGCCTCGGCGAAGGCCTGCTTGATCGACTTGACGCTCTCCTTGGCGAGCGCGCCCTCCACCGTCGGCAGCAAATTCTCTTCGTGGCTCTTGAACACCGATTGCGCCGCGGCGAGCCGCTTGGCCGGATCCGGCGACAGCAGCGTCAAGCCGCCGAGCGCTGCCTCCACGGTGCGGCGCAGGCGGTTGTTGAGCCGGACGGCCGCGGCGTTGTCGGGCAATTTGTCGACGGCAGCGCCGGTGGTGGCGTCGACGATCTTGCCGTCGGCCTGGGTGATGAAGACCTTCTTGCTGTCGGGATCGGCCGACAGCCGGCCGTCCTGCAGCGCGCTGATGATGGGCGACGCCAGCGCATTGCCCGATGCGGCGACCTCGCCGATCGCAGCCTCGGTGTCGGAGAACTCGTCATTGGCGAATTTGGCGACCGAATCCTCGAACGGGCCAGCCAGCGCCGGCACAGCAAGGCAGCTCAGCAGCAGGATCGAAAGACAAAGCGCACGAAAGCGATCAATACAATTGGCAAACACGTCAGTACCCCGGCAGGAGTGGGAGGAGAAGGCGGCGATCGATGCCGCCTTCTCCGGTGTTGGAAGGTTTTGTTGTGTCGTTAGGTCAGCAGCGCCCGATTACGAGCCCTGGCCGCCGCACTTGTTGGTCTTGGTGTTGTAATTGCCGCACTTCTTGCCGACCCAATCGCCGATCAGGTCCTTGGAGCCTTCGAGCTCCTTCGACCAGGCATCGCCGGCCACCAGGCCCGGGGTCTTCCAGACCACATCGAACTGGCCATTGCCCTTGATCTCGCCGATGAACACCGGCTTGGTGATGTGGTGGTTCGGCAGCATCTTCGAGGTGCCGCCGGTCAGGTTCGGCGCCTCGATGCCCGGGAGAGCGTCGATCACCTTGTCCGGATCAGTCGACTTCACCTTCTCGACCGCCTTCACCCACATGTTGAAGCCGATGTAGTGCGCTTCCATCGGATCGTTGGTCACGCGCTTCGGGTTCTTGGTGTAGGCCTGCCACTCCTTGATGAACTTCTCGTTCGCCGGGGTCTTGATCGACTCGAAGTAGTTCCAGGCGGCGAGATGGCCGAGCAGCGGCTTGGTGTCGATGCCGGCGAGTTCTTCTTCGCCGACCGAGAACGCGACAACAGGGATATCGGTCGCCTTGATGCCCTGGTTGCCGAGCTCCTTGTAGAACGGAACGTTGGCGTCGCCGTTGATGGTGGAGACCACCGCGGTCTTCTTGCCGGCCGAGCCGAACTTCTTGATGTCGGCCACGATGGTCTGCCAGTCGGAGTGACCGAACGGCGTGTAGTTGATCATGATGTCGTCCTGGGCGACGCCCTTCGACTTCAGATAGGCTTCCAGGATCTTGTTGGTGGTGCGCGGATAGACGTAGTCGGTGCCGGCCAGCACCCAACGCTTCACCTTCTCTTCCTTCATCAGATAGTCGACGGCGGGGATCGCCTGCTGGTTCGGCGCCGCGCCGGTGTAGAACACGTTGCGCTCGGACTCCTCGCCCTCATACTGCACCGGATAGAACAGGATGTTGTTCAGCTCCTTGAACACCGGCAGCACGGACTTGCGCGACACCGAGGTCCAGCAGCCGAACACGACCGCAACCTTGTCCTTGGTGATCAGCTCGCGGGCCTTTTCGGCGAACAGCGGCCAGTTCGATGCGGGGTCGACCACGACGGGCTCGAGCTTCTTGCCAAGCACGCCGCCCTTCTTGTTCTGCTCGTCGATCAGGAAAAGGATCGTGTCCTTCAGCGTGGTTTCGCTGATGGCCATGGTGCCCGACAGCGAGTGCAGAATGCCAACCTTGATGGTGTCGTCGGCCGCTTGCGCGGGCGCGAGGGGCGAGGACGCAGCCAGGCCCAAAACCAGGCCGGCCGTCGCCGCGAGTGCGCGGCGGCGGGTCATCGTCGCTATTCCGTGAGTAAGCTGAGTAAGCATGAAATGTCGTCTCCCTGACGCAGGCGTGAACGCTTGCGAACGGCCGCTTGGCCGCCTGCGGTTAAGGGAATCGCAAGAACTGTGCCACGGTGCGTGGGCACCGTAAGTCGATGAACCAACTGGATAATTTCACGAGTTCCGGACAAATACGGGGAATGACTGCTCAAACATTGAGCCGCTGATTTGACTGCCGAAAGAGCAATCAGGTTATTTTATAGGCAAAATTGCCTTATTGGCTAAATTTCCGGCACCGATTTGTGACAGTTTGCGCGATGGTTCGGCGAACTTCGCGCACCAATCCCGGCGATATCATCTTGAAACCGCCCAGTTCCTGGTCCATATGGTCGCCATGCCCGCGAGAGTCGCGGTGCCTTCGCGAGCTGCGTGTTCCTATGCCGTCCCAAGCGGCTTCTGGCTCGCCTTTCAGCTAACCCAGCTTGACGCCCCAGACACGCGGGTGTCCCGAACGCCACATGCGATTCCGGCCGATATTGGCCGGGACGACGATGGCTTTTATGGAAAGAACCACCTTTTGACCTCCTTTCAGGATTTCGGCCTCGCCGATCCCATCGCCCGCGCGCTTCGAGAAGAAAATTATCTCACGCCGACCCCCATCCAGGCCCAGACCATCCCGCTCGCACTTGCCGGCCGTGACGTCGTCGGCATCGCCCAGACCGGAACCGGCAAGACCGCGTCCTTTGCGCTGCCGATCCTGCACCGGCTGCTGGAGAACCGCGTCCGCCCGCAGCCCAAGAGCTGCCGCGTACTGGTGCTCTCGCCCACCCGTGAGCTGTCCGGGCAGATCCTCGACAGCTTCAACACCTATGGCCGCCACATCCGGCTGTCCTCGACGCTCGCCATCGGCGGCGTGCCGATGGGCCGCCAGGTCCGCTCCCTGATGCAGGGCGTCGAGGTGCTGGTCGCCACCCCCGGCCGCCTGCTCGATCTCGTGCAGAGCAACGGGCTGAAGCTCAGCCAGGTCGAATTCCTGGTGCTCGATGAAGCCGACCGCATGCTCGACATGGGCTTCATCAACGACATCCGCAAAATCGTCGCCAAGCTGCCGATCCGGCGGCAGACGCTGTTCTTCTCGGCCACCATGCCCAAGGACATCGCCGAGCTCGCCGAGGCGATGCTGCGCGACCCGGCCCGCGTGGCGGTGACGCCGGTGGCCTCGACGGTGGATCGCATCGCCCAGCGTGCGATCCAGGTCGATTTCGCGGCCAAGCCGGCGGTTCTGGCCCAGCTCCTGAAGCAGGAGCCGGTCAATCGTGCCCTGGTGTTTACCCGCACCAAGCACGGTGCCGACAAGGTCGTGAAGAGCCTTGCCAAGGCCGGCATCGAGGCCAATGCGATCCACGGCAACAAGTCGCAGAACCACCGCGAGCGAACGCTGGCGGCGTTCCGTTCCGGCGAGATCCGCACCCTGGTGGCGACCGATATCGCTGCCCGCGGCATCGACGTCGACGGCGTCAGCCATGTCGTGAACTTTGACCTGCCCAACATCCCGGAAACCTATGTCCACCGCATCGGCCGCACCGCGCGTGCCGGCGCCGACGGGGTCGCGATCTCGCTGATCGCCGGCGCCGAAGAGATGGGCTATTTGCGCGATATCGAGCGTCTGATCCGAATTACCGTGCCGCGGGAAGACCGCCGCACACAGGGTAGCCGCGAGGCCACAGCGCCGGCGCAGGCCACCCACCCGCATCGGGGCGGCCGCTCTGCGCCGCGCGCACACAATGTCCGTGGGAATGAGGCCGCTCCGGGCGCAAAAGGCCCTCGCCGCCGCCGCCGTCGGGGTGGTAATAATGGCGCGCCGCAGACGAACCGGGGCGAGTCGCCGCGTCCGTCGCAGGCCGGCAACAGCGAAGGCATCCAGGGCGTCGCCTTCTTGCATCGCGAGAGCCGGCCGAATCCGCAACACAACCGCAACAACCGACCGAAGCACTAGCCGTCGCTCGATCTGGAGAACCATATGGCTAAGGAAGAGCTGATCCAGTTCGAAGGACTGGTGACCGAAATCCTCCCCGACGCTCGTTACCGGGTCCAACTCGACGCCGGGCACGAGATCGTCGCCTACACCGCCGGTAAGATGAAGAAAAACCGCATCAAGACGCTGGCCGGCGACCGCGTCACGATCGAAATGTCGCCCTACGATCTGGAAAAAGGCCGCCTGATTTTCCGGCACAAGGACGAGCGTCCGAGCGGCGCGCCCGGCGGCCCGCCACGGGGCGGAGCGCAGCGCGGCGGCCAGTTCCGTCGCCGATAACAGGCGGATTGCAACCGTTGCGCGCATGACGTCCTGATGTCCTGCGCAACAATTGGCCGGCGGCTGCGCCGGCCAAAAAAAGCGCGCACGTCAGGATTGTTTTGAAGCCTTCTATCGAATAATATCCTGCCCATCGATTTTCGGCCGGACGACATTAGCCAATACCGGTACAGCCGGTTCAGACGCTGACGACCCTTCCAAAAATTCGATCTCACCACCCCGCCAATCAGCGGGTCTTGAACTTGTATATCTGAGAAGGGACTACCCACGTGAGCATGGGAACCGTGAAGTGGTTTAACGCGACCAAGGGCTACGGCTTCATCCAGCCGGATGAAGGCGGGAACGACGTGTTCGTGCACATCAGTGCAGTCGAGCGCGCCGGCCTTGGCACTCTGCGTGAAGGCCAGAAGATCTCCTACGAGATCGTGGCTGACCGCCGTTCCGGCAAATCCTCGGCCGACAATCTGCGCGCCGCTGGATAAGCCGATTTCCCGGGAGCGCGAAGCTCCAGGAAATTGTCGTTAAAGCATCAAGGGCCGCACCTTCGGGTGCGGCCCTTTTTGTCTGCATCGTTGTTCTGTCGCCGTGACCTCAAGCATGATCCGGAAGTGCGAGCCGGTCTTCTCTGCGACAAACGCAAAGCGTCAACGCGGAGAACGTCGGCGCCTCAATATGTCGAGCAGATCGTCGGCATGGTTGCTAACGTCGGAGCGTAGAACACGCAACGCGACTGCCGCGGCCTTGTATAGGCGACGTCGCTGAGATTGATGCCGCTCTTGGCCATCACGTAGCCGATCGCCGGAACGTATTTGTAGCTCACCTCGCTGAAGATCAGATAGGTATCCGCAACCAGCAGCGCCGGCGGAACGACGCTTGTCACGATGTCACCCTGACTGCGGCTCGAGGCCGTCACCGTGGCCTGCGTCGCGCCCGAGGCGATCGTCCCGGCCTTGCTCCACTGGATGTGCGCGATGTTCGAATTGTCGACGTAGATTTCCGACAGCGTGACCTTGGTCGGCGACGCATCGTAGGGCGTCATGATGCCGACGCTGGCGCTGAAGAAGTTCTGCAGGTCTGCATCCACCACCTGCGTCGCCTGCGAGGTCAGGTCTGACGCCGCGCGCGCCATCAACGTGACCTTGCGGTCGACCGCAACGCCGGATGAGAACTCGACTGTGCCGAAGAACATCACCAGCATCAGCGGCACGACGAAGGCGAACTCGACGGCGGCAAGGCCACGGCGGTCGAGCGCGAGCGCAGCAACGGAGCGCAGCAAGGCCGCGGGCAGGTTTTTCACGACCTTGTTCATGAGCACGTGGTCCCGGCGGTTCCGGACGGCTCGTTCTTGAACGTCGCAGTCGCGATCAGGAGCCGTTTGCCATTAGGCAGGTTCGAAGCGTTGAAGCCGAGCTGGGTGACAAACAGCTGCCATTGATAAAACAGCCGGACCACCACGACGTCGCCGTCCTTGCCGGGACACCACTTCACCTGGGTGGGATCGGTGATCGGCGTGATGTTGACGCTGCTGAAGCCCGTCGAAGACGGATAGCTGCGGACATCGACGTAGATGCCGTTGTTGCAGTCGAACAGTGTAGTGATCTTGTTACAGACGTAGGCCTTGAACTGCGCCTGGGTATAGCTCAAGCCCTGAGCTTGGCCGGTCATGATGAAGCGAGACGAATCCTGCGTCACCGTCTCGAGCACCTGGCTGGCGAAGAAGATCATCGCCACTTCGATGATCGCAAACAGCAATCCGAAGAACAGCGGCGCGATCATCGCGAATTCCACCACGGTTACACCGCGGCGGTCTCGGCGAAAGCGACGGAGGAGGCGGGCGAAAGCGGTCAACGGCATCAACGACCCCGGATCAACATGGCGGCAACAACTACCCAAGAGTCATTGTCGAAGTATTTCGCCGGATCGAGACAGAGCGACCCGATCCGTTAGATCTTCATTGACCATCCCGGGTGAACGGCCTGCGATCGGCCAAGGCTCCGGCGTGTGACGCGGACACGCGTCAGTTCTGCGGCTTCGCGGCTCCGCCCGAGCCGGTGGCCTGATTGTTGAGCGTACCGGCCTGTTCCATGGTCGCCCTGAAATAGGTGTCGCCATCGCCGAGGGTGATGCGGCGCTGACAGACCGGCATGCAGCTATAGGTCTCGCGATCGATGCCGCGGTAGACGGTGACAAGCTGGTCGGTCGGACCTTCGACCTGGATCTGGCGATCCACCAGCACCTGTCCGGTGCGGTCGAGTGCGATGAAATTGGTCGCGCCATAGCCCTTGCCGGTCACGACGACGACCCCGCCGTTCTGCAGGGTGACGTCGGCGATCAAGGGATTGCCGACCACGATCGTGGCGATGCCGCCGGGCAGCTTGACGAGCTTGGCCTGATCGACATTGACCGCAATCCGATCCGGATCCGGCGCAGCCGTTGCGAGCGCGGGCCCCAGCAGCATGGCTGCGGCCAGCGAGATGAATCCAATGCGCGCGACGGCGCGAATGCGTTGGGACTGAAACGACATACTCTACCCCGGGACGTTCACAAGCCGGCAAAGGCGATACGCAGCGGACCGGCGCCCGACGCAGGCAAATCTGACGGCAATTCATTTAAGAAGAGCAAAAATCGACCGCCGAATTGCGCGGATGTCGCGACTTCCCGAGCCGGCAAGCCTGATGTCCGCGACCTCGCCCGGGAATGCCCGGCCGTCGATGCCGTCGTCCTGTAGCAGCGGCGGCGCGTGATCGAATCGCACCTTCCGGGGTTATCCCAATCTTAAGAGTCTCCAAGCAGAGACTGCGCCAGCCACAACCACAGGGCGCACCACGTGTCGTCGATATCACGAATCGAAAAGCGCGCCGCCGGTTCCGGCGCCCGCGGCCTGATTGTCGACCCTGCTCGGATTCGTGACGCTTTGGCGCGCTGGTTGATGTTCAGCGACTTCGGCGACGCCGCGCAGCGCCACATGGCGATCGCGTGGTCCTGCATCGTCGCATGCACCCTTGCCGACGTGGTCTGGCTGCCAAATTCAGGGCTTTCGTTCGCATCGTCGAACTGGATCACGATCCTGCAAGGCATGGCATATTGCGCGATCGCGGCCGCATTCATCGCCATTGCCTCCAATCGGCTCGGCGCCGACCAGCGACGTCCGGCCGTCCTGTTGCGGCGGGGCCTGTTCATGACCGAGTTGTTCTGGCGCGCGCTGCTGCCGATCAGCGCGCTGCTGACCGCGGGCAGCACGCTCAGCTACCTGATCGCAGCATCGAAGCTGCCGCTCAGAGACGACGTTCTGGCGGGCGTCGATCATCTGCTGGGGTTCGACTGGCCAACCTTCCTGGCCGCGACAAACTCGCATTCGTTCGTCGCGACGCTGCTGACGACGGCCTACCAGAGCACCGGCCTGCTGTCGCAAGTGGTCCTTGGGTGGCTGATCCTGCAACGGCGTGGCGACAGGCTCGCGGAGTTCATCGCGGTCCTCAGTCTGAGCGCGGTCGCGCTGTGCATCGGCATGTGGCTGATCCTCGCCGCGGGCGCGTTCGCCTATTTCCACGCCGCCCCGCACAGCTACCAGCACTTTGCGGCGCTCGGCGACATGTGGGGGCGGACCTTCGCGATGTTGCGCGACGGATCGCTGTCGGTCGTCGACATGGCAAGGGTCGACGGCATCGTCAGCTTTCCCTCATTTCATACCATGCTCGGCGTCATGACGATCTATGCTGCGCGCGACACGCGCTGGCTTGTCGTTCCCGTGTTCATCGTGAACGCAACGATGATCGTCGCGACAATGCCAGTGGGAGGTCATCACCTCGCCGACGTTCTGGCCGGTGGCGGCCTGACCATTGCCGCCATCCTCATCGCTCGCCGCTCTGCGAGGCCGTCCGTCAGCAGGACTTAATCCGCCGCAGCGCAACGATCCACGTCGTATGACTGCAACGGCTTCAACTGGCGGCGCGGACGTGAACGACCACGCGATCGTCGGCATAGAGGCGCTGCCATCCTCCGATATGATCCAGCAATCTGGAAGCCGGCGTGTCCGGAGCGAGCATCACCGCATCGATATCATTGGTCTCGAGCAGGCTGAGGAAACCGTTGACGTCCTTGAGCTGAAGCGCGCGAGCCAAGCCCATCCCGAACGTTTCGCCGTAGAGCTCGGCGCGCCCGTCGATGAACACCGGCACCTGACGCCAGATCAGATATCCGCCGAACTGCAGATCGTTGAGCACCCGCTTGACGTTGCGCGCCTTCATCGCGTCAACCGCGGCAGCCGGCGAATAGATCGGCGGCGGCGATATGACCTGACGCGCCGCAGCGACTGAGGTCCACGCGCAAAGTCCGGCGAGGAGGATTGTGGCCGGAACGGCCCTCGGGCGGACGGTGCAAGAGGCACGCAGCCGGAACTGGGTTGCGACCGGCGTGAGCACAGCGAGCGGCAGCAGCAGCGCGAACAGCTCGAGATTTCTGATGTGGGACAGGGCCATGTGCAGCAAGCCCAGCACCAGGAGGATTCGCGGCAACGGCAACCTCGCCCCGTAATAGAGCGCAGCGCCGAGCAAGCCGAGGATGGACAGCGCGAACGGGTCGATCTCGCTGAACGTCGCCGGCCTCCATTCCTGGATGAGATGCAGCAATTCACCGAGGCCGAGAATCTTCAGCGAGGCGAGGATCGAGCCCCATCCATAGGGGGTCACGCAGCACGCCGCCAGCGCGCCGATGCCGAAGGCGCCCCAGCGCAGCGCCAGCGCCCACCTTTGAGCCGGCAGGGCATTCCACAGCGCATCGAGGCCAAATGCACCGACCAGCACCAGGCCGAACAGAAAGCCGCCATGCAGATTGGCCCACAGCGCGATCAGCGGCAGCAGCCAGAACGGGGGCGCCTCGCGGCGTTCGCTGGCGGTCATCAGGCCGTTCGCCCAGACCAGCATGATGGGCATCACCAGCACATGCGGACGGGCCAGCAGGTGCCCGCAGGTCAGGACCAGCGCCGCAAGGGCGATCAGGCCCGCATAGATCGCCGGCAGCGCGCGGCTGAGGATCGCGGTCAGCAGCGCGAAGCTGGCGGCGGCACAGGCCGCGGTCAGCGCCGCCGGGCCAGTCCACCCGGCGAGGTCATAGGCCTTCGCGAACAGAACCTGCGCCAGCCAGGACGACGACACCCACGGCGCACCGGCCTTGGTGAACGAATAGATGTCGACCGACGGCAGCGTGCGATGGTCGAGAATCCAGCGGCCGACGGCAATCTGCCAGTAGGTATCGGAATCGGCGAGCAGCCGGTCGCCGACGAACAGCAGCAGCGCATAAACGCCGCACGCCATCCAGAACCAGGCCGGGACCTCGGCAAACACGGAGGCTCTCGCCCGCGAGAAAGTCGCCGTCTCAACGCTCATGATGGCACCCGGCGGCCACCGGCGTCACTGCCGGAACGGATAGGCCAGCTGTCCGCCGATCTCGGTCGGCACGCCCTGCTCGGCATCGACGCCGTAATCCTCCGGAAGCTTGGCTTCGGGCATGCGGAACGTTCCGAACAGAAGATCCCAGAGCGGGAAGGTGCCTGCGAAATTGGTGTCGCCGCCGTCCTCGAGCCCGGTGTGATGCCAGCGGTGAAACACCGGCGTCGCGATCACATATTTGAACGGGCCAAGCGTCCAGTTCAGGTTGGCGTGCACGAACGCCGAGTGGAACGTGGTGAACGGCCCGACCCACAGCATGATGTTCGGCGAGATGCCGGCCATCAGCAGGATCACGTCGACGGTGATCGTGCCGATCAAAAGATTGACCGGATGGAAGCGTGCCGCCGAGATCCATTCAAGATCCTCGGAGGAGTGATGAATGGCGTGGTACTTCCAGAAGTCGCCGCGGTGGAACATTCGATGCAGCCAGTACAGCATGAAATCGGAGCCGACGAGGAAGATGATGGACTGCAGCCAGAGCGGAAGCTGCGCCAGCGGGCCGTGCCCGTTTTCGTAGAACGCGATCAGATCGTCGGCGCCGTGAACGTTGAACACCACGGCCGCGCCCACCACCAGGAGCCCGATGCGCAGCACGCGGGCGAACACCGGCACGAAGAACCAGTAACAGATGTCGGTGACCAGCTCGCGCTTCTGCCACCACGGCTTGCCGGGATTGCAGGCCCAGAAATGGGTGAGCACCGTGAAGAACAGCGCCAGTGCGATCGTGATCGGCACCACCTTCATCATCGTCTGGCCGATCATCTCGATGATTTCAAAGGGAAGGCTGGGCATGACGGCCTCATTTGACGGAAGCCCCATGGGTACAGATGTGCACTTAAGGAGCCGTGAACAGGTGCGCGCAGCGATCCTCAGCAACAATCCGCAATTTGAGCGGACCGCTTAATCCCAAATTTACTGTGCGCAACAAGTGCGGGTTCCCGCTGTGTTTGTGCGATCAAATTAACTGCACCGAAATTGTCGAACCGTAGGGTGCCGCAATGGTCACGGTGCTGAGAACGCCGGCGAGACCAAACCTAGTTCGACCAGCCACGTGTACACAGGAGTTACTTATGAAGAACCTCGTTTCGCGCTTCGTGAAGGATGAGTCGGGCGCGACCGCCATCGAATACGGCCTGATCGCCACCGGTATCGCCATCGCGATCATCGCTGCTGTCAACGGCGTCGGCACCAAGCTCTCGGGCACCTTCAGCACGATCGCCGGTTCGCTGAAGTAAGCCGGTTCCGACGGACTCGCATCAAAGGTCCCGGCAAACCCGGGACCTTTGCTATTTGTCGGGGGCTGCCCGGCGGCCTCCGTCGAGGCGCCGGCAGTCCTTTCCCGATTGTTCACCATTGGCCGCTAGCGTCGGGTCTCGACCGCAGCACCAGCTTGACGGCATGAATCCATGATCCTCGACATCGCACGCTTGATGCTGTTTCCGGCCCTGATGGCCTTTGCGGCGGCGAGCGATCTGTTGACCATGACGATCCCGAACCGGATCTCGCTGGCGCTGGTGGCCGGCTTCTTCGTCCTCGCGCCGCTGACCGGGATGGGCGTGCACGACATCCTCAGCCATGCCGGCGCGGGCGCGCTGGTTCTGGTGGTGGCATTCGGCATGTTCGCGATGGGCTGGGTTGGCGGCGGAGACGCCAAGGTCGCGGCTGCGGCCGGCCTGTGGTTCGGATTCGAGCATCTGCTCCCCTATCTGGTCTTTGCCTCGCTGTTCGGCGGCGCGCTGACCGTGCTGCTGCTGCAGCTCCGGCAATGGCCCCTGCCCTACCCGCTCGCGTCCCAGGCCTGGCTCAGCCGCCTGCACGACAAGCAGACCGGCATCCCCTACGGCATCGCGCTCGCCCTCGGCGCACTGCTGATCTATCCGGAGACGGACTGGATCAAGACGATCGATCTCGCGCACTTCGCCTTGCGCTGAGAAAGCAGCGGTAACCGCCCGTTAAGGCGATTTAGATACGCCTCATTAACCATGCTTTGACGAATAGCTGGTCAACTCCCATCACGGCGGCGGCAGCGTCGCGGCGTCATGTGGAAAGTGAAGCGTAATGGATAAGGCCCGCATTCTGGTCCTGGCAATTGCAGGCTGCGCCGGCCTAGCGGCGCTCTATTTGGCAAGCGGAAGCGACGACAAGCCGGCGCCGCCTCCGCCGGTCGCTCAGCTGCCCACCGTCGACATCCTGGTCGCGAAAACCGACATCGGCCTCGGCCAGGCCGTGAAGCCTGAAGATTTGCAGTGGCAGACCTGGCCGGCGGCAACCGCCAGCGCCAGCTTCATGCGCAGGGACAGCAACGCCGAAGCGATCAAGGACGTCACCGGTTCGATCGCGCGCGCGCCGTTCATCCAGGGCGAGCCGATTCGCGAGCAGAAGCTCGTCAAGGCCGACGGAAGCGGCTTCATGGCCGCGATCCTGCCGACCGGCATGCGGGCGGTATCGACCGAAATCTCGCCCGAGACCGGCGCCGGCGGCTTCATCCTGCCGAATGACCGGGTCGACGTCCTGCTGTCGAAGCGCGACAAGAATCCGGACCGCAACGGCGCCGACATCGTCAATTCCGAGGTGATCCTGACCAATATCCGCGTGCTTGCGATCGACCAGGCGCCAAAGGAGAAGGACGGCACCAACGCACTGATCGGCAAGACGGTGACGCTGGAGCTGAAGCCCGAACAGACCGAAACGCTGGCGCGCGCGCGCCAGAGCGGCGTCCTGTCGCTGGCGCTCCGCAGCATCGCCGACAACAACGCGCCCGAAACCAAGACCGACGACAACCACTCGAGGCGCGGTGAGACGATCAACGTCATCCGCTTCGGCGTTGCCAACCAGGCAACGATGCAGAAGTGACCATGAGGACACACGTGATGAAGGGCGGGGCAACTCAACGGACGATGCGGGCCTTCATGGTCCGCGCATTGTCGTTCTCGGCCGTCACGGCGCTCTCGCTGAACCCGGCGCTGACGCCGGTGGTGGCGAGCGATTACCGCGCCGCGCCTGCTCCTGCCGCATCGGCGGACGGCGGCCAGATGAACGCCCGTTTCCTCTCGCTCGGCGTCGGCAAATCGATCGTGATCGACCTGCCCAGGGACATCAAGGACGTGCTGGTGGCCGATCCCAAGATCGCCAATGCCGTGGTCCGCTCGGCGCAGCGCGCCTACATCATCGGCGCGACGGTCGGCCAGACCAACATCGTATTCTTCGATGCCGCCGGACAGCAGATCGCGGCCTATGACATCGCCGTCAAGCGCGACCTCAACGGCGTACGTCAGGCGCTGCGCGCGGCGCTGCCGAATTCCGATATCCAGATCGAGGGCGTCGGCGACGGCGTGATGCTGACCGGCAGCGCGGCGAGCCCGATCGATGCGCAGCAGGCCGGCGAGATCGCCACCCGGCTGGTCGGCGGCCCCGACAAGGTCGTGAACTCCATCGCGGTACGCGGCCGCGACCAGGTGATGCTGAAAGTCACGGTTGCCGAAGTCTCGCGCAGCCTGATCAAGCAGCTCGGCATCGACCTCACCGCGAACCTCAACTACGGCACGACCGTGGTGAAATTCGCCAACAGCAACCCGTTCACCGCGAACAGCGGCCCGCTGGTGTCGGGCAACAATCTCACGACGCAGTTCGGATCATCCGTGACGGCGACGCTCCGCGCCATGGAGAGCGCCGGCGTGGTGCGGACGCTCGCTGAACCGAACCTGACCGCGATATCGGGCGAATCGGCGACCTTCATCTCGGGCGGCGAGTTTCCAATTCCGACCGGCGTGACCTGTCAGACTTCGTCGACCGGCACGATCGGGAATTGCGTCCAGACCGTCAGCTTCAAGAAATTCGGCATTTCGCTCAACTTCACGCCGGTGGTGCTGACCGAAGGACGGATCAGCCTGCGCGTCATGACCGAAGTGTCGGAAGTCTCGACCGAGAACGCACTGACGGGCGGCGCGGGTGGAACGACGATCCCCTCGATCAAGACCCGCCGCGCCGAGACCACGCTGGAGATTCCCTCGGGCGGCTCGATGGCCATGGCCGGCCTGATCCAGGACCAGACCAAGCAGGCGATCAACGGCCTCCCCGGGCTGGCGTCGCTGCCGGTGCTCGGCACGCTGTTCCGCAGCCGCGACTTCGTCAACAACCAGACCGAACTGATGGTCCTGGTGACGCCCTATGTCGTCCGCGCGGTCGCCCAGAAGGACCTGTCGCGTCCGGATGACGGCTTCGCCAACGCATCCGATCCGCAGGCCGACCTGCTGGGCAGCCTCAATCGCATCTACGGCGTACCTGGCCGCACCGAGCCGGCGCGGAATTACCGCGGCACCTACGGCTTCATTACCGACTGAGGCGGACGATGACACAGACCACACCCAGACCATCCGCCGATCGCAAGCGCGCCGTCAGTCTCGCCGGTGCGCTCGTCGGCCTAGCCATGACGCTCGGCGCCTGTCAGCACGCCGCCGACAACAGTTTCGCGATGGTGGATTCACCGGCCGACTATCGCCTGCGTCACCCGATCGCCGTCACCGAGTCCGACCGCTCGATCGTGGTCTTCGTCGGCCGCAGCCGCGGCGGCCTGACCGCGGAGCAGCGCGCCGAGGTGATGGGAATGGCGCAGGACTGGATGCGCGAAGGCACCGGCGCCGTCACCATCGACGTTCCCGTCGACACGCCGAACGCCCGGCCCGCGCAGGAATCGTTGCGCGAGATTCAGGCCACCTTCGCCGCGGCCGGCGTGCCGCCGCGCGGGATCCTTGTTCGCAAGTATCATCCCGAGAATCCGCGCCTGATGCCTGCGATCCGCGTGAATTATCCCAAGATGAAGGCGGAGGCCGGGCCGTGCGGCCTTTGGCCGGAGGATCTCGGCCCGTCGATGCACAACGGGTCCTACATCCAGAACAAGCAGTACTACAATTTCGGCTGCGCCAATCAGCGCAACCTTGCCGCCATGGTCGAAGACCCGACTGACCTCGTGCAGCCGCGCGCGGAGACCCCTGCCTACACGTCGCGCCGCAACATCGCCTTCGACAAGTATCGCAAGGGCACCACCACTGCCACGACCTATCCCGAGGCCGACAGGGCCAAGCTAAGCGACACAGGAAAATGATCACCTACGCGCAGCAAAACTCCGAAGAGCAGACGGACGCCCCGCCGCAGGCCGTGGACGACCACATTGCTCCGGCGCCACGGGTTTCGGTTCAGGCGTTCTGCGAAACGGTCGAGACCGCCGCCGCCGTGCAGTCGGCGGGCGAGGATCGCCGGCTGGCCAAGGCCCATCTCAAGATCCAGATGGGCGGCATGGCGGCCGCCATCGAGGCCTATCGCTCGGCGCCGACGCCCAACGTCATCATCCTCGAGACCGAGGGCCGCAGCGACATTCTGGCCGGCCTCGACCAGCTCGCCACGGTGTGCGACGCCGGCACAAGGGTGGTCGTGATCGGCCGGGTCAACGACGTCACGCTGTACCGCGAGCTGGTGCGCCGCGGCGTCAGCGACTACGTGATTGCGCCGGCGCATGCAATCGACGTGGTGCGCGCGGTCTGCAACCTGTTCTCGGCGCCAGAAGCCAAGGCGGTCGGCCGCGTCGTCGCCATCGTCGGCGCCAAGGGCGGCGTCGGCGCCTCGACGATCGCGCACAATGTCGCCTGGGCGATCGCCCGCGATCTGGCGCTCGATTCCGTGGTCGCCGATCTCGATCTTGCGTTCGGCACCGCCGGCCTCAACTACAACCAGGATCCGGCGCAGGGCATCGCGGATGCCGTGTTCTCGCCGGACCGCGTCGATACCGCCTTCGTCGACCGCCTGCTGTCGAAATGCACCGACCATCTCAGCCTGCTGGCGGCGCCGGCTACGCTCGACAAGGTCTACGATTTCGGCGCCGAAGCTTTCGATGCGATCTTCGATACGCTGCGCACCACGATGCCCTGCATCGTGCTGGACGTGCCGCATCAATGGTCCGGCTGGACCAAGCGTGCGCTGATCGCAGCCGACGACATCCTGATCGTGGCGGCGCCCGACCTCGCCAATCTGCGCAACGCCAAGAACATGTTCGACCTCCTGAAGGCGTCACGGCCGAACGACCGGGCGCCGCTGTACTGCCTGAACCAGGTCGGCGTGCCGAAGCGTCCGGAGATCGCAGCGGGCGAATTCGCCAAGGCGATCGAAAGCCAGCCGATCGCCGCCATCCCGTTCGATCCGCAGATCTTCGGTTCGGCCGCCAACAACGGCCAGATGATCGCGGAGATCTCCGCCAATCACCGCGCAGTCGAGATGTTTCTGCAGATGGCGCAGCGGCTGACAGGCCGCGGCGAAACCAAGAAGCCGAGGGGGTCCTTCCTGTCGCCCCTGCTCGAAAAGCTGCGGTCCAAATAGTGGTCCGCGTGGAGTCAAGACGTCGTGTTTGGTAAGCGTAGCGGAAACGATGGGGACGTGCGGGCACCCAAGCCCGCTTTTCAGACGCCGGAGCATGCCGGATCGTCGCCGATGGCGCGCGAGTCCGCCGCCCCGACGATATCGTCGCCGCCGCTGGCCCCGGCCAAGCCGCCGCCTGCTCCCGCCGTCGAAGCCCGCCGCTCGGACAATTACTACCAGGTCAAGGCAACGATCTTCGGCGCCCTGATCGAGGCGATCGACCTTGCCCAGCTCGCCAAGCTGGACAGCGAGTCGGCGCGCGAGGAAATCCGCGACATCGTCAACGAGATCATCGCGATCAAGAACATCGTGATGTCGATCGCCGAGCAGGAAGAGCTGCTCGACGACATCTGCAACGACGTGCTCGGCTACGGACCTCTCGAGCCCCTGCTGTCGCGCGACGACATCGCCGACATCATGGTCAACGGCGCGGGCACGGTGTTCATCGAAGTCGCCGGCAAGATCCAGCGCACCGGCATCCGCTTTCGCGACAACCAGCAGCTGCTCAACATCTGCCAGCGCATCGTCAGCCAGGTCGGCCGGCGCGTCGACGAATCCTCGCCGATCTGCGACGCCCGTCTCGCCGACGGCTCGCGCGTCAACGCCATCGTGCCGCCGCTGGCGATCGACGGGCCCGCGCTCACCATCCGCAAATTCAAGAAGGACAAGCTGACGCTGGAGCAGCTCGTCAAGTTCGGCGCGATCACGCCGGAAGGGGCGACCATCCTGCAGATCATCGGTCGGGTCCGCTGCAACGTGATCATCTCGGGCGGTACCGGCTCGGGCAAGACCACGCTGCTGAACTGCCTGACCAACTATATCGAGCACGACGAACGTATCATCACCTGTGAAGACGCCGCCGAACTTCAGCTGCAGCAGCCGCATGTGGTGCGGCTGGAAACCCGGCCGCCGAACATTGAAGGCGAGGGCCAGGTCACGATGCGCGAGCTGGTTCGCAACTGCCTGCGTATGCGTCCCGAGCGCATCATCGTCGGCGAAGTCCGCGGACCCGAAGCGTTCGACCTGCTGCAGGCGATGAACACCGGCCACGACGGCTCGATGGGCACGCTGCACGCCAACAATCCCCGCGAAGCGCTGTCACGCTGCGAATCCATGATCACCATGGGCGGCTTTTCGCTTCCCTCACGCACCATTCGCGAGATGATCTGCGCCTCGGTCGACATCATCGTGCAGGCCGCGCGCCTGCGCGACGGTTCGCGCCGCATCACTCACATCACCGAGGTGATGGGAATGGAAGGCGACACCATCATCACCCAAGACATCTTCCTCTACGACGTGGTCGGGGAAGACGCCAACGGCAAGATCATCGGCAAGCACCGCTCGACCGGCATCGGCCGGCCACGCTTCTGGGAGCGGGCGCGCTACTACAATGAAGAGAAGCGGCTTGCGGCGGCGTTGGACGCCTCCGACTCGCCGGCGCCGGTCTAGGGGAGCGCAGGATGCAGACGCAAACGCTCGCTCTGGCCTTCCTCGCCGCCACCACCGTGGGCGGCATCGCCTGGGTCTTCCTGTACCCGTACCTCTCCGGGGAGAAGAAGGCCGAGTCGCGCCGTGCATCGGTAGCGCGCAGCGAACAGCCGACGACGCGAGGCAGCGAGCGCACGCAGCGCTCCCGCCGCGAGCAGGTCGAGGGATCGCTGAAGGAGCTCGAGGCGCGGCGGCAGAAGGACAAGAAAGTCCCGCTCGGCGTCCGCATCTCGCAGGCCGGACTGGAGTGGTCCGAGCAGAAATTCTGGATGATCTCCGGCGCGCTCGGCCTGTTCGGGTTCGGCGTGGCCTTCATCGTCGGCGGAGGACTGCTCGGTGCGGCCGGCATCGGCTTCGCCATGGGTCTCGGCGCGCCGCGCTGGCTGCTCGGCTTCTTGAAGAAGCGGCGGGAGAAAGCGTTCCTGAAGGCGCTGCCCGACGCCGTCGACGTCATCGTGCGCGGAATCAAGGCCGGCCTGCCGCTGTTCGAATCGCTCAAGGCGGTCGTCAACGACGCGCCTGAGCCGCTGCGCAGCGAGTTCCTTGCGATCATCGAGACCCAGGCGATCGGCATGCCGCTCGGCGAGGCCTGCGCCCGGCTCTACGAACGCATGCCGCTGCCGGAGGCGAACTTCTTCGGCATCGTGATCGCGATCCAGCAGAAATCCGGCGGCAATTTGTCGGAAGCGCTCGGCAACCTGTCGCGGGTGCTTCGCGACCGCAAGAAGATGGCCGAGAAGATCCAGGCGATGTCGATGGAAGCGAAGGCTTCCGCCGCCATCATCGGCTCGCTGCCGCCGATCGTGATGATCCTCGTGTTCCTCACGACGCCGGACTACATCGCCCTGCTGTGGACGAACTCGATGGGCCAGCTGATGCTGGTTGGCTGCGCGCTCTGGATGACGTGCGGCGTGCTCGTGATGAAGAAGATGATCAACTTCGATTTCTGACGGTGCAGCATGATTGATATTCTGGTCGCCAAGCTTCACGACGTCAGGTTCATGACCATGTTGCTTGCCTTCTTCGCGGCAAGCGCGACGGTCTACACGCTGGTGATGCCGCTGCTCGCCGGCGGCGACCTCAACAAGCGCATGAAGGCCGTCGCCAGCGAGCGCGAACGCCTCCGGCAGCGCGAACGCGAACGCCTGGCCAAGTCGGAAAAGGTGACGCTGCGCCAGACGCCGCGGCAGGCCGTCTCCAAGATGGTGGATGATCTGAACCTCACCAAATGGCTGGCCCAGGAAGCGGCGATCGAGAAGCTCGTGATGGCCGGCTATCGCGGCCACGCGCCGTATGTCTACTTCCTGGCAGCACGCGCGGTCACGCCGATCCTGATGCTGATCGGCGCGATCATCTACACTTTTTTCATCGCGGGCGCGAACTGGTCGCTGACGCTCAAGATCGGCATTTGCGTCGGCGCGACGTACGCCGGCCTGCAGGCGCCGATGCTGTTCCTGAAGAACGCGATCTCCAAGCGCCAGCTCCAGATCAAGCGCGCTTTCCCTGATTCGCTCGACCTGCTGCTGATCTGCATCGAGTCGGGCATGTCGGTCGAGGTCGCCTTCCGCAAGGTTGCTAACGAGATCGTCGGACAGTCGATCGCGTTGTCGGAGGAGTTCGCGCTGACGACCGCGGAATTGTCCTACCTGCAGGACCGCAAGTCGGCCTACGAGAACCTGGCGCGCCGCACCGGCCTCGAAGGCGTGAGGTCGGTCTGCATGGCCTTGCAGCAATCCGAACGCTACGGCACGCCGCTCGGCCAAAGCTTGCGCGTGATGGCGCAGGAAAACCGCGACATGCGCATGAACGAGGCCGAGAAGAAGGCCGCGGCGCTGCCGCCCAAGCTGACGGTGCCGATGATCCTGTTCTTCCTGCCCTGCCTGTTCATCGTGATCCTCGGGCCGTCCTACATCAAGATCGCCACGATGCACTGAGCTGCGTAGCAGCGCCTACGAAAACGCCGGCAATGCCGGGCGCTTTCTTTTGTGTGCGCATGAGCACGATGCTTCGCGAGCTGAGAGCTTCGCTGTCAAACGCAAAAGGCGTGGAGCGCTAGTCGTCCTTGGCGACGACAGGTGCGGCGCGCGATGCGGTCCGCGGCCCGTCCTTGCGGTTCAGCATGTCGCGGAGATAGGCGACATTGGCCGCCGCCTCTTCCGCCGGCAGGTCGGCCTTGACGATGGTTTCAGCCTCGGCGAAGCGGCCCTGCAGGCCGACGACCAGCGCAAGGTTCTGCCGGATGCGGGTATCGGCGCGGGCGCTGGCATAGGCCTGGCGCAGCGTCTCTTCCGCCTTCGGCAATTCCTTGGTCAGCATGTAGGACAGGCCGAGATTGGACAGCACCGACGGCTCGTCCGGAGCCAGCCGAAGGGCGCTGGCGTAATAGCGCCGCGCTTCTTCATGCCGGTTCAACTTGTCGAGCGTGGTGCCCTGCACCGACAGGATCCGCCAGTCCGGATTGTCGGGGCTGTGCGCGCGGCTCAACACGTCGAACGCGGCCTGCGAATTGCCGTTGTCGGCGAGCGCACGGCCATAGGCGGCGAGCAGCGGCTTGCTGCCGGGGCTGGCGAGCGTGGCCTGCTCCAGCACGGCGCAGGCCTGCGAGCGCTGTCCGGTCATGCGCAACGCCTGGCCGTAGGCGATCGCCGCGTCGACATCCTTGGGGTTCTTGCGATAGCGCTCGCCATAGAGCTCGACGGCGCGACGCGGATCGTCGGGCGCGGGATCCGGCCGCGACGCGATCGATCCGGTCACGTCGGACATGGTCTGGCAGCCGCCAAGCCCTGCGGCCAAAAGCGCCACGAGGGCTGCGGAAGCGAGATGCCGGGTCAAATTGGACTGTCGACGCATGGCACTGTGACTCACGAAATCGGGCGAATGGATCCAACTGAGCGTGCCAGCAATAGACTGTTAACCCTAACGTCTGGTTAACTGGCACGGTCAGTGATCGGCGCGCCCGGTTCCAATGCCGCAGGTCACGTCAACCGCGGGCGCGCTACCATCCGCCATGAAAGGCGTGTAGTAGCCAACCAACGCCGCCAGAACAGCCGAGAGCCGCATGCCATCCGTGTTCGAGACCGCACCCACGACCGCCGTTACGCCGATCACCTTCGTTACCAGGGCGACATGGGATGCGATCCGCAGCGAGTTGCCGGCGCCGGCCCGCCAGTTCGCCGAGGCCAACGGCTTTGAGGCCAAGCCCGGCAAATCCCTTGCCTTGCCGGCGGCTGACGGCGGCATCGCGCAGGTGCTGTTCGGCCTCGAGGACGCAGACCACAAGGCGCGCGATCCGTTCCGGCCCGGCGCCCTGCCCGGCCTGCTGCCGCCGGGCGTCTACCGCTTTGCCAATGCGCCACATGACACACGGCTTGCCGCGCTCGCCTTCGCGCTCGGCTGTTACCGCTTCGGCCGCTATCGCAAGAACAAGGCCCCCGAGGTTCGCCTGGTGCCGCCCGACGGCGTCGATGCCGCCGAGATCGCGCGGATCGCGGATGCCGCGGCACTGGCGCGCGACCTCATCAACACGCCGTCCAACGACATGGGACCGGCCGAGCTCGCCGAGATGGCGCGCGATCTCGCAAGCCGGTTCGGCGCCGCCTTCAATTGCATCGACGGCGACGAGCTCGCACAGAACTTCCCGCTGATCCATGCCGTCGGCATGGCCTCGACGCGCGCGCCGCGGCTGATCGATTTCACCTGGGGCGATCCGGCCCATCCAAAGGTGACGCTGGTCGGCAAGGGTGTCTGCTTCGACACCGGCGGGCTCGATCTCAAGCCGTCGAGCGGCATGCTGATCATGAAAAAGGACATGGGCGGCGCCGCCAACGTGCTGGCGCTGGCACAGATCGTGATGGATGCGAAGCTGAAGGTGCGGCTGCGCGTGCTGATCCCGGCGGTCGAGAACGCGGTTGCCGGCAACGCGTTCCGCCCGCTCGACATCTTCAAGTCGCGCAAGGGCATCACCGTCGAGATCGGCAACACCGACGCCGAGGGGCGGCTGGTGCTCGCCGACGCGCTGGCGCTGGCCGATGAGGAGACGCCGGATCTCCTGATCGATCTCGGCACGCTGACCGGCGCGGCGCGCGTGGCGCTGGGCCCCGATTTGCCACCGTTCTACACCAATGACGAGGCGCTCGCCGGCGACGTCACAGTTCACGCGAAGAGCGAGAACGACCCGTTGTGGCGGATGCCGCTATGGCCGGCCTACGATGCCTGGCTCGACTCCAAGACCGCCGACATCACCAACGCACCGTCAGGCAGTTTTGCGGGCTCGATCACCTGCGCGCTGTTCCTGCAACGCTTCGTCGAGCACGCCAGGAGCTGGCTGCATGTCGACATCTACGGCTGGACGCCATCGGCAAAGCCCGGTCGCCCCGAAGGCGGCGAGTGCCAGGCAGCGCGCGCGATCTACAAATTGCTGAGCCAGCGCTATGGATGATCCCCGCCTCACTCCCGCGCGCGACGACGTCGCCGCGAAATATCTCGAGGGCAAGGTCAAGGCTGCGCGCTTCGTTGAAGGCGAGACCTCCGAGGTCGTTGACGCCATCGCGCCGCTGCGGCGGGCGCCGGCGGCCGATGCCGAACAGATGACGCAGGCGCTGAAAGGCGAGCGCGTCACGGTGTATGACCGCAATGGCGAAGGCTGGGCCTGGGGCCAACTTGCCGACGACGGCTATGTCGGCTGGATTCCCGACGCCGCGCTGGCCAAGCCCGGCACGACGGCCACGCACAAGGTGACGGCGCTGCGCACGCTGGCGTTCCCGGGACCGTCGATCAAGCTGCCGCCGGTCGAGGCGCTGGCGATGGGGACGAAGCTCGCAATCGTCCGCGAGGACGGCGCCTTCGCGGTGAGCCGCGAGGGCTGGCACTTCCCTCGTCCACACGTCGGACCTCTCGGCGCGATGGCCGAGGATTTCGTCGCCATCGCCGAGCAATTCGTCGGCACGCCCTATCTGTGGGGCGGCAAGTCGAGCCTCGGCATCGATTGCTCCGGCCTGGTGCAGATCGCACTGACTGCTGCCGGCACCGGCTGCCCGCGCGACAGCGACATGCAGCAGGAAGGGCTCGGCCGCGAATTGACGGCTACGGAATCCAAGCATCTGCAGCGCGGCGACCTGATCTTCTGGAAGGGCCATGTCGCCATCGTGCGCGACGCAACGACGATCGTGCACGCCAATGCGTATCACATGGCGACGGTGGTGGAGAACACGCACGCCGCGATCGCGCGGATCAAGGCCGCGGGCAGCGAGGTGCTGGCGATCAAGCGGCTTTAAGAAGACCCATCTCCGTCATCCCCGCGCAAAGGCTTTGCCTTTGTCGCTGGAGGAGCGCGAAGCGCGTCTCGAAGGATCGACGGCCCCACTCCGGCCACGCCACCCTTCGCGGCTCGCTCCGCTCGCACCTCCAGCGACAACGGCGAAGCCGTTGCGCGGGGATGACGTGGAACGAGAACGATGACTACGTCGCCACCGTGCCTTCGCCGGCCGCTTCGATGCGGAACGCGGCGGCGAACAGGGCGCGAGTATAGTCGCTCTTCGGGTTCTTGAACAGCTCGGAGGCCGGCCCCTCCTCCTCGACCTTGCCGGATTTCATCACAATCAGATGGCTCGCGAGCGAAGCCACCACGCGCAGATCGTGCGAGATGAACATGTAGGTGAGGTCGCGCTTGCGCTGCAAATCGCGCAACAGGTCGACCATCTGGGCCTGGAGCAGCATGTCGAGCGCGCTGGTCGGCTCGTCCAGCACCACGAAGTTCGGCTCCAGCACGACCGCGCGCGCGATCGAGATGCGCTGGCGCTGGCCGCCGGAGAATTCGTGCGGATAGCGGAAGCGCCAGTCGGGATCGAGGCCGACATCCTTCAATGCCTTGACCACCCGCGCCTCGCGCTCCTCGCGCGACAGCTGCTTCTGGTGCACCTCGAGCCCCTCGGCGATGATGTCGGCCACCGACATGCGCGGGCTGAGCGAGCCGAACGGGTCCTGGAATACGATCTGCATGTCGCGGCGGAACGGCAGCATCTGCTTGAAGCGCAGGCCCTGGATGTCCTTGCCGAGGAACACGACCGGGCCATCGGACGAAATCAGCCTGAGCAGCGCGAGCCCGAGCGTGGTCTTGCCGGAGCCGGATTCGCCGACCACGCCGAGCGTCTCGCCCTTGCGCACCGCGAGGCTGACGCCATCGACCGCCTTGATGTGACCGACAGTCGAGCGCAGCAGCCCACGCTTGATCGGAAACCAGACCTTGAGATTGTCGGCCGACATCACGACCGGCGCGCCCGGCTGCGGCGGCGCCGGATCGGGCTTCGGCTCGGCCGCGAGCAGCGCCTTCGTATAGGCGTGCTTCGGCGCGGTGAAGACCTGCTCGACCGGGCCCTGCTCGACGATCTTGCCGTTGTTCATCACGCAGACCGTGTCGGCGATGCGGCGGACAATGCCGAGATCGTGGGTGATGAACAACAGGCTCATGCCGAGCCGGGCGCGGATCTCGGCGAGTAGCGCCAGGATCTGCGCCTGCACGGTGACGTCGAGCGCGGTCGTCGGCTCGTCCGCGATCAACAGATCGGGCTCGTTGGCGAGCGCCATCGCGATCATCACGCGCTGGCGCTGGCCGCCGGACAATTGGTGCGGATAGCTCTTGAGCCGCGTCTCCGGCTCGGGGATGCCGACCTGGCCGAGCAATTCCAGCGTCCGCGCCCGCGCCGCTGCACCGCTGATGCCCCGGTGCAGCGACAGGATCTCGCCGATCTGGGATTCGATGGTGTGGAGCGGATTGAGCGAGGTCATCGGTTCTTGGAAGATGATCGAGATGTCGTTGCCACGAATCCCGCGCATCTCGCTTTCCGACGATCCCAACAGATCGCGGCCCTTGAAGCGGATCGCCCCGGAGGGATGTGAGGCTGCCGGGTAGGGCAGCAGCCTCAATACCGACAGCGCGCTGACCGATTTTCCCGAACCGGATTCGCCGACCAGCGCCGTGCATTCGCCGCGCTTGATCGAGAAGGAGACGCGATCGACCGCAAGCGAGCGGCCGAAAGCGACGGAGAGGTCGCTGACGTCGAGTAGGGGCTGGTTAGTCGCGTCCATGCGTCAGCCCTTCGAGAACGTCTTGCGCGGATCGAAGGCGTCGCGCGCAGCTTCGCCGATGAAGATCAAGAGCGACAGCATGATCGCAACCGAGAAGAACCCGGTGAGACCGAGCCACGGCGCCTGCACATTGGCCTTGCCCTGCGACAGCAATTCACCGAGCGAAGGTGAACCGGGCGGCAGGCCGAAGCCGAGGAAATCCAGCGCCGTCAACGTCATCACCGAGGACGAGACGATGAAGGGCAGGAACGTCATGGTCGCGACCATCGCGTTCGGCAACAGGTGGCGGAACATGATCACGCGGTTGGAGACGCCGAGCGCGCGCGCCGCCTGGATGTATTCGAAATTGCGGCCGCGCAGGAATTCGGCGCGCACGAGGCCGACCAGCGAGACCCACGAGAACAGCAAGAGGATGCCGAGCAGGATGAAGAAGCCCGGCGGCAGCACCGCCGAGATGATCAAGAGCAGGTAGAGCGAGGGGATCGCGGTCCAGATCTCGATGAATCGCTGGAAGCCGAGATCGATCCAGCCGCCGAAATAGCCCTGCACGCCGCCGGCGGCGATGCCGATGATCGAGGACAGGATGGTCAGCGTCAGGCCGAACAGCACCGAGATGCGGAAGCCGTAGATCAGCCGCGCGACGACGTCGCGGCCCTGATCGTCGGTGCCGAGCCAGTTGTATTCGAGGTCACGGCAGCCGGTCAGGCCCTTCCGCTTCACCACGTCCGCGCACTGCTTTTCGGTCAGGAGCCAGGTCGGCTTCGACGGCACCGCCGTCGGCGGGTCGAGGTTGCGGCTGTCATAGGAATAACGGATCGGCGGCCAGATCATGCTGCCGCCCTTGGCGGCGATCTGCTTCTGCAGATAAGGATCGCGATAGTCGGCCGCGGTCTCGAAATCGCCGCCGAAGGTGGTCTCGGCGTAGGTGAAGATCACCGGCCAGTACAGACGGCCGTCATATTTGACGACCAACGGCTTGTCGTTGGCAATGAAATTGGCGAACAGCGACGCCACGAACAGGACGAGGAAGATCCAGAACGACCAGTAGCCGCGACGGTTCGCCTTGAAGTTCTGCCAGCGCCGCTTGTTCAGCGGCGACGGCGAGAAGCCGTGGCGCGTGGCGGGCACGGCCTCGCCGAGCGGCGATTGCGTCGTGGTTTCGACCGGCTGGGGCGCGAGCACCGTCATCAGACCTCCCGCGCCTCGAAGTCGATCCGCGGATCGATCCACATATAAGCGAGATCGGAGATCAGATTGACCACCAATCCGACCAGCGAGAAGATGAACAGCGTTCCGAACACCACCGGATAGTCGCGGTTCAATACGCTTTCGAAGCCGAGCAAGCCGAGCCCGTCGAGCGAGAAGATGGTCTCGATCAGCAGCGAGCCCGAGAAGAACGCGTGAATGAACGCGCCCGGGAAGCCGGCGATCACGATCAGCATGGCGTTGCGGAAGACGTGGCCGTACAGCACCTGACGCTCGCTGCAGCCCTTGGCCCGCGCGGTCATCACATATTGCTTGCGGATCTCGTCGAGGAACGAGTTCTTGGTCAGCAGCGTCATGGTGGCGAAGGCGCCGAGCGCCATCGACACCAGCGGCAGTGTCAGATGCCAGAAATAGTCGATGATCTTCCAGTACCAGGGGAATTGCGACCAACCGTCCGAGGTCAGGCCGCGCAACGGAAAGATGTTAAGGAACGAGCCGCCGGCGAACAGCACGATCAGCAGGATCGCGAACAGGAAGCCCGGGATCGCAAAGCCGATGATAATCACCGCCGAGGTCCAGGTGTCGAACCGCGAACCGTCCTTCACCGCCTTGCGGATGCCGAGCGGGATCGAGATCAGATAGGTCAGGAGCGTCATCCAGATGCCGAGCGACATCGAGACCGGCAGCTTTTCCTTGATCAGCTGGATCACGCTGACGCTGCGGAAATAGCTGTTGCCGAAGTCGAACCGCGCGAAATTCCAGACCATCAGGGCGAAGCGCTCGGGCGCCGGCTTGTCGAAGCCGAACTGCACCTCGAGCTTCTTGATGAAGTCAGGATCGAGGCCTTGCGCGCCCCGGTACTTCGAATTGATGGCCGCGCCGGCGCCCGCGCCCTGACCACGCTGCGCACCGAAATCGCCGCCGCCACCCGACACGCGCGAGGTGCCGCCGGTGTCGGCGCCGTTGATCTGCGCGATGACGCGCTCGACCGGACCGCCCGGAGCAAACTGCACGACCACGAAGGACACGAACAGGATGCCGAGCAGCGTCGGCAGCATCAGGAGGATACGTCGGGCGATATAGGCGCTCATCGGCTACTTCGCCTGCTCGAGCTTGGCGGCCTTGGCGGCATCGTACCACCAATTCTCCGGCGCGCCGACGCCCTGGGTATATTTCGCCAGCTTGTCCGTGTGACCGAACTGATCCCAATAGGCGATCGGATGCGTGTTGCGGTACCACTGCGGCACCCAGTAACGGCCGGCGCGGAACACGCGGTCGAAGGCACGGCAGGCAACCGTCAGCTCATGGCGGCTGTTCGCGCCGATGATCTTCTCGATCAACGCATCGATCGCCGGGCTGGAGATGCCTGCGAGATTGTAGGAGCCCTTGGTCTTCGCCGCCTGCGAGGAGAAGAACGGCCGCATGCTGTCGCCAGGCGTCGCCGAGAAGCTGAAGCGCTGCATGGTCATGTCGAAATCGAAATCCTCCACCCGGGCGCGGTACTGCACCGCGTCGACCAGGCGGAACGTCGCCTCGATGCCGAGCGTTCCGAGATTCTTGATGTAAGGCCCATGATGCGGTTGCAGCGAGGGCTCGTCGTTGAGGAATTCGATGGTGATGGGCTCGCCGTTCGGCAGCACGCGCTTGCCTTCCTTGACGACACAGCCGGCTTCGTTGAGCAGTTGCACCGCCTTGCGCAGCAAGGCGCGGTCCTGGCCGGAACCATCGGACATCGGCGGCACGAACGGCAGGCCGAACACCTCATCGGGGATCTGGCCGCGGAACGGCTCGAGCAACGCAAGCTCCTCCGGCGAGGGCGGCCCCTCCGCGACCATGTCCGAGTTCTGGAACGGCGAGACGGTGCGCGCATACGCATCGTACATGATGGTCTTGTTGGTCCACTCGAAGTCGAAGGCGCAGATCAGCGCCTCGCGCACGCGCGGATCCTTGAACTTGTCGCGGCGCAGGTTGATGAACCAGCCCTGCGCGCCGGACGGGGTGTCGTCGGGCAGCGTCTCGCGCTTGACGCGGCCATCCTTCACCGCAGGGAAATCGTAGCGTGTCGCCCAGACGCGCGCGGTGAACTCCTCGCGGAACAGATAGCTCTTCGAGGTGAAGCCCTCGAACGCCACATCGCGGTCGCGATAGAATTCGTAGCGCACGGTGTCGAAATTGTAGCTGCCGCGGTTGACCGGAAGGTCGGCGCCCCACCAATCCTTGACGCGGTCATATTCGACGTAGCGGTTGACCTCGAAGCGGCCGACCTTGTACGGCCCCGAGCCGAGCGGCGCATCAAGCGTCGAGTCCTCGAACGGTCGCGTCGCGTAGTAGGCCTTGGAGAAGATCGGCAGGCTCGCGACAAACAGCGGCACGTCGCGCGCGCGACCCGCCGCGAAGGTCACCACCACCGTCGCGTCGTCGGGTGCCTCGGCCTTGACGAAGTCACGGAGCTGCACCTGGATCAGCGGGTGACCTTTTTCCTTCAGCGTGGTGAGCGAGAAGGCGACGTCCTGCGCGGTCAGCCTCACACCGTCATGGAAGCGCGCCTCGGGACGCATGGTGAAGCGGTAGACCAGCTTGTCCGGCGAGATCTGCACCGACTTCGCGGCAAAGCCGTACATCGCGTCGGGCTCGTCATTGGCGCGCGACATCAACGTCGCGAACGTCATGTCCATGCCCTGCGCGCCTTCGCCCTTCAGGACATAGGCGTTCAGAGAGTTGAAGGTGTAGTAGGACTGGTTGTAGGCCCGCACCCACGGGATCACCGAGAAGGCGCCGCCCTTCGGCGCTTTCGGATTGACGTAGTCGAAGATCTGGAAATCCGCGGGATATTTCAGGTCACCGAACACCGACATGCCGTGCATCTCGGTTCCGTTGTCGGCCGCTGCCGGTGCGACACGCAAGCCTGCAGCACCCAACGCACCGATGCCGAGACCGAGTGCGTGCCGACGGGAGAATAGCGCCATGCGCGAATCCTTCGATCTTATGAACGCTTGAGCTTGGCCGCCTTGTCGGCGTCGAACCACCAGATCGCCGGGAATCCCGAGAGGCCATATTTGGGCAACTCTGCCGGACGGCCGAAGCGGTCCCAACGCGCCGTGCGCAGCTTCGGATAATTCCACTGCGGAACGACGTAATGGTTCCACAATAACACGCGGTCGAGCGCCTTCGTCGCCGCGACGAGGTCTTCGCGATCCGTCGCAAAAATCACCCGCTCTATCAATTTGTCGATCGCTGGACTCTTGATGCCCGCAATATTGCGCGATCCGGCGGTGTCCGCAGCTTTCGATCCCCAATATTCACGTTGCTCGTTCCCGGGTGACAAGGATTCCCCCCAAGACCCGATGACGATGTCGAAATCCCAATTGCGAAGCCGATTCTCGTATTGGATCGGATCAATTGTACGCACGGTGATCGAAAATCCGAGCCGCTCGAGTGGCGGCTTGTAAGCCAGCATGATCCTCTCGAAATTCGGATCCTCACTCAACAATTCGATAGAGAACGGCTCTCCGCTCTTGGAATCCACGAGCTTGCGGTCTCGTACTTCGTAGCCCGCCTCCTTGAGCAGGCGTGATGCTTCGCGAAGGTTTTCGCGCACGGCCTCGGGATTGCCGCCGACCGGGTTCGCATAGGCCGTTGTGAATACTTCGGCTGGCACCTGATCACCCATGGTTTCAAGGATGGCAAGTTCCTTGCCTTGCGGCAGCCCGGTCGCCATCAACTCCTCGGCACCATCAAAGTAGCTAGTGATGCGCTTGTACTGGCCGAAGAACAGCAGCTTGTTGACCTCCTCGAAGTCGAACGCGTAGTTCAGAGCGCGGCGAACACGCGGATCCTTGAATTTGGCACGGCGCTGATTCGGGACGAAGGCCTGCATAACGCCCGAACTGCGGTTCGGAAACTCTTCCAGCACCACACGTTTGTCGGTGACAGCCGGAAAATTATAGGCGGTCGCCCATGCCTTCGCGCTGTTCTCCAGGCGCCAGTCGATCTGATCGCCCTTGAATGCCTCGATCGCGACCGTCGGATCCCTGAAATACTCGTAGCGCAGCTCGTCGAAGTTGTTGCGCCCCACATTGATTGCGAGATCGCGCGCCCAATAGTCCTTGACGCGCTCAAGCACCACTGATCTTCCAGCGACGAATTCCTTGACACGATAGGCGCCTGACCCAAGCGGCTTCTCGAGGGTCGTCGCGTAAACATCACGCTTGCGGCCTTCGCTATCGGTGCTTTCCCACCAGTGCTTGGGCAGGATCGTCAGTTCACCCACGATCTGCGGAAGTTCCCGGTTGCCCGGCATGTCGAACACGAACTTCACGTCGCGATCACTGACCTTCTCCGCCCGGACCACATGGCTGTAATAGGCCGAATACATCGGATGATGCGTCTTGAACGCCTCGAACGAGAAGATCACGTCATCCGCGGTGACGGGCGCGCCGTCATGCCATTTCGCCTGTGGGCGAAGACGATAGATGACGTACGAAAAATCGTCGGGATAACTAGCGGCCTCCGCGAGCCCCCCGTACTGGGTTGATACTTCGTCGAGCGACGGCGTCATCAGAGGTTCGTAGACCAGTGCGACCGCCCCTGCGATCGAGCCCTTCACGCCTGAAACCACCACGTTGAAATTATCGAAGGTGCCAATGGCAATCTGGCGAACGCTGCCGCCCTTGGGCGCATCCGGGTTGACGTAGTCAAACCGCTTGAAGTCGGCCGGGTATTTGACGTTACCGAAGAGCGACAAGGCGTGCCGCCATTTTAATCCATTCGCAGCGTCATCCGCGAGCGCCGGAGTGAGCGCGCCGGTGCCGGGACCGAAACCGAGCGCCGGAGCCATTGCCGCCAGTGCGCTGCCCTGAAGGAGGTGTCGTCGGGTGATTGCCAAATTCGGAATTCCTGTTGCTGACCCCGCCTAGATGGACCTCAATATACGGCAACGGTTCGACTATTTACGTTGCTTTTTCCTAATGATGGCCGGTAGGGAACCAATCCGCTGCGGCGAAAGGTCTCGATAGCAAATCCTGCAACCCCAAACGAGGGCGACCGTTCCCCCATGCGAAAACGGCCAGGCATTGCCTGGCCGTTTCGTCCGCATGCTTGCGCGATGCAATTCGCTACTTCGAAGCGGTCGGGAGCGGAGCCGGATGCTCCGAGTTCGAATTCAGATAGGCGATGATGTCGGCGCGCTCGCTGTCCTTCGGCACACCGGCGAAGCCCATCGCGGTGCCGGGGACGAAGCCCTTCGGGTTGGTCAGGAACTTGTTGAGGTCGTCAAACGACCAATCGCCGCCCTTGCTCTTCATCGCAGCCGAGAAATTGAAGCCGCGGCCCTCGCCCTTCTTCTCGCCGACGATGCCGTAGAGGTTCGGACCGACGCGGTTGGGGCCGCCCTTCTCGAAGGTGTGGCAGGCCTGGCACTTCTTGGCGGCCGCTGCGCCCTTTTCGGCGGAAGCGGTCTGCAGCAGCTTCTCGATCGGCTCGGAGGCGGCCGCGGCCTCGCCGCCACCGCCATGGGACTCTTCCTTCACCGCGATCTCAAAACCCGGCTTCTCCGGCATCTTGGCCGAAAACACCGATCCGGCGGTAAAGCTCATCACCAGGACGACGATGCAGGTGCCGAGAACCGCACCGAGGATTTTGTTGAGTTCGAAGGAGTCCATTTCGGGTCAGGCTCCGGGCCTTGAATGTCGACTTCAGGCCGGGAATACGGCCGCGGGGAAAGACCTGGGAATCGGCCTTATCGCACCGCCCCAAGCAGGGTTGAGATATCGGTTTGCCCGCGCTCTGGCAACCCGTATAAACGCGCCGAATTCAACCTCCTCCCCGCCAATTTCCGCAGGCCGGACGGGCCCCGATACGAATGACGCAATCCCGCACCTTGGTGCTGATTCCGGCCCGCATGGCCGCCACGCGCCTCCCCGGCAAGCCGCTGCTCGATATCGCGGGCGCGCCTATGATCGTCCATGTGCTGCGGCGGGCCGAGGCGGCCGGGATCGGCCGGGTCGCGGTCGCGACCGACACGGCCGAGATCGCAGCCGCGGTGCAGGCTGCGGGCGGCGAGGTGGTGATGACCCGCCCCGACCATCCCTCCGGCTCGGACCGGATTCATGAAGCGATGATGACCCTCGACCCGCGCGGCGCAGCCGAGATCGTGGTCAATCTGCAGGGCGATTTCCCGACCATCACGCCCGAGACCATCCAGAGCGTGATGCCGGCGCTCGACGATCCCGCGGTCGACATCTCGACCCTGGCCTCGCGCATCCACAGCGAGGAGGAGGACCGGGCCCCCAGCGTCGTCAAGGCGGTGGGCTCCCCGATCGGGCCGAACCGGTTGCGCGCGCTGTATTTCACCCGCGCCACGGCGCCCTATGGCGACGGACCGCGCTACCATCATATCGGCCTCTACGCCTACCGCCGTGCAGCGCTGGAGCGGTTCGTGCAGCTGCCGCCCTCGCCGCTGGAGCAGCAGGAGAAGCTCGAGCAGCTCCGCGCGCTGGAGGCCGGAATGCGGATCGATATCACCATCGTCGACACCGTCCCGCGCGGCGTCGACACCCCGGCCGACCTCGATACCGCCCGGCGGATACTTTCCAAAGCCTGAGCGGCATCTCTTTGTTGAGCATGATCTTTTCGGAAAACCGGTTTCCACTTTTCCGGATCATGCTCTAAAAGGCCACCCATGACCAAGAAGCTGAAAATCGCGTTCCAGGGCGAGCCTGGCGCCAATTCCCATATCGCGATCGTCGAGGCCTATCCCGACGCCGAGCCAATGCCCTGCCCGACCTTCGAGGACGCGCTGGCCGCGATTTCCTCGGGCGAGGCCGATCTCGGCATGATCCCGATCGAGAATTCGGTCGCCGGCCGCGTCGCCGACATCCACCATCTCTTGCCCGCCTCGGGCCTGTTCATCGTCGGCGAATGGTTCTTGCCGATCCGGCACCAGTTGATGGCGGTCAAGGGCACCAAGCTCGGCGACATCAAGAGCGTGGAGAGCCACGTCCATGCGCTCGGCCAGTGCCGGCGCGTCATCCGCAAGCTCGGCATCAAGCCGATCGTCGCCGCAGACACCGCCGGCAGCGCCCGCGACATCTCCGAACGCGGCGACAGGAGCGTGGCGGCGATCGCCTCCCGCCTCGCCGCTGACATCTACGGCCTCGACATTCTTGCCGAGGACATTGAGGACGAGGCCCACAACACCACCCGCTTCGTGGTGCTGGCGCGCGAGGAGAAATGGGCCGCGCAGGGCTCCGGGCCGCTGGTCACCACTTTTGTCTTCCGGGTACGCAATCTGCCGGCCGCGCTCTACAAGGCGCTGGGCGGCTTTGCCACCAATGGCGTCAACATGACCAAGCTCGAAAGCTACATGGTCGACGGCAATTTCTTCGCCACGCAATTCTATGCCGATGTCGACGGCCACCCCGACGATCGCGGGCTCGCTTTCGCGCTGGAGGAATTGAAATTCTTCTCGCGCGAATTCCGCATCGTCGGCGTCTATCCCGGCCATCCCTTCCGCGCGACATTCAGCGAGACGCGGGATTGAGTCGCACGAACTCAATCTCTCCACGCGTCGTCCCGGCGCAGGCCGGGACCCATAACCACCGACGTTCGTAGGAAGCAAGGCGACAACCAGTTCGCGCAACAACTGGGGCCGCGGCGTATGGGTCCCGGCCTTCGCCGGGACGACAATTGTTATGTGGCGACCTTTGTCCCCAATCCGAACGCCTCGGCAAGCAGGCTGTAGGACTTCTTCCGCGCCGCGTGGTCGTAGACCGCGGTGATCACCATCAGTTCGTCGGCCTGGCTTGCGGAGATCAGCGGCTCCAGCTTCGTCAGCACGGTCGCGGGGCTGCCGACGAAGAGCCGTGCGCGGTTGCGTGCGATCGAGGCGCGCTCGGCGTCGGTGTAGGGATAGGCCTCCGCCTCCTCGATATCAGGCAGCGGCAGATACTGGCCGCGGTCGCGGCGCAGCCGGTTGAGATCCATCGACATCGCCAGCCGCTCGGCCTCCGCATCGGTGTCCGCGGCAACGACGGCGACCGCGAGAATCGATTGCGGCGTCGCGCGCCAACCCGACGGCTTGAAATGCGCCCGATAATTCGTCATCGCCGCGATCGCGTCATGAGTTGCGAAATGGTGCGCGAAGGCAAAGCCCATCCCGACCTGCGCCGCGAGCTCGGCAGAATAGTCGCTCGAGCCGAGCAGCCAGATCGGCGGCAGCGGCGAATCGTCCGGCATCGCCACTACATTGTTGTAGGGATGGCCGGGTGGAAAATCGCGCGTCTCCCACAAGGTCAATTCATGCAGCCGTTCGAGGAAATCATCGCCCTCGCGGCGATCGAGCCGGCTGCGCAACGCGTAGGCGGTGGCGCCATCGGTGCCGGGCGCGCGGCCAAGGCCAAGATCGATGCGGCCGGGAAACAGTGCCTCGAGCATCTTGAAGCGCTCGGCGACCACGAGCGGCGCATGGTTGGGCAGCATCACGCCGCCCGAGCCGACGCGGATATGCTGCGTCACCGCCGCGATCTGCCCGATCATCAAATCGGGCGCCGGGCTCGCGACCGAGGCGAGGTTGTGGTGCTCGGCGAGCCAATAGCGGACATAGCCGAGACCATCGACATGGCGCGCCAAATCGATGCTGTTGCGGAGTGCCGCAGCGGGCTTGGTGCCTGTGGTGACGACGGACAGGTCGAGGACGGAAAGCGGGATCATGGCCGACAACCTAGTGTGAGGTCAGGAGGCGACAAAGAGCCCGGCTGCGCAGAGCAGTCCCGCTCCCGAGGGCTGGTGGAGAGAGCAACAGGGCTTGGGACGAAACAAGACAATTCATTGACATATTATTCTGCCCACAATTCATTTCGGCAACCTCGCTCGTTGTACATTCAAATTTACTCCATATAATACAATCAATTAACAAATATTCGCATAAGTCGCTCGCCGCCCACCATACATGCCTCTCGGTCTATTTTTCTCGTTTCCTCGTCAACTATGGGCAATTTCCCATATCCGATGGGCTGTTTCGGCTCACCGGTTTCGCCTATGTTAGGGCCTTCATATCCAGGCCGGACGTCGACCCTCCAGTTGCGGAGCCCTTGCGTATCATGACCGAGACCATTTCCTCCGTGCCGAACGGACAGCGCGCACCGAAAGCGCCGAAAATCTCCTTCGAGTTCTTCCCGCCGAAGACCGAGGAGATGGAGCGCAATCTCTGGGAGACCATCAATCGCCTGGCGCCGCTGGCGCCGAACTTCGTCTCGGTCACCTACGGCGCCGGCGGCTCGACCCGCGAGCGCACCCATTCCACCATCACCCGCATCCTGCGCGAGACCGACCTGCTGCCAGCGGCGCATCTGACCTGCGTCAGCGCCTCGCGCAGCGAGATCGACGACATCGTCGACCGCTACCATGAGGTCGGCGTCCGCCACATCGTGGCGCTGCGCGGCGATCCGCCCGGCGGCATCGGCACGCCCTACTTCACCCATCCCGACGGCTACCAGAGCTCGGCCGAGCTCGTCGCCGGGATCAAGCGGCGCCACGCCGATATCGAGATCTCGGTGTCCGCCTATCCGGAGAAGCATCCGGAAGCCGCCGACTTCGACACGGACATCGACACGCTGAAGGCCAAGGTCGATGCCGGCGCGACCCGCGCGATCACCCAGGTGTTCTTCGATAACGACCTCTACCATCGCTATGTCGACAGGGTGCGGGCGCGCGGCATCGAGATTCCGATCGTGCCGGGCATCATGCCGATGCACAATTTCAAGCAGGCCCGCAATTTCGTCACCCGCGCCGGCACCAGCGTGCCGGACTGGCTCGCCGAGAAGTTCGAAGGCCTCGACAACGACGCCGAGACCCGCAAGCTGGTGGCGGCAACCGTCGCCGCCGGCCAGGTGCAGAAGCTGTTCAAGCACGGCGTCGACACCTTCCACTTCTACACCATGAACCGCGCGGACCTCGTGTTCGCGATCAGCCACCTGCTCGGCATCCGACCGAACGGTGCCCAGAAAGCTGCCTGACATGTCCGTTCCCGTTTCTCCCAAGCGTAACGCTTTGCTCGCGGCTGCCCGCGAACGCATCCTGGTGCTCGACGGCGCCATGGGCACGATGATCCAGGGCCTGCAGTTCGACGAAGCCGCCTTCCGCGGCGCGCGCTTTGCGGACTTCCATCGCGATATCAAGGGCAACAACGATCTGCTGATCCTGACCCAGCCCGAGGCGATCACGGACATCCACGCCGCGTATCTGCGCGCCGGAGCCGACATCGTCGCGACCAACACCTTCTCCTCGACCTCGATCGCGCAGGCCGACTACGACATGTCGGACCTCGCCTATGAGATGAACCTGCAAGGCGCTCGCCTCGCGCGCGCCGCCGCCGAGCGGGTGAGCGCCGAGGACGGCAAACAGCGCTTCGTTGCCGGCGCGCTCGGCCCGACCAACCGCACTGCCTCGATCTCGCCGGACGTCTCCAATCCCGGCTATCGCGCGGTGACCTTCGACGATCTGCGCAAGGCCTATGGCGAACAGGCCAAGGGCCTGCTCGATGGCGGCGCCGATCTGCTGCTGGTCGAGACCATCTTCGACACGCTGAACGCCAAGGCGGCGCTGTATGCGATCGCCGAGATCATCGAGGAGCGCGGCATCGACGTGCCCGTGATGATTTCCGGCACCATCACCGACAAGTCCGGCCGCCTGCTCTCCGGGCAATTGCCGGAGGCGTTCTGGCATTCGGTGCGGCATGCCAAGCCGATCACGATCGGCTTCAACTGCGCGCTCGGCGCCGAGGATCTGCGCGCGCATATCGCGGATATCGGCCGCGTCGCCGACACGCTCGTGTGTGCCTATCCGAATGCCGGCCTGCCCAACGAGTTCGGCCAGTACGACGAGACGCCGGACTACATGGCGCGGCTGATCGGCGAATTCGCCGCCGCCGGCCTCGTCAACATCGTCGGCGGCTGCTGCGGCACCACGCCCGACCATATCGCCGCGATCGCCAGGGCCGTCGCTCCGCACAAGCCGCGCGTGGTGCCCGAGGTCCAACCGCGTCTCAAGCTGTCGGGCCTCGAGCCGTTCACGCTCACCGACGCTATTCCCTTCGTGAACGTCGGCGAACGCACCAACGTCACCGGCTCGGCGCGCTTCCGCAAGCTGATCACCGCGGGCGACTACGCCGCCGCGCTTCAGGTCGCGCGCGACCAGGTCGAGAACGGTGCCCAGGTCATCGACGTCAACATGGACGAGGGCCTGCTCGACTCCGAGAACGCGATGGTGACGTTCCTCAACCTCGTCGCCGCCGAGCCCGACATCGCGCGCGTGCCCGTGATGGTCGATTCCTCCAAGTTCCACGTCATCGAGGCCGGCCTGAAATGCATCCAGGGCAAGCCGATCGTGAACTCGATCTCGATGAAGGAAGGCGAGGAGAAATTCCTGCACGAGGCGACGGTGGCCAAGCGCCACGGCGCCGCCGTCGTCGTGATGGCGTTCGACGAGACCGGCCAGGCCGACACGTTCGCGCGCAAGACCGAGATCTGCAAGCGCGCCTATGACATCCTGGTCAACCGGCTCGACTTCCCGCCCGAGGACATCATCTTCGATCCGAACATCTTCGCGATCGCGACCGGCCTCGAGGAGCACAACAATTACGGCGTCGACTTCATCGAGGCGACGCGCTGGATCCGGCAGAACCTGCCGGGCGCCCACATCTCCGGCGGCGTCTCCAATTTGTCGTTCTCGTTCCGCGGCAATGAGCCGGTGCGCGAGGCGATGCACTCGGTGTTCCTGTATCACGCGATCCATGCCGGCATGGACATGGGCATCGTCAATGCCGGGCAGATGATCGTCTATGACGACATCGACCCCGAGCTGCGCCAGACCTGCGAGGACGTGATCCTCAACCGCGACCCAGGCGCGTCCGAACGGCTGCTGGCGCTTGCCGAAAAATTCCGCGGCAAGGAGAAGCAGACCAAGGAGCAGGATCTCGCCTGGCGCGAATGGCCGGTCGAGAAGCGGCTCAGCCACGCGCTGGTGCACGGCATCACCGAGTTCATCGAAGCTGACACCGAGGCCGCCCGCCAGAACGCCTCGCGTCCGCTCGACGTCATCGAAGGCCCGCTGATGGCCGGCATGAACGTGGTCGGCGACCTCTTCGGCGACGGCAAGATGTTCCTGCCGCAGGTCGTGAAGTCGGCGCGCGTGATGAAGCAGGCGGTAGCCTATCTGATGCCGTTCATGGAGGAGGAGAAGGCGCGCAACCTCGCCAATGGCATCACCGGCGGCCGCAACGCCGCGGGCAAGATCGTGCTCGCGACGGTCAAGGGCGACGTCCACGACATCGGCAAGAACATCGTCGGCATCGTGCTCCAGTGCAATAATTTCGAGGTCATCGACCTCGGCGTCATGGTGCCCGCCAACAAGATCATCGAGACCGCGAAGGCCGAGGGCGCCGACATCATCGGCCTATCCGGCCTGATCACGCCCTCGCTCGACGAGATGAGCTTCCTCGCCGGCGAACTGGAGCGGCAGGGCATGAACGTGCCGCTCCTGATCGGCGGCGCGACTACCAGCCGCGTGCACACCGCCGTGAAGATCGATCCGAACTATCCGGGCGGCCCGGTCGTGCATGTCAACGACGCGAGCCGCGCCGTCGGCGTCGCCTCCTCGCTGCTGTCGGCCGAGAAGAAGCAGGCCTATGCCGCCGAGGTGCGCGCCGAATACGCCAAGATCTCGACGGCGCATTTCCGCGCCCAGGCCGACAAGAAGCGACTGAAGCTCAACGAGGCCCGCGCCAACAAGGTCGCGATCGACTTTGCGGCAGTGCCGCCGGAGAAGCCGACCTTCTTCGGGCTGAAGAGTTTTGACGCCTACGATCTCGCCGAACTCGCGGATTACATCGACTGGACGCCGTTCTTCCAGACCTGGGAGCTGACCGGCCGCTTCCCGGCGATCCTCGACGATCCCAAGGTCGGCGAGGTCGCGCGCTCGCTCTATGCCGACGCGCGCAAGATGCTGGACACGATCATCAAGGAGAAGTGGTTCACGGCGCGCGCCACCGTCGGCTTCTGGCCGGCGAACGCCGTCGGCGACGACATCGAGGTCTATGCCGACGAGAGCCGTGCCAAGAAGATCGCGACCTTCCACACGCTGCGCCAACAGCTCGAGAAGCGCGAGGGCCGCTTCAACGCCGCGCTGTCCGACTTCGTCGCGCCCAAGGAAACCGGCGTGCCCGACTATATCGGCGGCTTCGTCGTTACGGCGGGGATCGGTGAGGATGCCGTCGCCGACCGCTTCAAGAACGCCAATGACGACTACTCCTCGATCCTGTGCAAGGCGTTGGCCGATCGTCTCGCCGAGGCCTTTGCCGAGCGCATGCACCAGCGCGTGCGCAAGGAGTTCTGGGCCTATGCGCCCGACGAGACGTTCACCGCGGACGAATTGATCCTCGAGAAATACGACGGCATCCGCCCCGCGCCCGGCTATCCGGCGCAGCCCGATCACACCGAGAAGCGGACGCTGTTCGCGCTGCTCGATGCCGAGAACACCGCCGGCGTGAAGCTGACCGAGAGCTTTGCGATGTGGCCGGGCTCGTCGGTCTCGGGCCTGTATTTCTCGCATCCCGAAAGCTTCTATTTCGGCGTCGGCAAGATCGAGCGCGATCAGGTCGAGGACTATGCCTCACGCAAGGCCATGACGGTCGCCGAGGTCGAGCGCTGGCTGGCGCCGGTGCTGAACTACATCCCGTCGCAGGAGGGCGCCAAGGGCCAGGCGATCGCGCCCGCCGCGACGCCCGCCAACGACGAGGAACTGGCCTCGCATCCGCAGGGCTGCACCTGCGCGGTGCACCTCGCCTGGCGGAAGAAGAAGGTGGGCGCGGGCTAGGCCCTTCACCCTCCCCTGGCGGGGGAGGGTCGGAGCGCATGGAGCGCAGCGCAATGCGCTCCGGGGTGGGATGATCCCTCCGCTCGGGCACCTCCCGACACGACAGACCTTCACCCCACCTCGGTTCGCATTTCATGCGAACCGATCCTCCCCCTCCAGGGGAGGATAAGACCGCTCTCTGATACGTTTCATCTCCATGGAGCGGCGTAGCCCGGATGCAGCGAAGCGCGATCCGGGATAGACTGCGACCGCACGCTGGCCGGTCCCGGATTTCACTTGCGCTTCATCCGGGCTACGGGCCTCGTCGTTTGGCGCAGAGAGAAATCCCCCATGCGGTTCTTCTCCTTCTGGCGATCGCTGGCGAGCTTTCGGGTGCGGATCGCGCTCAACCTGAAGAGCGTGCCGGCCGATGTCGTGTTCATCGACCTCGATGCCGACGCGCATCGCGCTGACGCCTATCGCAAGATCAATCCGCAGATGGCGCTGCCGGCGCTGGTGACCGACGACGGCACCGTGCTGTTCCAGTCGCTCGCGATCATCGACTATCTCGACGAGACCTATCCCGACCCGCCGCTGCTGCCATCGGATGCGCTCGGCCGCGCCCGGGTGCGCGGGCTCGCGCTGATGGTCGCCTGCGAGGGTCATCCATTGCTGACGCCGCGGGTGCGCCGCTATCTCGACCGCGAGCTCGATTTGCGCGACAGCCAGCAGAGCGCCTGGCGGCGGCACTGGACGGTCGAGACGCTGGCGGCGCTCGAGGGCCACCTCGACGGCCACAAGGCGACCGGTCAATTCTGCCACGGCGATGCGCCGACCATCGCCGACATCTGCCTGGTCGGCCACGTCACCGCGGCGATCAACCAGCAGATCAGCCTGTCGCCCTGGCCAACCGTGAAGCGGATCCACGAGACCGCGATGGCACTGCCGGCGTTCGCCAAGGCGCATCCCTCCGCGCAGCCGGATACGCCGGAGGCGATGCGGGCGAAGTGAGCTCACCGTCGTCCCTGCGAAAGCACTAGGGCATGCACACATTTTGCTGCGACAGATTGACTCGAACGCTGAATCTGGGATTCCAGAATCGGCAATCGATG
>NZ_LGHK01000395.1 GCF_001908235.1 Bradyrhizobium sp. NAS96.2
AGATCGCGTTCTATGAGCCTGGCAGCCCTGTCACGTTGTTTCCGACCAACGTCGACCAGTCGGCCGAGGTCAGCGGCCAGCAGCTGCCCTCTGGATCTGGAACGTCAGGCGGCCAATACGATTCAAACGGCCTGCCGTTTGGTGCCTCGGCGCGCGCGCCTGGTGCGTGGATTGGACCGTTCGCGGCCAACCCGGCCGGAACGCTGGCGCAGTCGCTCGCCGTCGATTTTGTCTTTGCGGCCGGCTGCTACACGGTAAACGGCAAGAATGGCTCTATCGGTTATTCTAACGTCGGACTGACCGCTGAATACGCGACCTGCGACAACGCCGGCGCGCAGACCGGGCCGTTTAATCCGCTGTTTTCGATCGTGCGGCAGTACGCCTCGCAGGCGCCGGTCCGTGACAGCGTCAAGGTCGACGTTGCGGCTGGCCGCTACCTGGTCCGCTTTCGCCGCGAGGACGCCGAGCTCGCCGGGACCGCCGGCAGTAACGCCGTGCTCTGGGCGGGCCTGCGGTCGTTCCTAAAGGGCAACAATTCGTTTCCCGACGTCTCGACGATCGCGATCCGGTTGAAGGCGTCGCAGTCGACGCAGGGCTCCTATAAGTTCGGCGTCCTCGGCACGCGCAAGGTGCCGGTTTGGAACGGCGCCGCCTTCGTGACGCAGGCGACCCGTAACCCGGCTTGGGCGTTTCTCGACGCCGTCACCAGCGGGCAGTATGGCTCGGGCCTCTCGATCGCCAAGGTCGATTTCAACGCCGTTGTAAATCATGCGGCCGGCTGCGATGCGCGCGGCGACACGTTCGATTATCGCTTTACGACGGCCGTCGCCGTGCCTGATGCGCTAAACAAGATCCTGGCGCCGTCGCGGGCGCAGCATTTCTGGCTCGGCGATACCGTGTCGATCGTCCGCGACGAGTGGCGCGACGTGCCGACCATGCTCCTGACCGATCGCGAGATCGTGCGGGATTCGATGCAGGTCAGTTTCACGA
>NZ_LGHK01000396.1 GCF_001908235.1 Bradyrhizobium sp. NAS96.2
CATGTCACGTTCCACGACGATGGCCCGTCGATCTCGCTGAGCGGGAACGTCAACTCCCTGAACACCTTTGAGGCCTATCTGTCGGCCGCGACCAACGCCGGCATCAACGGCTCGACGCCCGATGCGGTGCCGACCCAGGGCCATGCGCTCGACACCGAGAGCTTTGCCGGTGCGTTCACGGTGGTGACCGGCGCCGACGGCGCGACGACGGCGTACGCGCTGAGCATTGCCGGCAACGGCACGGCGACCAACCTGATCGACAGCGCTTCCGGTCTCGGCGTGGTGCTGGACCAGGCCGGCAACACGATCTCCGGCTATGTGACTGGCCACGAAGGTGACGCGGCCTGGCTGGTGTTCACCCTGTCAGTGAACACCGCGACCGGTGACGTGACGCTGACGCAAGATCGTGCAGTGCATGAGAACATCGCTTCGAGCCCGGACACGGCCGAGGGCATCAGCCTGACCGGCGGCCTGGTGACGCTGACCGCGACGGTGACCGACAAGGATGGCGACAGCGCGAGCCAGAACCTCGACCTCAGCTCGCATGTCACGTTCCACGACGATGGCCCGTCGATCACGCTGAGCGGCACCGTCAACTCCTTGAACACCTTTGAAGCCTATCTGTCGGCCGCGACCAATGCCGGCATCAACGGCTCGACGCCGGATGCGGTGCCGACCCAGGGCCATGCGCTCGACACCGAGAGCTTTGCCGGTGCGTTCACGGTTGTGACCGGCGCCGACAATGCAACGACGGCGTACACGCTGAGCATCGCGGGCAACGGCACGGCGACCAATCTGATCGACAGTGCCTCCGGTCTCGGCGTCGTGCTGGACCAGACCGGCAACACGATCTCCGGCTATGTGACCGGTCATGAAGGTGACGCGGCGTGGCTGGTGTTCACGCTGTCGGTCAACACCGCGACCGGCGACGTGACCTTGACGCAGGATCGCGCGGTGCACGAGCCACAGCCTCCAGCCCGGACACCGGTGAGGGCATCAGCCTGACAGGCGGCCTGGTGACGTTGACCGCGACGGTCACCGACAAGGACGGCGACAGCGTCGCGCAGAACCTCGACCTCAGCTCGCATGTGACGTTCCACGACGATGGTCCGTCGGTGACGCTGAGCGGGAACGTCAACTCCCTGAACACCTTTGAGGCCTATCTGTCGGCTGCGACCAATGCCGGCATCAACGGCTCGACGCCGGATGCAGTGCCGACCCAGGGCCATGCGCTGGACACCGAGAGCTTCGCCGGCGCGTTCACGGTTGTGACCGGCGCGGACAATGCGACCACGGCGTATACGCTGAGCATTGCCGGCAACGGCACCGCGACCAACCTGATCGACAGCGCCTCCGGTCTCGGCGTGGTGCTCGACCAGACCGGCAACACGGTGTCCGGCTATGTCACCGGTCATGAAAATGACGCTGCGTGG
>NZ_LGHK01000397.1 GCF_001908235.1 Bradyrhizobium sp. NAS96.2
CAGACCACCGGTCAGGCTGATGCCCTCACCGGTGTCCGGGCTGGAGGCGGTCGGCTCGTGCACCGCACGATCCTGCGTCAAGGTCACGTCGCCGGTCGCGGTGTTGACCGTCAGCGTGAACACCAGCCACGCCGGATCGTTGTCATGGCCGGTCACATAGCCCGACACCGTATTGCCGCTCTGGTCGAGTACGACCGCGAGGCCCGAAGCACTGTCGATCAGGTTGGTCGTGGTGCCATTGGCCGCAATGCTGAGCGCATAGGCCGTGGTCGCGCCGTCGGCGCCAGTCACCACCGTGAACGCACCCGCGAAGTTTTCCTTGTCGAGAGCATGTCCCTGCGTCGGCACCGCATCCGGCGTGGAGCCGTTGACGCCCGCATTGGTCGAAGCCGACAGATAGGCTTCAAAAGTGTTCAGCGAAGCGACGCGCCCGCTCAACGAGATCGACGGACCATCGTCGTGGAACGTGACATGCGAGCTCAGATCGAGATTCTGGGCGGCGCTGTCGCCGTCCTTGTCGGTCACAGTCGCCGTCAGCGTCACCAGGCCGCCGGTCAGGCTGACGCCCTCACCGGTGTCCGGGCTGGAGGCGGCGGGCTCGTGCACCGCGCGGTCCTGCGTCAACGTCACATCGCCGGTTGCGGTGTTCACTGACAGGGTGAACACCAGCCAGGCGGCGTTACCTTCGTGGCCGGTGACATAGCCCGAGATCGTGTTGCCGCTCTGGTCGAGCACGACGCCGAGACCGGAGGCGCTGTCGATCAGATTGGTCGCGGTGCCGTTGGCCGCGATGCTGAGCGCATAGGCCGTGGTCGCATTGTCGGCGCCGGTCACCACTGTGAACGCGCCGGCGAAGCTCTCGGTATCCAGCGCATGGCCCTGGGTCGGCACTGCATCCGGCGTCGAGCCGTTGACGCCCGCATTGGTCGCGGCCGACAGAAACGCCTCGAAGGTGTTCAGCGAACCGACCGTCCCGCTCAGCGAGAT
>NZ_LGHK01000398.1 GCF_001908235.1 Bradyrhizobium sp. NAS96.2
CAGGTTCGCTATATCCGCGATATCCTGGCGCTGGTCCCGAAAGGCTCCTCGAAAACGACCAACGCCGCGGCGCTGCTGATCGTCGCGATGCTGATGAATTTCCGGCCGCGCGGGACCGCGTTGTTTGTCGGTCCGACGCAGGCGATCTCGGATCGTGCCTATGAGCAGGCGGTCGGCATGATCGAGGAGTCGCCGGATCTGCGCCGGCGTTTCCGGCCTCGCGATCATATCAAAGTGATCGAGGACCTCGTTACCAAGTCCGAGGCGCAGGTCAAAACCTTCGATCTCAAGATCCTGACCGGCGCAATGGGCTTGTTTTTCGTGTTGCTCGACGAGCTGCACGTCCTCGGCAAAAGCGCATCGGCCGCGAAAGTGCTGCGCCAGATCCGCGGCGGCCTCGACAAGACGCCGGAAGGCGTTTTGGTGATGACCACGACGCAAAGCGACGACATTCCCTCCGGCGTATTCAAATCCGAGCTGAAATTTGCGCGCAACGTGCGCGACGGCAAGTATCGCGGCCGGATCATTCGACCGATGCTGCCGATCCTTTACGAATTTCCGCCGGATATCGCGTCGCTGACGCGCGAGGAGCGCGCCGCCGGCGTCGAGGAGCGTTGGAAAGATCCGGTCAACTGGCCGATGGTGATGCCGAACCTCGGCCGCTCGATCCATCTGGCGTCGCTGCGCGCCGATTGGGAGAGCGAGCGCGAAAAAGGCGACGACGCGATCAAGGTTTGGGCCTCGCAGCATCTCAATATCGAGATCGGGGTCGGCATCAATAACGAGGGTTGGCGCGGCGCCGATTATTGGGAGGGCGCCGTTGACGAAACGCTGACGCTCGAGACGCTGCTCGAGCGCTCCGAGGTCGTGACGATCGGAATCGACGGCGGCGGCCTCGACGACCTGCTCGGCCTGGCCGTCATCGGCCGCGATCGCAAGACGCGCGAATGGCTGTCCTGGTACCGGGCATGGGCCAACCCGAAAGTGCTCGAGGTCCGCAAAGACATCGCGGCGCAGCTGCAGGATTTTTCCGACGCCGGCGAGATTTCGATCTGCCCGGTGCCGCAGGACGTCCTCGAGCTCGCGATGATCGTCGCGCAGATCATCGCGTCGGGCCTGCTGCCGGAGAAAAACGCGATCGGCATCGATCCGAACAACGCGGCGGCCATTATCGAGGCGCTGATCGCGGTCGGCGTAACCGACGAAATGATCCGCCGGTTGCTGCAGGGACCTGCGCTTGCGCCGGCAATGTACGGCCTCGAGCGCAAGCTGTCGGACGGCACGTTCTGGCACGGCGGCATGCTGCTGATGGCCTTCGTTCTCGGAAACGCAAAGATCGAGCAGCGCGGCAATTCCGTGATGGTGACGAAAGCCGTCTCCGGCCGCGCAAAAATCGATCCGCTGGTCGCGCTGTTTCAGGCCGCGATCCTCATGAGCTGGAATCCCTCGGCCGGCAGGCTCGTGACCGGCGCTGATATCCTGACGGTGGTCTGATGGGA
>NZ_LGHK01000399.1 GCF_001908235.1 Bradyrhizobium sp. NAS96.2
CACCGCGACGGCCGTCGTAAAGCGATAATCGAACGTGTCGCCGCGCGCATCGCAGCCGGCCGCATGATTTACAACGGCGTTGAAATCGACCTTGGCAATCGACAGGCCCGAGCCATACTGGCCGCTGGTGACGGCGTCGAGGAACGCCCAAGCCGGGTTGCGGGACGCCTGCGTCACGAAGGCCGCACCGTTCCAAACCGGCACCTTGCGCGTGCCGAGGACGCCGAACTTATAGGAGCCCTGCGTCGACTGTGATGCCTTCAACCGGATCGCGATCGTCGAGACGTCGGGAAACGAATTGTTGCCCTTTAGGAACGACCGCAGGCCTGCCCAGAGCACGGAATTACTGCCGGCGGTCCCGGCGAGCTCGGCATCCTCGCGGCGAAAGCGGACCAGGTAGCGGCCAGGCGCAACGTCGACCTTGACGCTGTCGCGGACCGGCGCCTGCGAGGCGTACTGCCGCACGATCGAGAACAGCGGATTAAACGGCCCGGTCTGCGCGCCGGCGTTGTCGCAGGTCGCATATTCAGCGGTCAGTCCGACGTTAGAATAACCGATAGAGCCATTCTTGCCGTTTACCGTGTAGCAGCCGGCCGCAAAGACAAAATCGACGGCGAGCGACTGCGCCAGCGTT
>NZ_LGHK01000042.1 GCF_001908235.1 Bradyrhizobium sp. NAS96.2
CAAGCCGCCAGGCCCCATCACCTTCAAAACCGGCCTCGAACACTTCCACGCCGTCGCCCAAGGATGGAGCCTCAGAGATGTGTGCATGCCCTAGTGCGAAAGCAGGGACCCATAACCACGGATGCAGCCGAGAAGCCGCGGCGTACTGGATCGCCCGGTCATCGAGCCGGGCGATGACAGCTGTAGGTGCGAATCGAGCTTCGCGTTCTCGCGACATGAATCGTCCGAGCTTTGCTCTTCGTTTCCGCCCGCTTGAAGAGAGGGCAGCAAAAGCCGGGTGCCGATTGACTTGCACGCCCCCAAATCAGCGCGCGGCTGAGCGCCTCACATCAGCTTCAGCGGCGCATCGTGGACCAGGCGCAGATCGATGTTGCCGATCAGCCGCGCGCGGCGCGCCTCGGCGGTGCTGATCGCGGCCTCGGTCTGCCGCAAGGTGCTGACGTTCGATCCGAGCGAGACGATGCCGCCAAGCACCAGCGCAATCGATCCGAGCGCGGCGGTTTCTCCTGAGCCCAACAGGCCGAGCAGCGTGACGAGCAGCAGCATGAACCCGCCGGCGATCGCCACCTTCGATCCGAGAATGATCCGCCGCGACCGTTCGGCGCTCTCGGCAAGCTCCTCGATCTGCGCCTCGATCTCGGAAATCTCGTCGGCCGGCTCGTCTTCGGTCATCGGATTCGAACCTCGAGGGCGGGTTAGGCGGAAGCCGTAACCCGCCGCGGATCGTGCGGAACGAAGATGGTGGGTTACGCTTGCGCTAAACCCACCCTACGACGCTATCACAACGGCAGATTGTCGTGCTTCTTCGCCGGGATCTCGACCTTTTTGTCCTTCAGCATCGCCAGCGCCCGCGCGATCCGCCGCCGCGTCGAATGCGGCATGATGACGTCGTCGATGTAGCCGCGCTCGGCGGCGATGAAGGGCGACAGGAAGCGGTCTTCGTATTCCTTGGTGCGCGCGGCGATCTTGTCGGGGTCGCCGATGTCGGAGCGGAAGATGATCTCCACCGCGCCCTTGGCGCCCATCACGGCGATCTGGGCCGTCGGCCAGGCGTAGTTCATGTCGGCGCCGATTTCCTTCGACGCCATGACGTCGAACGCACCGCCATAGGCCTTGCGGGTGATGATGGTGACGAGCGGCACCGTGCACTGCGAATAGGCGAACAGCAGTTTCGCGCCGTGCTTGATCAGGCCGCCATATTCTTGGCTCGTACCCGGCAGGAAGCCCGGCACGTCGACGAAGGTGACGATCGGGATGTTGAAAGCATCGCAGAAGCGGACGAAGCGCGCGGCCTTGCGTGAAGCATCGCTGTCGAGCACGCCCGCCAGCACCATCGGCTGGTTGGCGACGAAGCCGACGGTGCGGCCGGCGATGCGGCCGAAGCCGGTGACGATGTTCCTGGCGAAGGTCTCCGAGATCTCGAAGAAGTCGCCCTCGTCGACCGCCTTGAGGATCAGCTCCTTCATGTCGTAGGGCTTGTTCGGATTGTCGGGGATCAGCGTGTCGAGCGACATGTCGACCCGGCCGATGTCGTCGAAGCTCGGCCATTCCGGCACACCGTCGGAGTTGTTCGACGGCAGGAAGTCGATCAGCCGGCGCATCTGCAACAGCGCGTCGACGTCGTTCTCGAACGCGCCGTCGGCGATCGAGGAGCGTGTCGCGTGCACCGAGGCGCCGCCGAGCTCCTCCGCCGTCACCACCTCGTTGGTGACGGTCTTCACCACGTCGGGGCCGGTGACGAACATGTAGCTGGTGTTCTTCACCATGAAGATGAAGTCGGTCATCGCGGGCGAATAGACGTCGCCGCCGGCGCAGGGGCCCATGATGACGGAGATCTGCGGGATCACGCCCGAGGCCTGCACGTTGCGCCGGAACACATAGGAATAGCCCGCGAGCGCCGCGACGCCCTCCTGGATGCGCGCGCCGCCGGCGTCATAGAGGCCGATGATCGGCGCCCTCGCCTTCATCGCCATGTCCTGAAGTTTTGTGATTTTCAGCGCATGGGTTTCCGACAGCGAGCCGCCGAAAACCGTAAAGTCCTTGGCAAAGACAAACGTCTTGCGGCCGTTGACGGTGCCCCAGCCGGTGACGACGCCGTCGCCGGGGATCTTGGTCTTTTCCATGCCGAACTCGATCGAGCGGTGCTCGACGAACATGTCGAATTCCTCGAACGAGCCCTTGTCCAGCAAAAGCTCGATCCGCTCGCGGGCGGTCAGCTTGCCGCGGGCGTGCTGCGCCTCGATGCGCTTTTCGCCGCCGCCCAGCTTGGCGCCGGCGCGCCGCTCTTCGAGGGTATCGAGGATGTCTTTCATTTGTTTCCGCCCGTGTTAGCTACAGTCCGCGTCCCGGTGCGAGCCGGGTCCGCTTCGTTCGGAATGGCTTTAGCACGGCCATTTCGGAACCGGAAAGGCGCTTGTGGGCGGTATTGAGCGCCAAAACGGTAGGATTTTCCGATATCTGGGGAGACTGCAATGACCGACATGACGACTGAAGCGACTGGCGCCGCGACCGGCGGGGTGCGCACCCTGCTCCGGCTGGAGGGGCTGGTGCTGTTCGTCGGGATGACCGTGCTCTACTACAAGTGGGAGGGTTCCTGGCTGGTCTATGTCCTGCTGTTCCTGGTGCCGGACTTGAGCTTCGCCGCCTACCTGATCAGCCCGCGTGTCGGCGCCGTCGCCTACAACGCCGCGCACACTTATCTCGCGCCGGTGGCGCTGATGACGCTGGGTTTTGCCGGCGAAGGACCGCTGGTGCTCTCGATCGCGATGATCTGGCTCGCCCATATCGGGATCGACCGCGCGCTCGGCTATGGCCTGAAATATTCAACAGGGTTCGGCTACACCCATCTCGGGCGGATCGGGAAGCTCAGCTGAACGCGACCCCGATCCGGCCCTTCCTGCGCCAGACCACGCGGCAGCGCCGTTCGGTCGCTTCCATCTCCAGCACGAGACGGAAACTGTCGGGGATCTCAGCCGGATTGCTCGCCTCGACCGCAGCTCCGGTCGCGGAGAGGTTGCAGACGATGCAGGTCATGCTGCGCCGGGCAAAGCTGATCCGCGCCGCCCGCGCGACATTGCGCCGGGAGGCCCGGCGCTGGTCGCCGGTGGCAGCTTCGGTCACGACCGCCGAGAAGCCGGAACGGATCCTTCCCTGCAGCCGCACGTCCGCCTGCATGTCGAAATGCTTGACGATGCGAGGCCTGCTCGCGACCGCCGTCAATTGCAGCGATGCGAGCAGATGCTCGACCTTCGCGCCATTGCCGAACGGCAGCAGCAGCCGCTCGCAATCGACCCGCTGATCGTTGGCATCGACGGTGGAAAACACCATGTAGACCGCGCAGCCGCTCGCCGCGCAATCCTTCGCCGGCGTCAGCGTGATGCGCCGGAGCGACATCGGGACCACCTGCTCCATGGTCTTCCCGGCCCAGGCCGAATTGAACGCCTCGGCGACATTCTCGCCCTGATACATCGCGCGAAACTTGCGCAGGCGGCCCTCGCCTTCGACCGCCCATGCGACGAGTTGCCGGGGATCATGGATCGCCGGATCCGGCCTCAGCTCGGCGAAGGCGGGAAATGGCCGGCCGGCGGCCAGTTGATCCCACTGCGCCAACAGTGCACGCTGGCTTGCCGACCTGATCGCGTCAGGCGCAATGAACCTGAAGGTCATCTGCCCCTCTGATGTCGCGTCAGCGCGCAAGGTGGGCGGCTCGGCTTAAGGATCACTGAAACCCGATCCGCATCAATGCGGGGCCGCCCGGCCGGCGCCATGAATTACCACTTGGCATGGTTAGCGCGCGCTTTACACTCGGCCAGGTCACAGGGGGAAAGCTGGGATAGCGGCGAGACGCGCATATTCCCCCGTCCTGAGAGACCGTCATTCCATCCGCCCCGTCATTGCGAGCGAAGCGAAGCAATCCATCGCACGGCAAGTACAGCGATGGATTGCTTCGTCGCTTCAGCGCAAAATTGCTTTGCAATTTTGTCGCGAACTCCTCGCAATGACGAGACGGATAGATTCTCAGCCCCCGGAGGGCCGATGCCCCCTCAGGCAAATCGCCGCGCGAGCACCACGCAGACGACGACCAGCATCGTCGCCGCGATCATCGACCACGGCACGGGCTCGTGCAGCAGCAGCCCGGCCAGCGCGAGGCCGAAGAACGGCTGCAGGAGCTGCAACTGGCCGACGCTGGCGATGCCCCCGAGCGCAAGCCCGCGATACCAGAACACGAAGCCGACCAGCATGCTGAAGATCGAGACATAGGCGAGCCCGAGCCAGGCCGGCGCGCCGATGCCCTGCCAGCTCGGCGGCAGCGTCATGATGGTCATCAGCAGCATCACCGGCGCCGAGAGCACCAGCGCCCAGGAGATCACTTGCCAGCCGCCGAGCCGGCGCGACAGCGCCGCGCCTTCGGCATAGCCGAGGCCGCAGACGACGATGGCGGCGACCATCAGCAAGTCGCCGCTCAGCGAGGCCGATCCGTCATTCGACAACGCAAACCCGGCTACCGTCGCGCCACCGACACAGGAGAACAGCCAGAACTTTGGCTTCGGCCGCTCGCCGCCGCGCAGCACGCCGAACACCGCGGTCGACAGCGGCAGCAGCCCGATGAACACGATCGAATGCGCCGAAGTGATGTGCTGGAGCGCAAGCGCGGTCAGCAGCGGAAAGCCGATCACGACGCCGAGCGCGACGATGGTCAGCGACACCAGGTCGCGCCGCTCCGGCCAGGGCTGCCGCAGCACCACGAGCAGCACGGCGCCGAGCAGCGCCGCGATCGCCGCGCGCGCCGAGGTCAGGAACAGCGGCGAGAACCCGGCGACAGCGACGCGAGTCGCGGGCAGCGAGCCGCTGAAGATGATCACGCCAAGCAGGCCGCTGCCCCAGCCTTCCAGCGACGCGCCGCTGCTCGCCTCGCCCGCCCAGGACTTTCCCGACAACGTCTTCGAATCGCTCATCACGCACCTCGTCTTTCGCGGGCGAAGATAGCGGCGAGGGGCTGGCCAAGGCAGTTACGGATCAGTACAATATCGCCAAACTGTATGGGTAAAGGTAGGCATACACTTGCAGCGACCAGCCAACGTGCCAAAGGCGACCCGGACCACCGACGTGATGAACGCGATCCGCGCCAGGATCGCGAGCCGCGCGCTTGCCGCCGACGACCGCCTGCCCTCGATCCGCAGCTTTGCCGCGACCATGGGCGTCTCGCCCTCGACCGTGGTCGAGGCCTATGACCGGCTCGCCGCGGAGGGCCTGATCCGGGCGCGGCCGGGCTCCGGCTTCTATGTCTCGTCGGCTGCGCTGCCGCCGCTTTCGCTGGCCAAGGACCAGCCGCAGCACGACCGCGCCGTCGATCCGTTCTGGGTGTCGCGGCAATCGCTCGACGCCGCGAGCGGCGCGCTGAAGCCGGGCTGCGGCTGGCTGCCCGCCGACTGGATGCCGACCGAGGCGCTGCGGCGCGCGTTCCGCGGCCTGGCGCGGGCCGAGGACGCCGTGCTCGCCGATTACGGTGCGACGCGCGGCTCGCTGGCCCTGCGCCGCACGCTGATGGCGCGGTTCGCCGACGAGGGCCTCGAAGTATCGCCCGAGCAGGTGCTGCTCACGATGTCCGGCACCCAGGCGATCGACCTGATCTGCCGCTTCCTGCTGCGGCCCGGCGACACGGTGCTGGTCGACGATCCCTGCTATTTCAATTTCCGGGCGCTGCTGCGCGCCCATCAGGTCAAGCTCGTCAGCGTGCCCTACACCCCGTCGGGCCCCGATGTCGCAAGCTTCGAGGCCGTGCTGGAAGCCGAGCGGCCGCGGCTCTACATCACCGTATCCGGGCTGCACAATCCGACCGGGGCGACGATGTCACCGCAGACCGCGCACCGCGTGCTGAATGCCGCCACCGCCTGCGATCTCACCATCGTCGAGGACGACATCTTCGCCGATTTCGAGCCGGAGCCGTCGGCGCGGCTCGCGGCCCTCGACGGGCTCAACCGCGTGATCCGGATCGGCAGCTTCTCCAAGACGCTGTCGGCGTCGCTGCGCTGCGGCTTCATCGCGGCGCGCGCCGACTGGATCGAGCAGCTGGTCGATCTGCAGGTCGCCACCGGATTCGGCGGCCCCTGCGCGGTCGCGGCCGAAATCATCGCCAGCGTCCTGGCGACCGGCTTCTACCGCAAGCATGTCGAGGAGCTGCGCCGGCGGCTCGTGCGCGCCCGCCGCGACGTCGGCGAGAAGCTGCAGCGCATCGGCATCCAGCCGTGGCTGATGCCGCGCGGCGGCTTCCAGCTCTGGTGCCGCCTGCCCGACGGCTGCGATTCCGCCGACGTGGCGCGCGCCGCGCTCGCCGACAACATCGTGCTGGCGCCGGGCAACGTGTTCAGCACCACGCAATCGGCCACCGGCTTCATGCGCTTCAACGTCGCGCAGTGCAGCGACCCGAAACTGATGCCGGTGTTGCAGCGGGCGATCGGGCGCTGATCTTCGGTCGACCCGGAACCGGCCTTGCGCGCGACGGCGCGCGGTAAGAACTTTCGGAACCCTGCCGCGTTATGAGGCATCAACCGGTAGAGGAGCCCAGGATGTCTCGATCAAACATCGCGAAGACCAGCCTCGTGCTGCTGTCGCTCGGCGCGCTCGCATCGCCCTTGCAGGCCGCGCCCGCCTCGCCCCTGCTCGCCATGGCGGGTTCGTGGTCCGGCGGAGGCACGCTCACGACATCGGACGGCATGCAGGAGCAACTGCGCTGCCGCGCCAAATACGACGTCGACGGCACCGGCGCCGAACTTCGCCTGTCGCTCAAATGCGCCAGCGCGAGTTACAATTTCGACCTCACCAGTGACGTCGCATATCGCGGTGGCGCCATCTCCGGTGCATGGACCGAGGCGAGCCGCAATGCGTCCGGAACGATCTCGGGGCGCGCGAGCGGCGATCGCGTTGAAGCCGCCGCGCGCGGCGACAATTTCTCTGCCGACCTCTCGCTCACCACGCGTGGCGGCAAGCAATCCGTGTCGATCCGTCCGCAGCAGAGCAACGTGACGGCGGTTTCGCTCACGCTCGCGCGGCACTAGCGCGTGATGAGATCAGGTCGAGCGGCGCTGCGCTGCGTCGCCCCGCTCTTACGGGGCGAGGTGAAGCGAAGTCCGCGTCGCTATTTCTCGCCAATCTTGAACGGCTCTTCCTTGCCCGGCGGCACGGTCTCCTCCGCCATCGCCAGGATCATCGCCACCATCACGTAATTGCCGGCGAGCGCGGTGAGATCGACGATCTGCTGATCGTTGAAGATCGTCTTAGCCCGCGCATAGGTCGCGTCGGAAACCTTCTTGGTCGTGGTCAGCTCGGTGACGAAGTCGTACACCACAGCCTCGTCGTCGGCCATTTTCGACGGACGGTTGCCGGCCTTCAGCTCGGCGATCACGTCGGCCGACAGTCCGGCCTTGGCCGCGAGCGGCGCATGCGCGAACCATTCGACCTGCGAGCGCCACTGCCGGCCGATGATCAGGATCGCGAACTCGTTCAGCCTGATCGGCACCGAGGTCTGCCAGCGCAGATAATAGAACAGATCATAGAGCCGCTGGCCGAGCACCGGGCTCCGGATGATCGGATTGTAGGGCCCGCCGATGCCGACGCTCGACACTTTCATGATCTGCTCGCCGAGCGGCTTCTGCAGGTCGTTGAGCTGATCCATCGTGAGCTGCGGGAAGCGCGGCTCCTTGCTGGTGACGGGCGCGGAGAACATCGTGGCCGCGAGCCAGCCGCCGGCCGCGGCCAGCGTGAGCGACGAGAGCCAGACTGTTGCCGAATGCATGATTCCTCCGGTTTTGCTTTTGTCGGAGGATGCTAGTCGAGCCGCGAGGTGACGACCAGCCGCGCTGTGCGTAGATCAGCCCGTCACAGCGCGACGATATCGGTCAGGCATTGCTGCGTGACGCTCATCCGCGCGTCGATCTGCGCTTGCGTCTTGCAGTCCATGTTCATCGCGAACACGGTGATGTCGCTGCCCTTCTCGGACCAACCGACCAGCCAGCCGAGCGAGCCGTGCTCCTTGTCGGTGAGGCCGGTCTTGGCGCGGATGACGGCGTCGCCGACCTTCGTCACCGGGAGAATGTCGCGCACCAGCTGCTGGCTGCGCTTGCCGACCGGCAGCACGCCGCGGCGCAGCCGATCGAGGAAATCGATCTGCTGCACCGGATCGATCCGCAGGTTTCCCTTGACCCAGAACTGGTCGATGCCGCCGCCGATGTCGCGATTGCCGTAGTCGATCGTATCGAGATATTTCTTCATCCGCTCCTCGCCGATGCGGCGGGCGATCTCCTGGAACACCGGAAAGGCCGACACCGCGATCGCCGAGCGCAGCGTGTGATCCTTGTTCCAGGCCTCGATGCTGCGGGTGACGCCGTCCCACTTGAACACGTCCTTGTCGGGATCCTGCGCCACACCGGTGTCGAGCGCGATCAGCGCGTTCGGGATCTTGAAGGTCGAAGCCGGCAGCCTGCCTTCGCCCGAACGGACCTTGTCGCTCGCGATGATCAGATAGTCGTCGATCTTGTAGCCGACGAAGGTGCCTTCGGTGCCGAGATCGAAGAACCGCTTTTGCAGGTCCTCGCGAAACTCGCTGCGCTGGTAGGACACGTTGGCGAAGCTGCGCGACGGGAGAATCGTGGCGGCAGCAAGCAGACCGAGCGCATGGCGGCGATGGATCACGAGGAGACCTGAACTGTTTCGGGTTGACCACGATGGTGGATGCCATCGTGGTGAAAGGATGGCAACAGGCACTGTCGATTGAAAGCGCTCAGCGCGCCCGCCCCGACATCCGCAGCACGAACACCAAGACCTCGGCGACGGCCTTGTAGAGCTCGGCCGGGATCTCGTCGCCGAGCTCGACATTGGAGAGCGCGCCGGCCAAAACCTCGTTCTCTTCGATCGGGATGTCGTTGGCTTTGGCGACCTCGATGATCTTGGCGCCGATCGCGCCCTTGCCTTTTGCCACCACGCGCGGCGCGCCGGCGTGATCGTAGTGCAGCGCGACCGCGAGCTGGTTGTGCGTCTCGCTCATGATGCGCGGTCCAGGAAATGGCCGGCGCGCGGCGTCGCCGGTTGCGGCGGGCTACCGTCGCGGATCTCGATATCGCCGGGCGTAAGCTCGGCCCTGCTCAGCGCCAGGCTCAGCTCGGACGCGCCGGCGCGCAATTGCGCGGCGGTCGAGGGGCGCTCCGCCCACATCCGCACCGAGGTGCGCTCGCCGTTCAGCGAGACCAGCGCGTGCACCGGTCCGGCCGGCTCGACGTCGAGCGTGAAGCGCGCCCGCCACACCCGCTTGACGGCTTCGACCTCGTTGCCGCCGCCGTGGCGGGAAATCTCGAACTGCGCCATCGCCGTGCCCTGCTGGGTCAGGAACGGGATCTCGAAATTCCAGCGCGGCACCATCGCGTCGAGCTGCGGACGCGCAGCATCGCCGTGGCCCGGCAGCGAAGCGACCTGCAGCAGCGTCTGCCGCGCCAGCGCCGCGTCGGTGTTTTCCAGCAGGCGATGCGCGGTGGTTGCGAGCGGCGCGCCTGGCGCGATCGAGGCCTCGGCGACGGCCTGAGCCGACGGCAGCGCGCCGTGAAACGGCGGTGGAGGCATGCTGCCACGCGCGGGTACATCGCCGGGCAGCATCTCCCGCGGCACGGCGCCCTGCCGTGCCGGGTTGCCGAGCTCATGCAGCGCTTCCTGAATGAGGTTGAGCGCGCCACCCGCGGACGGCCCGGCATCGAGCGCATCTGCGAGCGCGCCGGCGAGCCCTGTGGCACCGCGGGTGAGATCCTCGGCAACCGGCACCCGCGCCTGCGGCAACAGGATTTCCTGAACCTCGAGGTCCGGTGCGCCAGATGGCACAAGGCTCGGCGACGTGCCAGCGCTGGCGAGTGCCGGTTGCTGCAGCGGCGTGGGCGCAGGTCTCGCGGCGTCACCCGCGCCGAGCGAGGTCAGCGCCTGGCGCAGCACGATCAGCGCGGCCTTCAGGTCGGGCGCACTGCCGCTCGCCGGCGCGACACCCGACGCGAGCGTCGCCTCCAACAGCAGGCCGGACTTCTGGAAGCCGGCCTTCACGGCATCTCCGCTCAAATTCTCGTCGAGACCGGTCTGCTGCGCCAGCACCTGCGCGATCGCGGCCTGCAGCTTTGGCGGCAGATTGGCTGACGCGACCGCGGTGAGATTGGCAAACAGCGGAGCCTGGCTGCCCTGCACCGCCGCCGCATGCTGGGCGGTGGCGGTGATGGTGATGCGCTCGAGCGGCGTCAGGGCAGCCTTCGGCGCCGTGGCGACGGGTTGCGGCGCGGCAGTGGCGTTGGCCGCGCCCGGCGACAGTTGCACCGCATCGCCGGTGTCCGCGCCCGATCCAACCAGTTGCAGACGGATGCCGTCATTGCTGTGCGACACCGCAAGCTGCAGGTTCTGGCCCTGCTGCAGCGGCACCTCGGTCTGCACATCGATCGACAGGCTCGCAATCGCGATCCGCACCAGATCGGCGGAGAGCACCTTCAGGACCTGCGCCTTGATGACGCTGCCCGCCTCGAGCGTGAGGTCCGGCGCAACGCTGTCCGCCTCCTTCGAGGCGAGCACCGGCAGCACGGGATTGACGGCGATAGCCATGTCGGAGATCTCGGCCAGGCACGAGGGATGTGCCGCAGGCTAGCCCGGCGCCGTAAAGGTCTCGTTAACCCGGCCTGAATTCCCTGAGGACGCCGGCGGCGGCCTTGAAATCGACCTGGCGGGCGGCGCGGCGCGCCGCGACCTCCTCGTCGACGCCCCATTTCTCGATATTCCAGTCCTCGTCGACATGGGCGGCGGCCCAGACCTGATCCTCGTCACGGACACCATGCGCCAAAGCCAGCGCCAGCAGCGCCGAACCGGTCAGCGTCGTCACCACATGGAGCGCGGCGACCGGCCAGGGATCAGTCGGGAACGCGGCGCGCGCTGCCTTGATCGCAGGCTCGGGCTGGCCGACATGCATGACCCCCTCGGCCATCACGAAATGGGCGCCGAGCGTATCAGCGGCCCAGAACAGGATCGGGTCCCAATGCTCGGCCTCGCGCGCCACCAGCGTCTCGGGATGGCCGGCGCGGTAGAACAGCAGATCGCTGCCGAGGAATTTGGCTGCGTCGTCGGCGACCTCGTCGACGCGATCGATCACCCCCTCGACCACGCTGTTGGCGAGGCGCGTCAGCGGCATGGTCACGGGATCGATGGTCTCGCCCTGCGCATTCCATTCGGCGGCAACCGCATTCGCAATGGCGCGGGTCGGCACCACGATCGGCTTGCCGGACGGCGAGCGGATCTGCTTGCCATCGAGCGTGATCGAAAATCCGCCGTCGACATCGGTGACGGCGGCGCTGGTGTAGAAGCGCTTGCGCTTGGGCATGCGGATGTGGCGCCGCACCGCCTCCTGCGGATCGAGCGGAGCTTGTTCAGGGATATCGTCGAAGAGTTCGCGCATCGCGCCAGCCGGCTTTCGTTTCCAGGGATTTCCTGCAAGATATGTCAGCGGCAGAGGCAAATAAAGCTGATGGGACGCGGCAAATTCCTCGCGGGTGTCTCGCTCGTTGCGGCGGTTTTCGGGGCTGGTCCCGCCGACGCCGGGTTCCGCACGCCGGAATCGCTGATCCGCAACGTCTACGCCTTCTATGGACAAGGCAGCCCCGCGTTTTCCAATGGCCTGCCGCGCGACGAGGAAACCGCCCGGCAATTCTTCGACCCCAGCCTGCGCGGCGCCTGGACCGCCCTGCACGATGCGCCGTACGATTTTTTGGTGCAGAGCCCGACCTGGCGGATCGGCCCGATCTCGATCGCAACGCCGCGCCGCCAGTTCGACAAGACCGATGTGACTGTGGCCTTCGACAATGAGGGCCGCGCGGTCACGCTCGACTTCATCGTCGTCAACGGACCCGACGGCTGGGTGATCGCGGATGTCGAGAGCCCGCACGATTCATTGCGGATGTTTCTGACGCAGTTCAGGCGCTAAACTCACTTGTCGGCACCACGGAAGATGACGGGATCGGCGACACCGAAAAAATATCTGACGATTGGCTGCGCGTCTTGGTATCTCCGCAATTCAGTCGGCGAATGGGTCATCCGATTGATCGCTCAGCAGGTTTGAGGATCGCGCACACCGCTGCGTCGAAGTGCCGCAAATTTCTGTCATCTGTGCGTTAAAAACCTGCCAGATTTCGGCAACAACGCGCGGCTAGCGTCCCGATACCAAACAGAAGCATTTGTCGACCGTTGCGGTCGCAAGACGTGGACTGACGTCACGCGTGGCGCCGGTCGCGCGCTTGCGCGCGCGTGGCGGCGTATAAGCGGGGCGGCGTGGCACGACGACTTTCGACCGTTTGTTGTGTCATTGCCGCGGCTTGCCTCGGGCTTGCTGCGAGCGGCATGACGACCTGGCTCGCCGCAGCAAGCGTGCAGGATGCGCCGCGAACGCAGCAGGACGTTTGTGCCCGGCCGGATCCCGGAAGTGCGATCGCCGAACCCGCTGAATTGCGCAGCCGCGACGGCGTGCTTGAAACCGACCTCACCATCCACGACGAGAAGATGCCGGATGGAACGAGCCGCTATTGCTACCTGACACCGGACGGTAAGCCGTCGCCGACCCTGCGGCTGAAGCCGGGCGATCAGCTGGTGATTCATTTCAAGAACGACCTCGTCGATCTCGATACGGCAACGCCCGCGATCGACCGTCCGCTCGCCGGCGCGCCGATCTGCACGACGCGGAAGCAAGCCGACATCTGCGAGAGCGGTGCGATGACGCCGATCTCGACCAATCTGCACTTCCACGGGCTGACCGTGCCGCCGGTCTGCCATCAGGATGATGTGCTGAAAACATCGGTCCAGCCCGACGATGCGCCGTTCGACTATCGTCTGCGCATTCCCGACGACGCGGCGCCCGGCCTCTATTGGTACCACCCGCATCTGCACGGCTTCAGCAAGACGCAGGTGCTCGGCGGCGCCTCCGGCGCCATCATCATCGAAGGCATCGAGCGCGCCGATCCACAGCTCGCCGGCCTGCCCGAGCGCGTGCTCGTGATCCGCGACCAGGATCTCGTCAATCCCGATGCACCGCCGTCGAAATTCGAGCCGGTCATGACCAAGAGCCAGCTCGACAATGACGGCGACGTCGCCAATTCCGGCACCGGCTTCGGCAAGCCGTCGAAGGACCTTTCCGTCAACTTCGTGCCGGTGCCCTATCCGAACTATCCGCCGGCAAGGCTGACGATGAAGCCGGGCGAGCGCCAGCTCTGGCGCGTGCTGAACGCATCCGCGATCACCTATCTCAACCTCGCGCTGCTGGTCGGCCGCGCGCCGCAGCAGATCGGCATCGTCGGGCTCGACGGCGTGCCATTGCAGTTTCAGAGCAGTCCGTCGCCGTCGGTGCAATGGGTCAACCATATCGGCCTGCCGCCGGGCTCGCGCGCCGAGTTCATCGTCGAAGGACCGCCCGCCGGCGCATCAGCCTTGCTGGTGACGCGCGCGGTCGACACCGGCCCTGCCGGCGAAAACGACCCCAACCGCGCGCTGCTCGCCGTCACGGCCTCGGCCAACGCCGGCGAGCCGCAGGCGGCCCTGCCCGCTCACGCCGAGCCGCTGCCGCGACCTGAGCGGCCGTGGGTCGGCAACGTCGCACCGGTGCGCGTCAGAAAACTGTTCTTCTCCGAGCAGCCGGAGAATCCGAACGATCCGAACAGCCCGACCAAGTTCTTCATGACCCTCGACGGCGAGACGCCGAAGCCGTTCGATCCGCATTCGGATGTTCCCGACATCACCGTGCGGCAGGGCGACGTCGAGGACTGGATCATCGAGAACCGCTCGATGGAGCTGCATGATTTCCACATCCATCAGCTTCACTTCCAGCTGCTCGACTGGTCCGGCATCGCGGTCAACGAGCCGTTCCTGCGCGATACCGTCAACGTGCCCTACTACAACACCCGGATGCTGAAATATCCGAGCGTGCGCCTGCGCATGGATTTCCGCGATCTCAATATCGTCGGCACCTTCGTCTACCACTGCCACGTCCTCGAGCATGAGGACGGCGGCATGATGGGGCGGATCAAGGTCGTGCCGCGAGACACTGCAAGTTCCACCAAGCCGCTCAACCAGCAAAAAGGAGAGCTTTAATGCGCGACAAGCGGAAGTCACGTTGGCTGCAGAGTTGCCGCCTCACCCTCAGCGCACTGGCGCTGGGCCAGTTCACCGCCGGCCCCGTCCTTGCGCAGGACTGGGATCACCACGGTGGACACGAGACCCGTTCGCCGATCAAGCACGTGATCGTCATCATCGGCGAGAACCGCAGCTTCGACCACGTGTTCGCGACTTACGTGCCCGAGCGACGCGGCGAGAGCGTGTTCAACCTGCTCTCGCAGGGCATCGTCAAGCTCGACGGCAACAAGAATGCGATCCCCGGGCCGAACTTCGAAAAGGCGCATCAGCACGCGGCCATGGATAACGGCCCGAACGATGCGTTCCTGCTGAGCCCGCCGAAGCAGAACTTCCCGAAGGATCAATTGCCGGCTCCGCTGGTCGGAGGTCCCAAGGTCTCCTACATCCCGAACAAGTGCGGCAGCTCGCCGATCACCACCTGCGAGGCCTCGCTGGTGCTGGCGCAGCAGTCGGAATCCGGCCTGCCGTCCGAATACTACCAGTTCCTGCTTTCCGGTGGCACCGGTCAGACCTCGCAGACCCCCGATCAGCGCATCACCAATGTCAGCGCGCTGCCGGCCGGTCCGTTCCAGCTCACCAACAGCGATGCGATGCCCTACGACTCCTATTCGGCAAGCCCGGTGCATCGCTTCTACCAAATGTGGCAGCAGCTGAACTGCAACCACTCGGCGGCCAGCCGCGACAATCCGTCGGGCTGCGGTGCCAATCTGTTCGCCTGGGTCGAAGTAACCGTCGGCGCCGGCGCCAACGGCGCGGCGCAGCCCTCGAACTTCTCCACCGACTATTCGCCGACGGCGACGACCACGGGTGAAGGCTCGACGGCGCTCGGCTTCTACAACGTGCAGAAGGGCGACGTGCCCTACTTCACCTCGCTGGCGCAGAAATATGCGATGAGCGACAACTTCCACCAGTCGGTCAACGGCGGCACCGGTGCCAACCACATCATGTTCGGCCATGCCGACATGCTCTACTTCAGCGACACCTACGGCAACGCCGCCGTCCCGCCGAACGGCACGCAGGTGTTCGGCGGCACGCCCGACGCCGGCATCGTCCATGAGATCGAGAATCCGAACCCGGCTGCTGGCACCAACAACTGGTACACCGAGGACGGCTACGGCGCCGGCGGCAATGGCGGCTTCGCGCCGCCCTTCCAGACCAGCCCGGTGTCCGGCGGCGGCTCCTACAGCGACTGCTCGGATCCGAGCCAGCCCGGCGTCAAGCCGATCCTGGACTATCTGAAGAACATCCGGATCAACGCGAATTGCGAGCCGGGCCACTATTATCTGTTGAACAACTACAACCCGGGTTACTTCGGCAACGGCAAGAACGCCTACACCGACACCAATCCGTCCAACACGCCGTTCACGATCCCGCCGTCGACCCGCAAGAGCATCGGCGACAGCCTGAACGAGCGGAACATCTCCTGGAAGTATTACGGCGACCAGTGGAACAACTACGTCAACGATCCCTATCAGCTCAACTGGGGCGTAGCCGGTCCGACCGCCGACGAGTACTGCAACATCTGCAATCCGTTCCAGTACGACACCTCGATCATGTCGCACCCGGAGCAGGTCGCAGCCCATATCAAGGACTCGGTTGATCTGTACTCCGACCTCTCCAAGCACTCGCTGCCGGCGGTCTCCATCGTCAAGCCGAGCGGCTTCACCGACGGTCACCCGTCGTCGTCCAAGCTCAATCTGTTCGAAGGCTTCGCGAAGAAGGTCGTCGACCAGGTCCAGGCCTCGGACTACGCCAAGGATACCGCGATCTTCATCACGTTCGACGAAGGTGGCGGCTACTTCGACTCCGGCTACGTGCAGCCGCTCGACTATTTCGGCGACGGCACGCGTATTCCGATGATCGTGGTGTCGCCGTACGCGCGGCAAGGCCACATCTCGCATGAATATGCCGATCACGTCTCGATCATCAAATTCATCGAGCGGAACTGGCGCCTGGAGCCGATCACCCATCGCAGCCGCGACAACTTCCCGAACCCGGTTGCGGCGCCCGGCAATCCCTATGTTCCGGTCAACAGCCCGGCGCTCAGCGACATGTTCGACTTCTTCGACTTCGACGGCGGCGGCCATCACCACCATGGTGACGGCGACGACCAGGGTGGCAACTGGAATAACTGACCACCGCTTTTGACGACACACAATCCGCCGGCCCGAAAGGCCGGCGGATTTCGTTTGTGCGAGCGTCAGAACGGCGCGGATCGCATGATCACAAGGTCTCGATGCGGTGTGGCCGAGCGCTTGTGATACGGCGCGAACTTCGGCAGTCTCTTCGATCATCGGAACGACACCGGAGCCGATAGCATGCGGCGCTTCTTGCTTCCGACGGCCTTGCTGATCGCCATCTGGCAGCTGCTGCCGCTTCCCGTCCAAGCCGCGCCTTGCATGCTCGTTACCTTGACCGGCACGATGAGCGGGCCGGCCCTCATCAATGGCGTCGCCGGCGCCGGCACCCTTGTGCGCTTTGGCGACGACAGCGCCGGCTGCGGCACGACGAAGCTGCAGTTCGACGCCGGCCGCGGCACCGTGTTGCGGCTGTCGCAGCTGAACGTCGATCCCGGTCAGCTCGATGCCGTGTTCTTCACCCATATGCATTCGGACCACACCGAGGGCTTCGTCGACCTCCTGCTCGCGCGCTGGAACTGGAGCTCCAGCGGGGCCAAGGTCGATGTCGTGTGCAGCAGCGATGTGTCTTCGCCCCTCGGCTTCACCATGAGCTGCGGCAAGTTCGTGACGCATATCGGTGACGCCTTCGTTCAATCCGGCGAGGTCGCGCAACGGGTTTCGGAGGACAAGAGACGATTGGCGGGCGGACCTGCCGAGCTCGCGCACCTCATCACGTTCGAGCCGGGCGACGAGCCGCAGGTGGTTTGGACGAAGGGCGACGTCAAGGTGAGCGCGATCCGCTCCACCCACGTCGCCGGTCACGCCTCGTTTCGCGTCGACACGCCGGCCGGCAGCGTCGTGATCGGCGGCGACGCCAGCAACGACAGCCCCGCGCCACCGCGCCCGACCTCGACATCAGCGCAAGTCGAAAGGCTGGCGCAAGGCGCCGAGGTGATCGTGCACTCGACCATACATCCGATCATGGGTCCGGACCGCGACAGCGGCATGCCGCCTCCAGTTTACTATCGCCAGAGCCTGACATCAGACCTTGGCGCCATGGCGAAACGCACCGGCGCCAAATACCTGATGCTGACCCATCTGGCGCCGCAGGTCGGGGCGACGCATCACGGACCCTACAAGGTGCCCGGTGGTGCGCTGACCGAAGCGGACTACCGCGCCGCGGCCGAGGCAGGCGGCTTCACGGGGACGACGATCGTCGGCTCCGACCTCACGACGTTGCGCCTTCCCGCCCAATAGCGCGGCCGGGATCTTGACGCGTCAGTCACGCGTATTGGCGCAGGATCGCGAATAGGCGGCGCGATCACTCTGGTTCAGGCCGCTGGCTGCGCCCTCGTCCAGGCACCGGCTGACACGGTCGCCGAACGAGCTGCGCGCAGGAGCACGCAGGTTCGGCTGCGTGATCGCGTCCATCTTGGGGATCGGCGGCACCTCGATTTTGGGCGGCGGAGGTGGCGGTGGCGGCGGCGGCAGAGTTGGATTGTAGATCGAACCACCGGGCCCGAGGATTTGCCTTTGCGCAAAGGCGCTCGGCGCGCCGATGACCCAAAGCAAGGTGCAGGCAACAATCAAGGCTCGTTTCATGGCCTATATCTCGTGACGGCGCGGCACTGGTTCAAGTGATTGCCAGATGCGTCAACGCCGCCCTTGATATGCGTGTTCCCCGGCCAGCGTTCACGGCTTCTGATAGATCACGTGACCTGCGCGGATGGTGGTGCTCACTTTCGCGAGATTGGCGACATCGCTGAGCGGATCGCCGTCGAGCACCACGAGATCGGCGTCGAAGCCCTGCTCGACCTTGCCTTTCTTCGCGGCCTTGAAGTACCGCGCCGGATTGGTCGTCAGCGAAGCCAGCACCTGGCGCTCCGACAATGCGCGGTGCATCAGCTGATATTCCTGCGTGGTGTCGTACAGCTTGGTGAAGCCGACATCGGTGCCGAACAGCACCGGCCCGCCATTCTCCGAAAACTGCTTGAGCTGGTTGACGGTCGCGGCCAGCAGTCGGTTTGTCACGGCCGGATCCAGGACAACGGTCGTGAACAGCGACAGCGTCGGGATCAGTGCAATGCCCTGCGCCTTGAACCGCGCCAGCTGCTCCGGCGCATAGCCGCCTTCGCTCGGATCGGTGTGCGCCATGATATCGACGCCGGCCGTGATCACCGTCTCGACGCCGGTCTTGTTCTGCGGATGGGCAAACACCGGCTTTCCCTGCGCATGCGCCACGTCGACCGCGGCCCTGGCGATCGCCGGGTCCATGTTCACGACCGGCTTGTTGCCCTTGAAGACACCGGTGAACAACTTCACGCCATCGAGATTGAGGTCCATGTAGCTGCGCGCCAGTTGCGTCGCCTCGTCCGGCGTGGACGCCTCGGGCAGCTGCATGTCAGCGGGCAGATAGGCCGGATGGCCGTCCTTCGGAAAGACGCTGCCGGCGAGGAAGATGTTGGGGCCGGCGACCTCGCCCGCGGCAATGCGCTTGCGCAGCGGCAAGATGTTCCGCGGATCGGAGCCGAGGTCCCACACCGTCGTGAAGCCCCACCGCGTCAGCATCTCCTGCATATGTTGCGTCAGCGGCGCGGCCGGCGTCTCGCCGGCGTTGTGCCAGACACGCTCCGTGAAATGCACATGGCTGTTCCAGAACCCGGCAACCACGGTCTTGCCGCTGCAATCGATGACGCGCGCCTCCGCGGGCACCTTGACGTCGCCGGACTTGCCGACCGCGCTGATGACGCCGTCTGAGATCACGATCGCCGCATCCGGCAGCGCAACTGCATCGGCCGATGCGTAGAGCGTGCCGCCGCGGAGCACCATGGTCTCGGCATGCGCCGCCACCGAGGCAACCGCTGAGCCGATGAGAAAGAGCGCGACGCGTAGCCAGGTCCCGGTCATGGACAGCCTCTTTGATGATGGCATGCCGGCAATCGCCGGCGCGCGGCAACATAGAGGCTGTGCGCGGCGCGGTTTGATCGTTCTTGCTGTCCGCGACGGATATTGCAGGGCGGCGCCCGGCCCGTCACTCCTCGGGAGCGTTCTCGATCGGGTCGAAGCGGTCGGCCTCGAGCCCCAGCAGATTCCAGGATTGCAGCATGTGCGGCGGCAGCGGCGCGCTGACATCGATCACGCCGCCGCGCGGGTGCGGAATCACGATGCGGCGGGCCAGCAGATGCAGCCGGTTTTGCAGGCCGCCTGGCAGCTGCCAGTTCTCCTTGTTGAAATATTTGGGATCGCCGACGATCGCGTGATCGATATGCGCCATGTGGGCCCGCAATTGATGGGTGCGGCCGGTCACCGGCTTGAGCGAGACCCAGGCGAGCTTGGTCGCCGAGGCCTCGACCACGGCGTAATAGGTCACCGCGTGGCTTGCGCCCTCGTCACCATGCTCGGCGATCCGCATGATGCTGTCCTCCTCGCTTTCCTCCTTGGCGAGGTAGGTCGAGATCCGGCCCTGCTTCGGCTTCGGCACGCCGGCGACCAGCGCCCAATAGATCTTGCGCGCAGAGCGATGGCGGAACGCACCGGTGAGGAACGATGCAGCGAAGCGCGTCTTGGCGATCAGCAGGCAACCGGAGGTCTCCCGGTCGATACGATGCACCAGCCGCGGCTTCTGCCCTTTGGCGTCGCGCATCACCTCCAGCATCTGGTCGACATGGCGCGTCATGCCGGAGCCACCCTGCACGGCGAGGCCGGCGGGCTTGTTCAGCACCAGCACGTCGTCGTCCTCGTACAAGGTCATGTCCTTCAGCGCCTGCAGCGTCTTCGCCTCGGCCTCCGAGAGCGTGCCTGAAGTCTTCGGCGTGTCGAGCCGCAGCGGCGGAATCCGCACGCTCTGGCCCTCCTCCAGCCGGTCCTTGGAATCGGCGCGCTTGCCGTTGACCCTGAGCTCGCCCTTCCGGACGATGCGCTGGATATGGGAGAACGACAGGCCGGGAAACCGCGCCTCGAGGAAGCGGTCGACACGCATGCCGTTCTCGTCTGCCGTGACGACCACGGTCTGCACCTTGGTCGGCAATGGCTGCTCGGCCGCCTGCTTCCCAGCGGCGGGCTCTACCCGCTCCTGGCGGTCGCGGCGCGGCTCGGCAAAGCGCGGCGGCTTTCCGGGCGCGCGCTGCGCGAACGGCCGGTCACTCGTCTTGCGCTCACCGAATTTACGATCATCCGGCTTGCGGCTGCGTTGCGCCGATCCGCCCTTGCCACGTTCATTGGCGCGGTCCTTGTCGCGTCCCTTTTCATGCCCCTTGGCACGGTCGCCCGGCGATGTGGTTCTCTTGATACGGCGGCTCATGGTGGTTTTTCGGCTCCAGACCTGCATTGTGCCTAGCGCAAATGCCGCGAATCGTCACGGCGAAATCGGTGTGAATCCGGCGCGACTCGGCCATGTTCGGCCGCTTGCGGCAATCGAGCAGCGCCTCGGAATGAGCCTTGGAATGAGCCTTGGAATGAGATCGACGATATCGGCTTTGGCGGCGGCCCTGATGCTCACGGGCCCGGCGCTGGCCCAGCAAAGCCCGATGCCGGAAGATTTGGCCTGGAAGCTCCTGGAACTCGGCCGCGTCGTCGACCCGCCCAAGACCGCCGCACTCTACGCGCCGCTGCAGCAGAAGGAGCCTTATCAGGGCGTCAAGGTCGAGCGCGACGTCAAGTATGGCCCCGCCGACCGCCACCTGCTCGACGTCTTCGCGCCGGACACCGCAGCGCCGCCGCGGCCGGTGCTGATCTACATCCATGGCGGCGGCTTCATTGCCGGCAACAAGCGCAACCCCGGCAGCCCGTTCTACGACAACGTCATGCTGTGGGCCGCGAAGAGCGGCTTCGTCGGCGTCAATGCCACCTATCGCCTGGCGCCGGCCTTCCCGTGGCCGGCAGGCGCGGAAGACGTCGGCGCAATCGTGCAGTGGGTCTCGGAGAACATCGCCAGCCGCGGCGGCGAGCCCAGACGCATCTTCCTGATGGGCCAGTCGGCCGGTGCGGTCCATGTCGCAAGCTATCTCTCGCACGGCGAATTCCACAAGGTGAAGGGCGGCGGCCTGGCCGGCGCGATCATGGTGTCGGGCATCTACGATCTGACGGCCTCGCCGGCCGGCGACGCCGAGCTCGCCTATTACGGCTCGGACCCGTCGCGCTACGCCGAGCGCTCCTCGCTGCAGGGCCTGGTGGCAAGCCCGATCCCGTTCCTGATCACGGCCGCCGAGCTCGATCCGCCGCGCTTCGTCGAGCAGTTCGAGCTGTTGAAGCAGGCCAGCTGCAAGCGGCCGAGCGGTTGCGCGAGCAGCTTCATGCTGCCGCAGCACAGCCACATGTCGGAGGTCTATGCGATCAACACCCCGGACACGCGGTTGACCGACGAGATTTTGGAGTTCGTGAAGAGCGTGAAGTAAGCGCCACGGCGATATGCAGTTATGAGCCGTCGCAGCGGGCGTGGCAAAATATCGAAAACAACCCCATGCAAAGTAGTCGACGGCCGGCGTTCGACAAGCCAACTTGACACGTCGGGCAACTCAGAGATACATTTCTAATATTCAGAAGTCACACAAATGCTCCTCGACCCAAGGCTGTTGCATATGGCATTTGCGGGCTCCTGCAACTGAGGCTTCCACGTCGCAGTCAGAACCGCGCGCTATTCGCGGCCGCAGCCTAATCTCATCTAGCTAGCTAGCTCCCGCCCCGCTCCTTGCGGAGCCGCGCCCAGTAATCCAGCCGCTTGCGGATCTCGCGCTCGAAGCCGCGGTCGGGTGGATCGTAGAAGGTCTGGCGGCCCAGCGCCTCCGGGAAATAGTCCTGGCCGGAGAACGCGTCGGGCTGATCGTGATCGTACTGATAGCCGGAGCCATAGCCCTCCGACTTCATCAGCTTGGTCGGCGAATTCAGGATGTGCTTCGGCGGCAGCAGCGAGCCGCCCTGTTTTGCGGTCTGCATCGCAGCGCCAAACGCGGTGTACACAGCGTTCGATTTCGGCGCGGTGGCGAGATAGACCACGGCCTGCGCGATCGCGAGCTCACCCTCCGGCGAGCCCAGGAAATCATAGGCATCCTTGGCGGCGTTGCAGACCGCCAGCGCCTGCGGATCGGCCAGGCCGATGTCCTCGACCGCCATCCGCACCACGCGCCGCGCCAGGAACAGCGGGTCCTCGCCGGCATCGAACATCCGCGCGAGGTAATACAGCGCCGCATCCGGATCGGAGCCGCGCACCGACTTGTGCAGCGCCGAGATCAGATTGTAGTGGCCGTCGGCCGACTTGTCGTAGATCGGCGCACGGCGTTGCAGGATGGCCTGCAACTGCTCGGCGTTGAACACCTCGCCCTTGCGCGCGGCGCGCCAGACCTCCTCGGCCAATGTCAGCGAGGCGCGGCCATCGCCGTCGGCCATCCGCACCAGCACGGCGCGCGCTCCGGCATCGAGCGGCAGGGCCTTGCCCTCGATCTTCTCGGCATTGGCAAACAGCCGTTCGATCGCAGCCGTATCGAGCGAGTGAAACACCAGCACGCGGGCGCGCGACAGAAGCGCCGCGTTGAGCTCGAACGACGGGTTCTCGGTGGTGGCGCCGACCAGCACCACCGTGCCGTCCTCCATCACGGGCAGGAAGGAATCCTGCTGCGCTCGGTTGAATCTGTGCACCTCGTCGACGAACAGCAGCGTGCCCTTGCCGGTCTCGCGGCGGGCGCGCGCGGCATCGAATGCCTTCTTCAGGTCGGCGACGCCGGAGAACACCGCGGAGATCTGCTCGAAATGCAGCTCGGTCGCATCGGCCAGCAGCCGCGCGACGGTGGTCTTGCCGGTGCCGGGCGGGCCCCAGAACACCAGCGAGCCCAGCGTGCGCGTCTCCAGCATACGGGTCAGCGCGCCGTCGGGGCCGAGGATGTGATCCTGGCCGACGACGTCGGCCAGCGTGCGCGGGCGCAGCCGGTCCGGCAGCGGGTGTGGCGCGTCCTGCTCCATCCCCGCCGCGGCGAACAGGTTGCTGGCCTCGCGCGGTTGTTTCGGGCTCATCCGCCGAGCGTCACGTTGATCTGCTGGCCGCCGCGCACCAGCGTGATGCGCCAGATCCGCGAGCCCGCCTTCGATACCTTGTCGAGGTCACTGGTTCGCACGATCTTCTCGTTGTTGACCGCCAGGATGATGTCGCCCTTCTGGAAGCCGACATTGGCGGCGGTGCCGTCATCGGCGAGTTCGGTCACCACCACGCCCTCCGCGCCGGCGTCGAGATGCAGCTCATCGGCCAGCGCCGGCGAGATGTTGGCGACCCTCGCGCCCTGGAACGGCGAGCGCGCGGTCAGCACGATCTCGTCGCGGTTGGTGTCCGGCGCGGTCTCCAGCGGCACGGTCAGCTTCACCGGCTTGCCGGCGCGCTGCACCTCGATCTCCGCGTTGCCGCCGAGCGGACGGGTCGCGAAGCGGTAGTCGAACGCGTTGGGATCGTCGATCGACGTGCCGTCGATGCCGACGATCAGGTCGGACAGCTTCAGCCCGGCCTTCGCCGCGGGGCTGTTCGGTGCGACGTTGGCGACCAGCGCGCCGGTCGGCAGCTTCAGTCCCAGCGTCTCCGCGATCTCGGGCGTCACCGCCTGCAGCCGCGCGCCGAGCCATGGCCGCTTCACGGCCTTGCCGCCGCTCTTGGCGGAGGCCACCACCACCCGTACCATGTTGGCGGGGATCGCAAAGCCGATGCCCTGCGAGCCGCCGGAGCGCGAGAAGATCGCGGTGTTGATGCCGGCGAGCCGTCCGGTCATGTCGACCAGCGCGCCGCCCGAATTGCCGGGATTGATCGCGGCGTCGGTCTGAATGAAGAATTGATAATCCGTGATCCCGACTTGAGTCCGCGCCAGGGCCGAGATGATGCCATGCGTCACGGTCTGGCCGACGCCGAACGGGTTGCCGATCGCGAGCACCACGTCACCGACCTGCAGCTGATCGGAATTGGCGAAGTCGAGCGTCGCGAACTTCTCCTTGTTGGTGCCCTTCAGCCGCAGCACCGCAAGATCGGTGCGGCTGTCCTTCAGCACGATCTCCGCCTCGTATTCGCGCTTGTCCGCGAGCGAGACCTTCACCTGGTCGGCGCCCTCGATCACGTGATTGTTGGTCACCACGAGGCCGGAGCCGTCGACCATCACGCCGGAGCCGAGCGAGCGCTGCATCTGCTCGGGCTGCTGCCCCGGCACGCCGAAGAAGCGGCGGAAGATCGGATCGTCCAGGAACGGATTGCGGTTCTGTACCGTCTTGGCGGCATAGACATTGACCACCGCCGGCTGCACCCGCTGCACGATCGGCGCATAGGACAGCTGGAGCTCGGCCTGCGACGACGGCACGCGACGATCCTGGGCCGCAGCCGGGGACAGATTCCCTATGAAAGCCAAGGTGCACAGAGCGGATATGGCAGCGAAGCGGATGGGTTGGAGCATTCTCACCTCTCGTGGAAACGCCGGAATATAGGCGTGTTCGCACGGCAATTGAAGGGCGCCCGGCCGGATAACTGCCCCCCGCCGGACCGGTGCAAAACCCCTGGCCGTCGCGTTGAAGCGCGCCGCCATGCATCTATGATGATTGTCATCTCACTGCGCCGCTCCGCTTGTTGCCTGCGGACAACAAGCGGAACTGCGAGGCCTGGAAGCACTGTCGTGCGTCAGTCACGTTCGACTCCTAGGACGTCTCAGTGAGTGAGTGGGGACTTCAAACACGAAGGGGTGCACAATGGGTGCGACAAAAGTTGGTGCAATCGCCATCGGGCTTGCAGGGGCGCTCGCCGCCTCGCCGGCCTATTCGCAATCGGCCGGAGGCGGCAGCGACGCGGAGATCGCGCTGCTGAAGCAGCAGCTGAAGATGCTCGAACAGAAGCTCGACAAGCTGCAGAAGCAGACCAACGCCAATACCGCGACCGCGGCCAGTGCAAACGCCAATGCCAAGGCGGCGGATGCCAAGGCAACTGATGCGAAGGCCGCGCGCGTCGCGAGCGCCAATGCCGCGATCCCGGTGAAGGGCCCGGTCGCGCCATCGGGCGTCGTGGTGACGATGCCGAACAACCGGCCGACGATCTGCACCGCCGACGAACAGAACTGCGTCGCGATCACGAGCCGCGTGCACTGGGATGTCGGCGGCTACGACTATCGTCCGAACACCGCGAACACTTCGCCGCAGAAGCTCGACAGCGGCGAGAACCTGCGCCGCGCCCGCATCGGCATCGTTGGCAAGTTCTTCGGCGACTGGAACTACGCGCTGATCTACGACTTCGGCGGCTCGGCCGACGGCTTCGGCGGCGCGGCCGCGGGATCGCTGCCCGGCGGCGGCACCTCCGGCGTCGAGAATGCCTATCTGAGCTACACCGGCTTCAAGCCGTTCGGCGGCAAGATGGCGATCGAAGGCGGCATCATGGACATCCCGTGGACGCTGGACGAATCGACCAGCTCCAACGACATCCTGTTCATGGAGCGCGCCTCGGTCGGCATCATCGCGCAGAACATCGCGGCCGGTGATTTCCGCTCGGGCGCCGGCACCCGCTGGTGGAACGACCAGCTCTGGATCGGCGGCTATGTCACCGGGCCGACGACAGGCGCAATCCACTCCGCGTCCTCGGTCACGCCGGCCGGAACGTCCGAGCAGTATGGCGGCGTGGTCCGCGTCGCCGGCAATCCGATCAGCGGCAAGAACTACTCGGTGCATATCGGCGCCGACGCGGAATGGCTGGTGCAGCCGCCGCGCAATCAGCTGACGCAGGCGCAGACGCTCACGCTGAACGACCGGCCCGAGCTGCGCATCGATCCGACGACGCTGATCTCGACCGGTGCGATCGCCAACGTCTCCGGCGCGCAGGTCTACGGCGTCGAGGCGGCCGCGACCTACGGCCCGTTCATCGCACAGGGCGAGTATTACTGGTTCAATGTCGACCGCTCCGCGAATACCGGGCTGCCGCCGTTCGGCGCGCCGAGCCTGAAATTCGACGGCGGCTACGCGCAGGTCGGTTACGTGCTGACCGGCGAGAACCACGCCTACAATCCGGCCACGGCCTCCTATGGCGGCATCAAGCCGCACGATCCGTTCTCGCTCGCCGGCGGCGGCATTGGCGCGTGGGAAATCGCCGGCCGCGTCAGCACGATGAACCTCAACGACCAGGTCGGCCAGGCGGTCGGCGTCGCGGGTGGACGGCAGACCGTCTACACCGCCGCGCTGAACTGGTACGTCAACAACAACGTCCGCTTCATGCTGAATTATTTGCACGGCGACGTCGCCAAGCAGGCCTCGGCGACCTCGAGCGCCGATGCAGGCTCGAAGTTCGACGCGGTCGCGCTGCGCACGCAGGTTGCGTTCTGAGGTAACTTACCTCTCCCCAATGGGGTGAGGTCGAATTGCGAAGCAATTCGGGTGAGGGGTGCCGCTTGCTCGGTGGAGCGTAATCCCTCACCCGGATCGCATCTTGCGATGCGATCCGACCTCTCCCTCCGGGAGAGGTGAAGCGCGAACGCTCATTAGGCAGCGCGCTTCTTCTTCACAACGATTTCCGGTGCCGGCGCACAGGACAGCCGCTCCTGATGGCCCTCGCCCCAGGCTTTCAGAATATCGATCACCGGACGCAGGCTCTCGCCGAGTTCGGACAGCGTGTATTCGACCCGCGGCGGCACTTCGGCATAGACCTTGCGGATCACGAGACCGTCGTCCTCGAGCGCGCGCAGCTGCTTGGTCAGCATGCGCTGGGTGATGCCGGGCATCCGCCGCCGCAGTTCGCCGAACCGCTGGGTGCCGGCCTGCAAATGATACAGGATCACGCCCTTCCATTTGCCGTCGATCAGGTCGAGCGCGGCCTCGACCGCGCAGCCCGGCCGGCGCGCAAAATTCTTCCGTTTCATCTGATATTTCCCAATAGTATCCAAACGGGGACTAGTTCCCTGAATTTACAGTACTTGCCAAATTGACGCCAGCGCGACAGGTAAGACGGCAGGCAATCGCCCACCAGGGAGACCAGGCATGAAGGCCATCGGATACCAAAAGTCGCTGCCGATCGAGGCGGCGGATTCGCTCGTCGATTTCGAAATCGCCAAGCCCGAACCGAAGGGGCGCGACATCCGTGTCGCGGTGAAGGCCATCTCGGCCAATCCGGTCGACTACAAGGTGCGCAAGCGCGCGGCGCCGACCGATGGCGGCTACAAGATCCTCGGCTTCGATGCGGCCGGCGTGATCGACGCGGTCGGCCCCGACGTCTCGCTGTTCAAGCCCGGCGACGAGGTGTTCTACGCGGGCTCGATCCTGCGCCAGGGCACCAATTCGGAATTTCATCTGGTCGACGAGCGCATCGTCGGCAACAAGCCGGCGTCGCTGTCGTTCGCGCAGGCCGCCGCCCTGCCCCTGACCTCGATCACCGCATGGGAGCTGCTGTTCGACCGGCTCGGTGCGGTGCCGGGCAAGAGCCTCGATCCGCGCACGCTGCTGATCACCGGCGGCGCCGGCGGCGTCGGCTCGATCCTGATCCAGCTGGCGCGCCGCCTCACCGGGCTGACGGTGGTTGCAACCGCGACGCGGCCGGAGTCGCAGAAGTGGTGCCTCGATCTCGGCGCGCATGCGGTGATCGATCACTCGCAGCCGATGAAGGAGCAGATCGAGAAGTTGAAGCTGCCGCCGGTCGGCCTCGTCGCGAGCCTCACCTTCACCGACCAGCACTACAAGTCGATCGCCGACTTCATCGCACCTCAAGGCAAGTTCGGCCTGATCGACGATCCGCCGGAGTTCAACGTTGCCGCGTTCAAGGGCAAGGCGGTGTCGATCCACTGGGAGTCGATGTTCACCCGCTCGTCGTTCCAGACATTTGACATGATCGCGCAGCATCATCTGCTCAACGATGTCGCCGACCTGATCGACAAGGGCGTGCTGCGCACCACGCTCGACCAGACCTTCGGCACCATCAACGCCGCCAACCTCAAGCGCGCGCACGCGCTGCTCGAAAGCGGCAAGTCGCGCGGCAAGATCGTGCTGGAAGGGTGGTAGGCCCGCTGCCTAGGTCAGTTAGGCCCATTGCATTGCGGCTCTGCCTCCGTCGTCATTGCGAGGAGCGATAGCGACGAAGCAATCCATCCAACCGCGCTTGCGGGAAGATGGATTGCTTCGCTTCGCTCGCAATGACGGCTGGGCCAAAGGATCCGTGGAGAGGGGCTGCAACGCAATAAGAACAGCTACCCCACCTTACGCACCTCCCGAGATATCCCCACAGGCCGGCACGGCGCTTTTGCCAAAGCCGCCATCGCCTGTATGATCCGCGGCAACGATCACCCCGTCCTCAATCGGGCCGCGCATGACGCGGCCGGAACGGTGGTGACGCCCCAAGGGGATACAAGGGGATGGGAGGAAACCGATGAGTTTGCTCACGGCCGATCCGTTGCGGATCGATCCGGAGTGGATGACGCGGGCACTGCGCGAAGCCGGTGTGATCGATCAGGTCAGGGTCATCGATCTCGTCCGCAAGCCCGTCGGCAATGGCCTCGTCGGCGACAGCTACCGATTTCGTCTGACCTATGACGGCGATGAGCCGAACGCTCCCGCCAGCGTCGTCGGCAAATTCCCGGCTGCGGATCCCGACAGCCGCCGTTCCGGCTCCGCGCACACGCTTTATGTCCGCGAGGTCGCGTTCTATCGCGAGCTGGCGACGACCGTCGCCATTCACACCCCGCGGCCGATCCTCGCCGAGATCGATCCGGCCACCGACGACTTCACGCTGATCCTGGAAGATCTGGCGCCCGCGCGACCGGGCGACCAGCTCGCCGGATGCGCGATCACGGACTGCCTGACAGCCATGACCGAGGCCGCCGCGCTGCATGCGCCGCGATGGAACGACCCGACGCTCGACACGGTGCATTGCTTCACAGTTGCCGCCAGCCGGCGCAGGGACCTTCGTGCGGTGCTGCCCGGCATTATCGGTCACTACAAGGAGCGCTATCGCGGCGTGATCGAGCCGGAATTCTTGACGCTGATCGACATGCTTCCGGATGCGATACCGCGCTACCAGTCCGACCGATCGACGCCCCGAACGTTGCAACATGCGGACTTCCGGCTCGACAACATGCTGTTCGAGGTCCGCGGCAACACTCGTCCGATGGCGACGCTGGACTGGCAGACGCTGACGGTGGGGCCAGGGATCGTCGACGTCGCCTATTTCCTGTCGGCCGGCATCGACCCGTCCGAGCGGCGATTACACGAAATTGATCTGGTGCGATCATATCATTCCGAGCTGATCCGGCGCGGCGTGCGCGACTATGGCTGGGATCAGTGCTGGCGGGATTACCGGCGCTACACGCTGCATGGAATCATGATGGGCGTCGTCTCCGCGCTCAGCGTGCAGCGCTCAGAACGCGGCGATGCGCTGTTCCTGAAAATGACTCGCGGCGCCTGCGCGCAAGCCCTGGATCACGACAGTTTCTCATACTGGCAGGACTGAGACGTGATGAGATTAGGTTGAGCTGGATCGGTGACGGAGGTTCACCTCTCCCTTGGGAGAGGTCGGCGCGTAGCGCCGGGTGAGGGGTTCCGGTCCCTCGCTAGAGCTGCAGCCCCTCACCCGATTTGCTTCGCAAATCGACCTCTCCCCATCGGGGAGAGGTTGAGTGAGTGCGTAGTCGAACCGATTCAATTCAAACTCATCTTGCTCTAAAAACATCGAAAGGGATCGGCGTGCTCAACAAACTTGACGATTTCCCCATCCATCAGACGCCGGAGCCGATCGCGGTTCCCTCAACCAGCGACCGCAATGTCTATGACCGCACCTGGTTCAACGGCTATACCGCCGACGGCGCGTATTATTTCGGCATCGGGATTGCGATCTACCCGCATCGCAAGATCCTCGATTGCGCTTTCAGCGTGGTGGAGCGCGGCGGACGGCAGCACTGCTTCTACGGGTCGCGGCGGGCGCCGATCGAGCGCACCGAGATGCAGGTCGGCCCGTTCAGGCTCGAGGTGATCGAACCGATGCTGCGGACCCGGGTCGTGCTCGACGACAATGTGACCGGCCTTGCCTGCGACCTGACCTTCTCCGCGCGCACGGCGGCGATCCAGGAAGCGCGGCAGACGCTGTGGTCGGGCGGCCGCCGCGCGATGGATGCCACCCGGTTCGACCAGTTCGGCCGCTGGAGCGGCGTCATCCGTCACCCCGATGGCGGGATCAAGGTCGACGATCGCACCTGCTACGGCACCAAGGATCGCTCCTGGGGCGTGCGCAACGTCGGCGAACGCGATGTCGGCGGCGCGCCGATGCCGCCGCCGAGCGTGTTCTTTCTGTGGGCGCCGCTGGTCTGGGACGACCACATCTCGCACGCCATCTTCTTCGACGGGACGCAGGGCGAGGCGCTGGTCCGCGAGGGCATCACTGCGCCGCTCTACCGCTGCGAGGCCGAGATCCCCGGCGTCGTCGACGGGCTCGACCGCCGCGTGGCGACTGCGCGGCATCGCGTCAAATACGTGCCGAACACGCGGCTGGCGCAGTCGGCGGAAATCGATCTCGTCGACATCGACGGCCACACCACGACCATCGCGCTCGATCCGATCCTCAAATTCCAGATGAAGGGCCTCGGCTACGGTCATCCGCAATGGGGCCAGGGCATGTGGAAGGGCGAGCTCGAAATCGGCGGCGAGTCGTTCGATCCTGCGACGCTCGATCCGCTGGCCCGCGAGAACGTGCACGTACAGCAGGTGGTGCGCGCTCGCCAGGGCGACCGGACCGGAATTGGCGTGCTGGAGCAGATATGCTTCGGCCCCTACCGTCCGGCCGGCTTCAGCGAGTTTCTCGACGGCGCCAAGGGTTAGCTTGGCGGTCCCCCCTCAACGAACAACAGCCGCCGCTCCAGCGCGGTTGCGCGAAGCTTCAGCGCCTCGGCGTATTCCGGTGACCCGTACCATTCGCGCAGGCGTGCCATGGTCGGAAATTCGACGATGACGATCGCGTTCGGCGCCGGACCGCCCTCCACCACTTCAGCCGCGCCTCCGCGCACGATGTAGCGGCCGCCATACTGCTCGATGGTTTTCGCCGCCAGCGTTCGATAGGCCTCGAATGCCGCAGCGTCCCGCATCTCGACCTCTGAAATCACATAGGCCGCCATGCACCCTCACGCGATGGTATTGACGATGCCGCCCTCGGCCCGCAGCGCGGCGCCGTTGGTCGCGGAAGCCTGCTTCGAGCAGGCATAGACCACGAGGTTGGCGATCTCCTCGGTGCTGGCGAAGCGCTGCAGCAGCGAGGTCGGCCGGTGCTGCTTGACGAAGTTGGCGGCCGCCTCCTCGACCGACTGGCCGTTCTGCTTGGCGAGATCCTTGACGAAGGTCTCGACGCCCTCGGACATCGTCGGTCCGGGCAGCACGGAGTTGACGGTCACGGCGGTGCCGCGGGTCAGCTCCGCGAGCCCGCGCGCGATCGCAAGCTGTGCGGTCTTGGTCATGCCGTAGTGGATCATCTCGGTCGGAATGTTGAGGCCGGACTCCGAGGAGATGAAGACGATGCGGCCCCAGTTGCGCTTCAGCATGCCCTGCATGTAGCCGCGCGACAACCGCACGCCCGACATCACGTTGACCTCGTAGAAGCGGCTCCAGTCCTCATCGGGAATATCGAAGAAGCCCTTCGGCTCGAAAATCCCGGCATTGTTGACGAGGATGTCGACCTCCGGCAGCGCGGCAAGCAGCGCCTTGCAGCCGGCTGCGGTCGAGACGTCGGCGGCTATGCCACGCACCTTCGCACCCGGTACCGCCTGCGCGATCGCGGCGACCGCTGCATCGACCTTGGCCTGACCGCGGCCATTGACCACGACCTCGGCGCCGGTTGCTGCCAGCCCCTTGGCGATGGCGTTGCCGATGCCCGCGGTCGAGCCGGTCACCAGCGCAGCCTTTCCGGAAAGGTCGATTTTCATTTGTCATCTCCGTTGATGTGGATGGAGATATCGGGCGCGGCATGAAGCGCCGCAATTGCATCTCACTGATGCGTGAGGAGGATAATGACGATGTCGTCCTGGCGAAAGCCAGAACGACGACGGGGATCAAGCGGCATGGCGCAAACAAAAACGGCGCCCGAAGGCGCCGCTTTCGAAACCCTGGCTCGAAGCCGGCTTACGCCGCCTCGGCTTCCTTGTCCTGGGCGGGACCGGAGTCCTGGCCCTTGGCGTCGACGTCGCGGTCGACGAACTCGATCACGGCCATCGCCGCGTTGTCGCCGTAGCGGAAGCCGGCCTTGATGATGCGGGTGTAGCCGCCCTGGCGGTCCTTGTAGCGGGTCGCCAGCGTGTCGAACAGCTTCTTGACCTGATCCTGGTCGCGCAGCTCGGAGATCGCCTGGCGGCGCAGGGCGAGACCGCCCTTCTTGCCGAGGGTGACGAGCTTCTCGACGATCGGCCGCAGCTCCTTGGCCTTCGGCAGCGTGGTGACGATCTGCTCGTGCTTGATCAGCGCGGCCGCCATGTTGGCGAACATCGCACGCCGGTGCTCGGCGGTGCGGTTGAGCTTCCGATGAACCTTGCCGTGACGCATAGTCTATTCCTTACTTTATATCTGCCGCGACGGTTCGTCGGACATGTTGCTCAGGTGGGCTACCTGCGTTCGCCCGGTAGAATCATGGCCGGGACAGCCCGGCCATGATGATAGAATCGGATCAGTAGTGATCCTCGAAGCGCTTGGCGAGCTCGTCGATGTTCTCCGGCGGCCAGCCCGGCACTTCCATGCCGAGATGCAGACCCATCTGGGCCAGCACTTCCTTGATCTCGTTCAGCGACTTGCGGCCGAAGTTCGGGGTGCGGAGCATTTCCGCTTCCGACTTCTGCACGAGGTCGCCGATGTAGACGATGTTGTCGTTCTTCAGGCAGTTTGCCGAACGCACCGACAGCTCGAGCTCGTCGACCTTCTTGAGGAACGCCGGGTTGAACGCGAGATCGGGGATGATCTCCTGCGTGACTTCCTTGCGCGGCTCTTCGAAGTTGACGAACACGTTGAGCTGATCCTGCAGGATGCGCGCGGCGTAGGCCACCGCGTCCTCCGGCGTGATCGCGCCGTTGGTCTCGATCGTCATGGTCAGCTTGTCGTAGTCGAGGATCTGGCCCTCACGGGTGTTCTCGACCTTGTAGGAGACCTTGCGGACCGGCGAGAACAGGCTGTCGACCGGGATCAGGCCGATCGGGGCGTCCTCGGGACGGTTGCGCTCGGCGGCGACGTAGCCCTTGCCGGTCGCGACCGTGAACTCCATGCGGATCTCGGCGCCGTCGTCCAGCGTGCAGAGCTGCAAATCGGGGTTGAGCACGGTGACGTCGCCGACGGTCTGGATGTCGCCGGCGGTGACGGCGCCCGGGCCCTGCTTCTTCACGACCATGCGCTTCGGGCCTTCGCCCTGCATCTTGATCGAGATGTCCTTGATGTTGAGGACCATGTCGGTGACGTCTTCACGGACACCAGCGATCGAGGAGAACTCGTGCAGCACGCCGTCGATGTGCACCGACTGCACCGCCGCGCCCTGCAGCGAGGACAGCAGGATGCGGCGCAGCGCGTTGCCGAGCGTCTGGCCGAAGCCGCGCTCGAGCGGCTCGGCGACCACGGTGGCGAACCGGCTCGCGTCCGAGCCCGGCGTCACCTGCAGCTTGTTCGGTCGAATGAGTTCTTGCCAATTTTTCTGGATCGTCACTGTTTCACCCTTTGCCGGTCATCGGGCCAATCGAATGGCCAAACCTGGCGTTGGAGATCGCGGATCAGTCCGCGCGGTCAATTCCAAAAACCATCGCAGGGCGGCTAGAAGCCGCCCGCGACTTACAGATCAAACGCGCCGACGCTTGCGCGGACGGCAGCCATTGTGCGGGATCGTGGTCACGTCGCGGATCGAGGTGACGGTGAAGCCCGCAGCCTGCAGCGCGCGCAGCGCCGACTCACGGCCCGAACCCGGGCCGGCCACTTCAACCTCCAGCGTGCGCATGCCGTGTTCCTGCGCCTTCTTGGAGACGTCTTCGGCCGCAACCTGCGCGGCATAGGGGGTCGACTTGCGCGAGCCCTTGAAGCCCATCGTGCCGGCCGACGACCAGGCGATGGTGTTGCCCTGCGCGTCGGTGATGGTGATGGTCGTGTTGTTGAACGACGAATTCACGTGCGCGATGCCGGAGGCGATGTTCTTGCGTTCGCGGCGGCGTACGCGGGTGGCTTCCTTGCCCATTTCAAACCTTTCCTGTGATCTCAACGCCGCCGTAGTGCCAGCGGCTACACCTCAAAACGCAAATGGCGAGTAGCGAATTTCGATTCGCTACTCCCCACCTGCAATTCGCAAAACTTACTTCTTCTTGCCGGCGATCGCCTTGGCCGGCCCCTTGCGCGTGCGCGCATTGGTGTGGGTGCGCTGGCCGCGCACCGGCAGGCCGCGGCGATGACGCAGGCCGCGATAGCAGCCGAGGTCCATCAACCGCTTGATGTTGATGCCGACCTCGCGACGGAGGTCGCCCTCGACCAGATAGTCGCGGTCGATGACTTCGCGGATCTGGAGGACCTCCTGGTCGGTCAGCTGGTTGACGCGACGATCCACCGGGATCTTCACCTTCTCCATGATGTCGGCAGCGTTCTTCTGGCCGATGCCATGGATGTACTGAAGCGCGATCAGGACGCGCTTGTTGGTCGGAATGTTGACGCCGGCAATACGGGCCACGGACTTCTCTCCTGTCGCCGCTCCATCACGGATACGGGCTTCTCAAGTTCTTGCTACTTGCGGGCTTGTGTCCACAAACGCGAACACGACGCCCACCCCTCGTGTCCTTTGGGGCCCGGCATCGTCATAAAACTATCCAACTTGGATGCGGGGCTTATTAAAGGATTCATGTCGGTTTCGTCAACCGCTCCTAGCGTTTAGCTCGCTTTTTCGTGAGCTTTTTTGCCGCCTTTTTGGCGGCTTTTGCCCCCTGGCGGGCATTCGCAGCGCCAATGGCCCTCCTTGCAGACTTCTTTGCGGCCTTTTTGGCCGGCTTCTTCGCGGCCTTCTTGGCGCCTTTGGCCTTGGAGGCGGCCTTGGTGGCCTTCCCGGCCGTTTTGGCGGCCTTCTTCGCAGATTCGGCAGCCTTCTTGGCCGGTTTCTTGGCGGTCTTCTTGGCCGTCCTGGCCTTTTTAGCCGCCCTGGAAGCGCTCTTGGGCTCCTCGTGCTCCTTCGGTTCCAGCGCGCCGAGCGCGGTCAGGATCCGGTTGATCTCGCGGGTGACGTGCTCGATGGTCATCATGCCATCGACGGTCAGCAGCTTCCGCCGCTCCGAATAATAGTGAATCAGCGGTTCCGTCATCGAACGGTACTGCGCCAGGCGCTTGGTCAGCACCTCCGGCGTGTCATCGAGGCGGACTTCCTCGCCGCGCGCACGGGTTTCCTCGGCACGCTTCTCGACTCGGGCGAGCAGCGCGCTCTCGTTGACGCGCAGTTCGACGACGGCGTCGAGCTTGAGGTGCTTCTTCCGGAGCAGTTCGTCCAACGCTTCCGCCTGCGGCACGGTGCGCGGGAAGCCGTCGAGAATGAAGCCCTTCTTGGCATCGGGCTCCTCGATTCGGTCGGCGATGATTCCCACCACGACCTCGTCGGGAACCAGGCCGCCATTGGCCATGATCTCCTTGGCCTGCAAGCCGACCGGGGTGCCCGCGGCAACCGCGGCACGCAGCATCTCGCCGGTCGAGAGCTGAACGATGCCATGCCGGTGCACCAGCCGCTGCGCCTGGGTTCCCTTGCCCGAGCCCGGCGGCCCCAAAAGGATCAATCTCATATCTGTTTCGCCCCCCGGCTAGGTGGGCGACGTCCGCACACCTGTGTTTTGAGTTTGAAGCCGCGCCGCAATCAGCGGCGGCGGCCTCCCCTGAGCTTCGACTTCCTGATCAGCCCTTCATACTGATGCGCGAGCAGATAGCCCTGCACCTGCGACACCGTATCCATCGTGACGCTGACGACGATCAGAAGCGAGGTGCCACCAAAGTAGAACGGGACCGAGGCATAGGAAATCAGAATTTCCGGAATCAGGCAGACGATTGCGAGATAGATCGCACCGAGCACCGTGATGCGCGACAGCACGTAGTCGATATATTCCGCCGTGCGCTCACCGGGCCGGATACCCGGAATGAAGCCGCCATGCTTCTTCAGATTGTCCGCGGTCTCGGTCGGGTTGAACACGATCGCGGTGTAGAAGAAGGCGAAGAACACGATCAACGCCAGATAGAGCAGCAGGAACAGCGGACGGCCGTGGCTGAGCTGGGTGGTGAGCCACTGGAACCACTCCGGTCCCTTGCCGGCGTTGAAATTCGCAACCGTGGTCGGCAGCAGCAGCAGCGACGAGGCGAAGATCGGCGGAATCACGCCCGAGGTGTTGAGCTTGAGCGGCAGATGCGAGGACTGGCCCTCGAACATCTTGTTGCCGACCTGGCGCTTCGGATACTGGATCAGGAGCCGGCGCTGGGCGCGTTCCATGAACACGATGAAGGCGATCACGGCGACCGCCATCACGATGACGATCAGGATCAGGCCGGTCGACATCGCGCCCTGGCGGCCGAGTTCCAGCATGTTGGCGAGCGCCGACGGCAGCTCGGCGACGATGCCGGACAGGATGATCAGCGAAATACCGTTGCCGATGCCGCGCGAGGTGATCTGCTCACCGAGCCACATCAGGAACATGGTGCCGCCGGTCAGCGTGATCGCGGTCGAGATCCGGAAGAACATGCCGGGGTCGCTGACGACATTGCCGGCGCCTTCGAGGCCGATCGCGATGCCGTAGGACTGGAACAGCGCCAGGATCACCGTCAGATAGCGGGTGTACTGGTTCAGCGTCTTGCGGCCCGCCTCGCCTTCCTTCTTCAGCGCCTCGAGCTGCGGCGACACGGTGGTCAGCAGCTGCACGATGATCGATGCCGAGATGTACGGCATGATGTTCAGCGCGAAGATCGCCATGCGGTGGATACCGCCGCCGGCGAACATGTTGAACATGCCGAGGATGCCGCCGGACTGGCTGCGGAACACCTGCTCCCAGATGTTGGGATCGATGCCGGGCAGCGGGATATAGGTGCCCAGCCGATAAACAAGCAGCGCACCCAGGGTGAACCAGATGCGCTTCTTCAGCTCGTCGGCTTTCGCCAGCTGTCCGAAATTGAGGTTGGCGGCAAGTTGTTCGGCTGCTGAGACCATGGTCGGCTTTCTCCCGGAGCCCGCTTCGCCGACGCCCCAAGAACTCGTTCTATCGGGGCAATCGGCAGACACCGGACATTATCTGGTGCTCGGCCTCGATAAGTCCATCATTCGATCCGCGGATTGCCCGCGCCGCGCGCGGGCAATGACGCAGATGTTACGCCGCCTCGCCTTCTTCCTTGGCGGGGGCCAGGATCTTGACCGAGCCGCCGGCCTTTTCGACCGCGGCAATGGCCGACTTGGAAGCGCCGTGCACTTCGATGGTCAGCTTGGTCTTGATCTCGCCGCGGCCGAGCAGCCGCAGGCCGTCCTTGGCGCGGCGCAGCACGCCGGCCTTGACCAGCGATTCGGCGGTCACGGTCTCGCTGGCGTCGACCAGCTTGTTGTCGATCGCTTCCTGCAGACGGTCGAGATTGATCTCGGCGAAGTCGAGCCGGAAGATGTTGTTGAAGCCGCGCTTCGGCAGACGGCGATGCATCGGCATCTGGCCGCCTTCGAAACCCTTGATGCGGACGCCCGAACGCGCGGTCTGGCCCTTGCCGCCGCGGCCCGAGGTCTTGCCCTTGCCGGAACCGATGCCACGGCCGACACGCATGCGCTTCTTGCGCGAGCCGGCGTTGTCGGCGATATCGCTGAGCTTCATCGCCCTTCTCCTTATCTCTGCTTACTCGCCGACGACGCGGACGAGATGCTGAACCTTGCTGATCATGCCGCGAACTTCAGGAGTGTCCTGCAGCTCGGCAACCCGGCCGATCTTGTTGAGCTTGAGGCCGATCAGCGTCGAACGCTGCGAGTGATGGCGGCGGATTGCGCTGCCGGTCTGCTCGACCTTGATCGTCTTGCTGGCCTTGGCCATGACAGTAACTCCGAATAGCGCTTCGAGAAGCGCGCGTTGTTATTCCGCCACCGCTTCGGCGTCGCCGCCGACGCGGCGCGACTGCAGGGTGGAGACCTTGATGTTGCGGCGCGCAGCAACCGAGCGCGGCGAATCCTGATGCTTCAGCGCGTCGAAAGTCGCGCGAACCATGTTGTAGGGATTCGACGAGCCGATCGACTTCGCCACCACGTCCTGGATGCCGAGCGTCTCGAACACCGCACGCATCGGGCCGCCGGCGATGATGCCGGTACCCGCCGGAGCGGTACGCAGATAGACGCGGCCGGCGCCGTGACGGCCGGCGACGTCGTGATGCAACGTGCGGCCTTCGCGCAGCGCGACGCGCGTCAGGTTGCGCTTCGCCGATTCGGTCGCCTTGCGGATCGCTTCCGGAACTTCGCGTGCCTTGCCGTGGCCGAAACCGACCCGGCCCTTCTGGTCGCCGATCACGACCAGCGCCGCAAAGCCGAAGCGCTTGCCGCCCTTGACGACCTTCGCCACGCGATTGATGTGGACGAGCTTGTCGACGAACTCGCTGTCGCGCTCCTCGCGCTCCCTGCTCCGTTCGCGGCCGCCGCGTTCGCGTTCACCTGCCATGGTGTTTTCCAATCTCTAGGAGGCTTGCGCCTCTTTCCTCGTAATCGTTCAAATTCGGTTAGAAGCTGAGCCCGCCTTCGCGCGCCGCATCCGCGAGCGCCTTGACGCGCCCGTGATAGATGTAGGCGCCGCGATCGAACACGACTTCCTTGACACCCTTCTGCGCCGCGCGTTCCGCCAGCAGCTTGCCGACGGCCTTCGCAGCATCGATGTCGGCGCCGGTCTTGCCGGCGTCGCGCATGGTCTTCTCCAGCGACGAGGCGGAGGCGAGCGTCTCGCCCTTCTGGTCGTCGATGACCTGGGCGTAGATGTGCTTGGACGAGCGGAACACCGACAGCCGCGGACGGCCGCCTGCCGAGCGGCGAAGCGCAAGGCGCACGCGCTGCTTGCGCCGGGCATTCGTAACCTTGAGTGACATGACCGGCTCCGTTACTTCTTCTTGCCTTCCTTGCGGAAGATGAATTCGTTGGCGTACTTCACGCCCTTGCCCTTGTAGGGCTCCGGCGGACGGTAGGCGCGGATCTCCGCGGCGACCTGGCCGACGCGCTGCGGATCGTTGCCGGTGATCGTGATCTCGGTCGGCTTCGGCACCGCGATGGTGATGCCTTCCGGGATCGCGTAGACCACGTCGTGGCTGTAGCCGAGCGCGAGCTGCAGGTTCTTGCCCTGCATCGCGGCGCGGTAGCCGACGCCGGTGATCTCGAGCTTCTTCTCGAAGCCCTTGGTGACGCCCTCGACGAGGTTGGCGACCTGCGCGCGCGCGGTGCCGTACATCGCCTGCGCCCGGTTGGTCTTGACGCGCGGAGCGACCTTGACCTGGCCGTTCTCGAACTTCACCTCGACGTCGTCATGCACGACGAACTGAAGCGCGCCCTTCGGCCCCTTCACCTTCACCGTCTGGCCCTCGACAGTCGCCGTCACACCCGACGGGATCGTCACCGGCCGCTTGCCGATACGTGACATCGTAAAATCCTTCCTCAGAACACCGTGAAGAGAACTTCGCCGCCCACGTTGGCGTCGCGCGCCTCGTGGTCAGCCATGATTCCCTTCGGCGTCGACAACACCGAAATGCCGAGACCGTTGTTCACGCGCGGCAGGTTCTTCACCGAGGCGTAAACGCGGCGGCCCGGCTTCGACACCCGCTCGATCTCGCGGATGACGGGCTCGCCGTCGAAATACTTCAGCTCGATCTCGAGCTCGCTGCGGCCCGAGGCATGCTCGACGCTGGCGTAGCCGCGGATGTAACCCTCGGACTTCAGCACTTCGAGCACGTTGGCGCGCATCTTCGAGCCGGGGCTCGAGACCTTGGACTTCGAACGCATCTGCGCGTTGCGGATGCGGGTGATGAGATCGCTGATCGGATCGTGCGTAGACATTGTTCCGACCCTCCCCTTACCAGCTCGACTTCACGAGGCCGGGAACCAGGCCCTTGGAGCCGAGTTCACGCAGCGCGATGCGCGAAAGCTTGTTCTTGCGATAGTTCGAGCGCGGACGCCCGGTCAGCTCGCAACGGTTGCGGATGCGCGTCGGCGAAGAGTTGCGCGGCATCTCGGCGAGCTTCAGCGTCGCCGCGAAGCGCTCTTCCATCGGCTTGGTCTTGTCGGCGATGATCGCCTTCAGCTTCTCGCGGCGCGGGCCGGCGTTCTTCGCCATCCGCTTGCGCCGGTTGTTCTTTTCGATCGAACTCTTCTTTGCCATGCTTGGCTCCTGGGTATCCGCGTTTGAGTGGCTTTGGCTCAGCTACTCACTGCCGGAACGGGAAATTGAAAGCGGTCAACAAGGCACGCGCCTCGTCGTCGGTCTTGGCGGTGGTGCAGACCGTGATGTCCATGCCACGCGCTTCCGAGACCTTGTCGAAGTCGATCTCGGGGAAAATGATGTGCTCCTTGATGCCGAGCGAATAGTTGCCGCGGCCGTCGAAGCTCTTCGGGTTCAGGCCGCGGAAGTCGCGGACGCGGGGCAGCGCCACGTTCACCAGGCGGTCGATGAACTCGTACATATGGGCCTTGCGCAGCGTGACCTTGCAGCCGATCGGCTGGTTCTCACGCAGCTTGAAGGTCGCGATCGCGATCCGCGAATAGGTCACGATCGCCTTCTGGCCGGCGATCTGGGTCAGCTCGGCAGCGGCGGTCTCGGCCTTCTTGCGGTCGTTGACGGAGTCGCCCACGCCCATGTTGAGCACGACCTTGTCGAGGCGCGGCACCTGCATCACGTTGGCATAACCGAACTTCTCGGTCATCATGCCGCGGATCTTCTTGTCGTACTCCGCGCGCAGACGCGGCGTGTAAGCTGTATCAGCCATCGATCTCTGCTCCCGAGCTCTTGGCAACACGAACCTTCTTGCCATCGGCCTGAATCTTGAACCCGATGCGGGTCGGCTTTCCGTCCTTGCCGACATACGCAATGTTGGAAAGGTCGATCGGCATCTCCTTGGAGATGATGCCGCCTTCCTGGGTCTGGGTCTGCTTCTGGTGACGCTTCACCATGTTGATGCCGCGGACGAGAGCCTTGTTCTCGTCCGGACGCACCTCGAACACCTCGCCGGTGCGACCCTTGTCGCGGCCGGTGAGCACCATCACCTTGTCGCCCTTGCGGATCTTGGCAGCCATCACAGCACCTCCGGCGCGAGCGAAATGATCTTCATGTGGTTCTTGGCGCGCAGCTCGCGCGGCACCGGCCCGAAGATACGGGTGCCGACCGGCTCGGACTGATTGTTGATCAGCACGGCGGCGTTGCGGTCGAAACGGATGACCGAACCGTCGGCGCGGCGGATGTCCTTGCGGACCCGGACCACGACGGCCTTCATCACGTCACCCTTCTTCACCTTGCCACGCGGAATGGCTTCCTTGATCGACACAACGATAACGTCGCCCACGGTGGCATAGCGGCGCTTGGAACCTCCAAGAACCTTGATGCACATGACACGGCGTGCGCCTGAATTATCGGCCACGTCGAGGTTGGTCTGCATCTGAATCATTGATGCACCTCGTCCTCTTTCTGCGCTTTAGCGCGCTCAAAATTTCCCTGAATGACTTCGGCCAGGCCGAAGGTATCAGGCCGTTTTCTTGTGTTCGCCCCGGACCACGGTCCAGCGCTTCAGCTTCGAGATCGGCTTCGATTCCTCGATCCAGACCATGTCGCCCGGCTTGAACTGGTTGTTCTCGTCGTGCGCGTGGTAGTTCTTGGAACGGCGGATCGTCTTCTTGTAGATCGGGTGGGTGAAGCGGCGATCGACGCGCACCACGATGGTCTTGGCTTGCTTGTCGCTGACGACCACGCCCTGCAGAGTACGTTTCGGCATAGCAGGCCCCTTACTTCTTCTTCGCGCGCAGCTGCGCGGCGATGGTCTTGATACGAGCGATGTCGCGGCGGGCTTCCCGCATCCGCGACGTGTTCTCCAGCTGCCCGGTGGCGCGCTGGAAACGCAGGTTGAAGCGTTCCTTCTTCAGGTTCAGGACCGCATCTTCCCGCTGGTCGTCGCTCATCGCGCGAATGTCTTCAACTTTCATCTCGGCCATGGCGATTACTCCGCAATGCGCGCAACGAAGCGCGTCTTGATCGGCAGCTTGGCGGCGGCGAGCGACAGCGCTTCCTTCGCGGTCTGCACCGGCACGCCGTCGATCTCGAACATCACGCGGCCCGGCTTGATCCGGACCACCCACAATTCCGGGGCACCCTTGCCGGAGCCCATGCGGACTTCGGCGGGCTTCTTCGACACCGGCACGTCCGGAAACACGCGGATCCAGACGCGGCCGGCGCGCTTCATGTGACGGGTCAGCGCGCGGCGGGCGGCTTCGATCTGACGGGCGGTGACGCGCTCAGGCTCCATCGCCTTCAGGCCGAACTGGCCGAACGCCAACGTCGCGCCAGAGGTCGCAACGCCGTGGATACGGCCCTTATGCGCCTTCCGGAACTTCGTTTTCTTAGGTTGCATCATGGCTTTGAGCCCTCAAATTCCTGCTTTGCCTCAAGCGGCGTCGCGGCGCGAACGCGGCGCGTTGTCGCCCTCGGCCATCTTCTTGTCCTGGGCCATCGGATCGTGCTCGAGGATCTCGCCCTTGAAGATCCAGACCTTGACGCCGCAGGTGCCGAAGGTCGTGAACGCGGTGGCAACGCCGTAGTCGACGTCGGCGCGCAGCGTGTGCAGCGGCACGCGGCCCTCGCGGTACCACTCCATGCGCGCGATTTCGGCGCCGCCGAGACGGCCCGAGCAGTTGATGCGGATGCCCTCGGCGCCGAGACGCATCGCCGACTGCACGGCGCGCTTCATGGCGCGGCGGAACGCAACGCGGCGCTCGAGCTGCTGGGCGATCGATTCAGCGACCAGGGTCGCGTCGAGCTCCGGCTTGCGGATTTCGACGATGTTGATCACGACGTCCGACGAGGTGATGTCGGCAACCTTCTTGCGCAGCTTGTCGATGTCGGCGCCCTTCTTGCCGATCACGACGCCCGGACGGGCCGAGTGGATCGTCACACGGCACTTCTTGTGCGGACGCTCGATCACGATGCGGGCGACAGCCGCCTGCTTGAGCTCCTTGTGCAGGATCTCGCGGATCTTGACGTCTTCGTGCAGGAGCTTGCCGTATTCCTGCTTGCCGGCGAACCAACGGGAGTCCCAGGTCCGGTTGATGCCGAGACGCAGCCCGATTGGATTGATCTTTTGACCCATCGTCTTCTCCTGCGCCCTTCTTAAGCGCTTGCCTCGGCCTCGACCTGACGAACCACGATGGTCAGGTGCGAGAACGGTTTGAACACACGGCCCGAACGGCCACGGCCGCGCGGAGCAAAACGCTTCATCACGATGCCATTGCCGACATGCGCCTCGGCGACGACGAGATCGTCGACTTCGAGGTCATGGTTGTTCTCGGCGTTCGCGATCGCCGATTCCAGGCACTTCTTGACGTCGACCGCGATCCGCTTGCGCGAGAACTGCAGGTCGGCGAGCGCAGCAGACGCCTTGCGGCCGCGGATCAGCTGCGCCACCAGGTTGAGCTTCTGCGGGCTGACGCGCAGCATGCGGGCGACGGCCTTGGCCTCATTGTCCGCGAGGCTACGTTCGCGCTTTGGTTTGCTCATCGGTTAATCCTCAAGCCTTCTTGGCTTTCTTGTCGCCCGAATGGCCGTGGAAGGTCCGGGTCGGCGAGAACTCGCCGAACTTGTGACCCACCATTTCCTCATTGATAGCCACCGGCACATGCTTGTGGCCGTTATAGACGCCGAACGTCAGGCCGACGAACTGCGGCAGGATGGTCGAGCGGCGGCTCCAGATCTTGATGACGTCGTGACGGCCGGACGCACGCGCGGCATCTGCTTTCTTGAGCAGAGAACCCTCGACGAACGGGCCTTTCCAGACTGAACGAACCATGTCCGGCGTTCCTTACTTCTTCCGCTTGTGGCGGCTGAGGAGAATGAATTTGTTGGTCGACTTGTTGGTGCGGGTCTTCTTGCCCTTGGTCGGCTTGCCCCACGGAGTAACCGGGTGGCGACCGCCCGAGGTACGACCTTCACCACCGCCGTGCGGGTGATCGATCGGGTTCATGACGACGCCGCGGTTGTGCGGACGCCAGCCGAGCCAGCGGGTACGACCGGCCTTGCCGATCGAGATGTTCATGTGATCCGGGTTCGAGACTGCGCCGATCGTGCCGCGGCAACGACCGTGCACAAGACGCTGCTCGCCCGAGTTCAGGCGGACGATCACGTAGTCCTGGTCGCGGCCGACGATCTGGGCATAGGTGCCGGCGGAGCGCGCCAGCTGGCCGCCCTTGCCGATCTTCAGCTCGATGTTGTGCACGATCGTGCCGACCGGCATGTTGCCGAGCGGCATGACGTTGCCCGGCTTCACATCGACATAGTTGCCGGCGACGACGGTGTCGCCCGCGGCCAGACGCTGCGGTGCCAGGATGTAGGCGAGCTCGCCGTCCTGATACTTGATCAGCGCGATGAACGCGGTGCGGTTCGGATCGTACTCCAAGCGCTCCACGACCGCCGGCATGTCCACCTTGTCGCGGCGGAAGTCGACGGTGCGGTAGGCCTTCTTGTGGCCGCCGCCGCGGAAACGCACGGTGATGCGGCCGGTGTTGTTGCGACCGCCATTGCCGAGCTTGCCCTCGGTCAGGGTCTTCACCGGCTTGCCCTTGTAGAGCGCCGAACGATCGACCATGACCAGCTGGCGCTGGCCCGGCGTCGTGGGATTGTAGGTTTTCAATGCCATCGTCGTTGCGCCTTATAGTCCGGTAGTCACGTCGATGCGGTGGCCCTCTTCAAGGGTCACGATCGCGCGCTTGGTGTCCGACTGCGAGCCGAGATTGCCGCGGAACACCTTGGTCTTGCCCTTGCGAACGAGCGTGTTGACGCTCTTCACCTTGACGTCGAACAGCTTCTCGACCGCTTCCTTGATCTGCGGCTTGGTGGCCTTGCCGGCGACCTTGAACAGCACCTTGTTGTGCTCGGAGGCGAGCGTCGCCTTTTCCGTCACGACCGGCGAGATGATGACGTCGTAGTAGCGCGGATCGATGTTCTTCATTTGAAGCGCGCCTCCAGCGCATCAACCGCAGCCTTGGTCAGAACCAGCTTGTGGCGGCGGAGAATGTCGTAGACGTTGATGCCCTGGATCGGCAGCACGTCGATGTTCGGGATGTTGCGGGCCGCGGTCGCGAAACCGTTGTTCAGCTCGGCGCCGTCGATGATCAGCGCATTGGTCAGGCCGAGGCCGGAGAAGTGACCGAGCAGCGCCTTGGTCTTGGCGGCCTCGAGCTGCGCATTGTCGATCACGATCAGCCCGCCGTCCTTGGCCTTGGCCGACAGCGCATGCTTCAGCGCGAGCGCACGCACCTTCTTCGGCAGGTCGGTCGCGTGGGAGCGAACCACCGGACCGAACGCACGGCCACCGCCGCGGAACTGCGGCACGCGGGCCGAGCCGTGACGGGCGCCGCCGGTGCCCTTCTGCTTGTACATCTTCTTGCCGGTGCGCCAGACGTCGGCGCGGCCCTGGGCCTTGTGGGTACCGGCCTGACGCTTGTTCAGCTGCCACTGCACGCAGCGCTGAATGATGTCGGCGCGGGGCTCGAGACCGAAGATCGCGTCCGAGAGCTGGACCGAACCGGCGTCCTTGCCTTCAAGGGTCGTGACTTTCAGTTCCATCTCACACGCCCTCCTTCTCGGCCGCAGCCTCGGCAGCTTCGCCGCCGGCAACCTTGAACTTGCCGGGCTTCGGGGCTTCCTTCGGCAGCGGCTTCTTGACCGCGTCGCGCACCGAGATCCAGCCGCCCTTGGAGCCGGGAACGGCGCCTTCGACGAGGATCAGGCCGCGTTCGACGTCGGTCTGCACCACGCGCAGATTGAGCGTGGTGATGCGGTCGACGCCCATGTGACCGGGCATCTTCTTGTTCTTGAAGGTCTTGCCGGGGTCCTGACGGCCGCCGGTCGAACCGATCGAGCGATGCGAAACCGACACACCGTGGGTGGCGCGCAAACCGCCGAAATTCCAGCGCTTCATGCCGCCGGCGAAGCCCTTACCGATCGAGGTGCCGGTCACGTCGACGAACTGGCCGACCACGAAATGGTCCGCCTGGATTTCCGCGCCGACCGGGATCAGCGCGTCCTCGGACACGCGGAACTCGGCGACCTTGCGCTTCGGCTCGACCTTGGCGACTGCGAACTGGCCGCGTTCGGCCTTCGGCATGTACACGGTCTTGCGGGCGCCCGAGCCGAGCTGAAGCGCGACATAGCCGTTCTTCTCGGTCGTGCGGTGGCCCAGCACCTGGCAGTTGCCCAACTTCAGCACGGTCACAGGGATATGCTCGCCGGTCTCCGTAAAGACCCGCGTCATCCCGACCTTTTGTGCGATCACTCCGGAGCGCATCGGCGTGCTTCCTGTCTTTCTGTCCGCAAGCGGCGGACGTAAAAATCCAAAACCTTAGAGCTTGATCTCGACGTCGACACCGGCGGCCAGGTCGAGCTTCATCAGCGCATCGACGGTCTGCGGGGTCGGGTCGACAATGTCGAGGAGGCGCTTGTGAGTGCGCATCTCGAATTGCTCGCGGCTCTTCTTGTCAACGTGCGGCGAACGGTTGACGGTGAACTTCTCGATGCGGGTCGGCAGCGGAATCGGTCCGCGAACCTGCGCACCGGTGCGCTTCGCCGTGTTCACGATCTCGCGGGTCGACGTATCGAGGATCCGATGGTCGAACGCCTTGAGACGGATGCGAATGTTTTGGCCGTTCATTGCCGTATTCTTTCTTTAGTGAGTGGCGAGTAGCGAATAGCGAATGGTGACCCACCCGCTACTCGCCATTCCCTATTCGCGTACTTACTCGATGATGGCGGCGACGACGCCGGCGCCGACGGTGCGGCCACCTTCGCGGATCGCGAAGCGCAGCTTCTCTTCCATCGCGATCGGCACGATCAGGTGCACTTCCATCGCGATGTTGTCGCCCGGCATCACCATCTCGGTGCCTTCCGGCAGATGCACGACACCGGTCACGTCGGTGGTGCGGAAGTAGAACTGCGGACGGTAGTTGGTGAAGAACGGGGTGTGACGACCGCCCTCTTCCTTGGTGAGGATGTAAGCCTCAGCCTTGAACTTGGTGTGCGGCTTGACCGAACCGGGCTTGCACAGCACCTGGCCACGCTCGACTTCCTCGCGCTTGGTGCCGCGGAGCAGCGCACCGATGTTGTCGCCGGCCTGGCCCTGATCGAGCAGCTTGCGGAACATTTCGACGCCGGTGACGATGGTCTTCTGGGTGTCGCGGATACCGACGATTTCGATTTCCTCGCCGACCTTGATCACGCCGCGCTCGACACGGCCGGTGACGACGGTGCCGCGGCCCGAGATCGAGAACACGTCTTCAACCGGCATCAGGAACGGCTGGTCGATCGGACGCTCCGGCTGCGGGATGTACTCGTCGACGTTGCGCATCAACTCGAGGATGGCGTCGTGGCCGAGCTTCTTGTCCTTGTCTTCGAGGGCGGCGAGCGCCGAGCCCTTGATGATCGGAATGTCATCGCCGGGGAATTCGTACTTCGAGAGCAGTTCGCGAACTTCCATCTCGACGAGCTCGAGCAGCTCCGGATCGTCGACCATGTCGCACTTGTTAAGGAACACGACGAGCGCGGGCACGCCGACCTGGCGGGCGAGCAGGATGTGCTCGCGGGTCTGCGGCATCGGGCCGTCAGCAGCCGACACCACCAGGATCGCGCCGTCCATCTGCGCGGCGCCGGTGATCATGTTCTTGACGTAGTCGGCGTGGCCGGGGCAGTCGACGTGAGCATAGTGGCGGTTCTTCGTCTCGTACTCGACGTGAGCGGTCGAGATCGTGATGCCGCGCGCCTTCTCTTCCGGCGCCTTGTCGATCTGGTCGTAGGCGGTGAACGTCGCGCCGCCGGTCTCTGCAAGCACCTTGGTGATCGCTGCGGTCAGCGAGGTCTTGCCATGGTCGACGTGACCGATGGTTCCGATGTTGCAGTGGGGCTTGTTACGCTCGAATTTTGCTTTGGCCATTTGACTCTCCGTTCAGTCGTTAGTTGCTAACCAACGACAATCAAGCAAACTTTTTCTGGACTTCAGCCGACACGTTCGCCGGAGCTTCGGCGTAGTGATCGAACTGCATCGTGAAGGTTGCGCGACCCTGGCTCATCGAGCGCAGGTTATTCACGTAACCGAACATGTTCATGAGCGGCACCATCGCGTTGATGACGTTGGCATTGCCGCGCATGTCTTGGCCCTGGATCTGGCCGCGCCGGGAATTCAGGTCGCCGATGACCGAACCGGTGTAGTCTTCCGGGGTCACCACCTCGACCTTCATGATCGGCTCGAGCAGAACGGACTTGCCCTTCGTCAGCGCCTCACGGAACGCAGCCCGCGACGCGATTTCGAACGCCAGCGCCGAGGAGTCGACGTCGTGGTACTTGCCGTCGACCAGCTGCACCTTGACGTCCACCACCGGGAAGCCCGCGACGACGCCGGAGCCCATCACGCTGTTGAGGCCCTTTTCGACGCCGGGGATGTATTCCTTCGGCACCGCACCGCCGACGATCTTCGATTCGAACTCATAGCCCTTGCCGGGCTCGTTCGGCTCGACGACGATCGACACTTCGGCGAACTGACCGGTACCGCCGGTCTGCTTCTTGTGCGTGTACTTGACTTCGGCCTTCTTGGTCACGCGCTCACGGAACGCCACCTGCGGCGCGCCGATGTTGGCATCGACCTTGTAGGTGCGCTTGAGAATGTCGACCTTGATGTCGAGATGCAGTTCGCCCATGCCCTTGAGAATGGTCTGGCCGGACTCCTGATCGGTCGACACGCGGAACGACGGATCTTCCGCGGCGAGCTTCGCCAGTGCGACGCCGAGCTTTTCCTGGTCGGCCTTCGACTTCGGCTCGATCGCGATTTCGATCACCGGCTCCGGGAATTCCATCTTCTCGAGGATCACCGGCTTGTCGGGATCGCACAGCGTGTCACCGGTGCGCGCTTCCTTCAGGCCCGCCAGCGCGACGATGTCGCCGGCATAGGCTTCCTTGATGTCTTCGCGGTTGTTGGCGTGCATCAGCAGCATGCGGCCGATACGTTCCTTCTTCTCGCGGGTCGAGTTCACCACGCCGGTGCCCGACTGGAGCACGCCGGAATAGATGCGGCAGAAGGTGATGGTGCCGACGAACGGGTCGTCCATGATCTTGAACGCGAGCAGCGCCAGCGGCTCCTTGTCGTCCGCCTTGCGCACGACCTCGTTGCCGTCCTCGTCGGTGCCCTTGATCGCGGGCACGTCGATCGGCGACGGCAGGTAGTCGACGACGGCGTCGAGCAGCGGCTGCACACCCTTGTTCTTGAACGCCGAGCCGCACAGCACCGGATAGAACGCGCCGGTGAGCACGGCCTTGCGGATCAGGCGCTTCAGGGTCGCCTCGTCCGGCTCCTTGCCGTCGAGGAACGCAGCGAGAGCGTCGTCGTCGAGCTCGACGGCGGCTTCCACCATCTTCTCGCGATATTCCTTGGCCTGCTCGACCAGATCTTCCGGGATGTCGACATAGTCGAACTTGGCGCCGAGCGATTCATCGTTCCAGATGACGCCCTTCATCTTCACGAGGTCGACGAGACCCTTGAAGTTGTTCTCGGCACCGATCGGAAGCTGGATCGCGATCGGCTTGGCGCCGAGGCGGTCGACGATGTCGGACAGGCACTTGAAGAAGTCGGCGCCGGTCTTGTCCATCTTGTTGGCGAAGACGATGCGCGGAACCTTGTACTTGTCGCCCTGGCGCCAGACGGTCTCGGTCTGCGGCTCGACGCCCTGGTTGGAGTCGAGAACGCAAACGGCGCCGTCGAGCACGCGCAGCGAACGCTCCACTTCAATGGTGAAGTCGACGTGGCCGGGGGTGTCGATGATGTTCAGGCGCTTGCCGTTCCAGAACGCGGTGGTCGCAGCCGAGGTGATCGTGATGCCACGCTCCTGCTCCTGCTCCATCCAGTCCATCGTCGCGGCACCTTCGTGCACTTCGCCGATCTTGTGGCTCTTGCCGGTGTAATACAGGATGCGCTCGGTGGTCGTGGTCTTGCCGGCGTCGATATGCGCCATGATACCGAAGTTGCGGTAGTCCTCGATGGCATGTTGGCGGGGCATGAGACTGTTCCTTAAATTCCGTTGATCGCCTTACCAGCGATAGTGCGAGAAGGCGCGGTTGGCTTCCGCCATCCGATGCACGTCTTCACGCTTCTTGACGGCGTTGCCGCGATTGTTCGAGGCGTCGAGCAGCTCAGCCGAGAGACGCTCCGTCATGGTCTTCTCGTTGCGCTCACGGGCGGCCGAGATCAGCCAGCGGATGCCGAGCGCCTGACGGCGCACCGAACGGACTTCCACCGGCACCTGGTAGGTCGCGCCGCCGACGCGGCGGGAACGGACCTCGATGGTCGGCATCACGTTCTCGAGCGCCTGCTCGAACACGCCGAGCGGAGGCTGCTTGGTCTTGGCCTCGATCATGCCGAGCGCACCGTAGACGATGTTTTCGGCGACCGACTTCTTCCCGGCGTACATCACCGAGTTCATGAACTTCGTAATGATGATGTTCCCGAACTTCGGATCCGGAAGAACTTCACGCTTCTCGGCAGAATGGCGACGCGACATCTGATCGTTTCCCGCTTACTTCGGACGCTTCGCGCCGTACTTCGAACGACGCTGCTTACGGTTCTTGACGCCCTGGGTATCCAGCACGCCGCGGAGGATGTGGTAACGCACGCCGGGCAAGTCCTTGACGCGGCCGCCGCGGATCATGACCACCGAGTGCTCCTGAAGGTTATGGCCTTCACCCGGAATGTAGCCGATCACCTCGAAACCGTTGGTCAGGCGCACCTTGGCGACCTTACGAAGCGCCGAGTTCGGCTTCTTCGGGGTCGTGGTGTAGACGCGCGTGCACACGCCGCGCTTCTGCGGCGACTGCTGCAGCGCCGGCACCTTCTTACGCGACTTCTGCACTTCTCGCGGTTTTGCGATCAGCTGGTTGATCGTCGGCATGCAGCCTTCACCCTTTAGTTCGCGCGAGAACCTTGAATGGCTCCGCAAATTTCTTCTCGGGACTAGCCGCCCCGCACGGCCCGCTCGACGCGGAACAAACAACCGCGCAAAGCGAAATCGCGCCAACCACTCATCGCTGAGCGGAAAGCGCATCGACGCCACAGAGGACCGCGATCCCGAACCGTTCAGCGTTCGCTGTTCGGTCCGCCACCGAGGTCATGCATCCGAATTCACTCTCAAGAGGACGTGCTCAAGAGAACTAAAATCGTCCTGGCATTGCCTAGCTATCATCGACAGCGTCTGAGCGGCATTCGTCGAGGTTGGTGCCCGTCCGGCGCCTGAAAAAAGGGCCTTCGGGTGTTCCGTTCCGACGCTGGCGTAGCTCACCGCCTGTCGTTAAGTGAGCGCCTTGTATAAGCGAGAGATAGTGAAGTCAAGCAAAACGACAAGCAAAGAAATGCCTCTGCCGCTTGCGGATTTCGCATTTCGCCGGCACCCGCCGGGCGACGAAATATGACCGCGCCCACGCCTCGCCCCAATCCGAATCTCCAGCACGGCAGCGGACTCATATTTCACCCGGATAAAATAAGAATAGAAACAATTCTCCCCAGCTTAGACCTGAAGGCGAATTTCGAAACTAAGCCTTTATTTGCCATTCGCAGCGCAAAAATCGCGATCGACGGCCACGGAATCTCTCATGCGGTACACCGACATCGCGATCATCGGCGGAGGTCTTGCGGGCTCGATCGCCGCCGCCATGCTCGGCCGTGCCGGAATACCGACCGTGCTGATCGACCCGCACCGGGTCTATCCCTTCGATTTCCGCGTCGAAAAGATCGGCGGCGACCTCCAGCTCGAGCGATTCGCCCGGACCGGCCTTGCCGAATCCGTGCTCCGCTCGGCGACGCTGGACGGCGAGAACTGGATCGCGCGATTCGGCCATCTGCTCGACCGGCAGCCGAGCCGGCAGTACGGCATCATGTACGACGCGCTGATCACCGCGATTCGGGACGAAATCTCGAGGCCCGCGGAACTCATCTGCGACAAGGTCGTCAACGTCGCGACCAGCTCCGAACGGCAGAAGGTCGTGCTTTCCAATGGCGAGGAGATCTCGGCACGTCTCGTGGTGCTCGCCAACGGCCTGAATGTCGGGCTGCGCCGGATGCTCGGCATCGAGCGGCTGGTCACCAGCCACTGCCACTCGATCTCGCTCGGCTTCGATTTCGTCCCCGTCGGCCGCCCCGCCTTCCCGTTCGCGGCCATGACCTATTTCTCGGAGCGGCCGAGCGACCTCATCCCCTACATCACGCTGTTTCCGATCGGAAACAGGATGCGCGCCAACCTCTTCACCTACCGCCAGGCCGACGATCCCTGGCTGCGGACGATGCGGCGCAATCCGGTCGAGACGCTGAACGCCGCGCTGCCGCGGCTGCGCCGGCTCACCGGCGAATTCGGCGTCGCCGGCGACATCAAAATCCGGCCCGCCGACGTCTATGTCAGCACCGGCTATCGGCAGGCCGGCGTCGTCCTGGTCGGCGACGCCTTCGCCAGCACCTGCCCGGTCACCGGCACCGGGACCGACAAGGTGTTCACCGACGTGTCCCAGCTCTGCAACGTCCACATCCCGGCCTGGCTTGCGACCGACGGCATGAGCGAGGAGAAGATCACCGCCTTCTACGACGATCCGGTCAAGACCGAATGCGATGCCTGGTCGAACGCCAAGGCCTTCAGCTTCCGTGAGGTGTCGATCGGCAGCGGACCCTACTGGCAGGCCCAGCGCTGGGCGCGCTTCCTCGGCTATCTCGGCCGCGGCTCGCTGCGCCGGCTGCACCGCCCGCAGGCAGCCTCGGCAACACGGACGGCCAATCAGTTCCGGCAACGTCCGCAGGCGGCCGACAGGGTGTAGCGGCCGGACGTCGCCAGCCGCAAGGCGCGGGCGTCACGCCTCCTCGTCTTCGTCCTCATCCTCGTCGTCTTCATCCTCGTCGTCGTCTTCGTCGTCCGCATCGTGATGCACGTGTCCCTGGTCGTCCCACAGCTTGCGGTAGACGCCATTCCGGGCCAGCAGTTCCTCGTGCGAGCCACGTTCGATCGCCCTGCCGCCCGAGATCACGATGATCTCGTCCATCTCGACCACCGAGGTCAGGCGGTGCGTCGACCAGATCATGGTGCGGCCCTCCGCGACCTTGAGCAGCGTCCGGTTGATCGCGGCCTCCGTGGTTTGATCCAGCGCCGAGGTCGCCTCGTCGAGCAGCAGCACCGATGGATTGCGGATGAGCGCGCGCGCGATCGCGATACGCTGACGCTGGCCGCCGGACAAGGTATCGCCGCGCTCGCCGACAGACGTGTCGTAGCGCTGCGGCAGACTCATGATGTAGCGATGGATCTCGGCCTTCTTCGCGGCATCCTCGACCTCCGCGTCGGTGGCCCCTTCCTTGCCGAGCCGGATGTTCTCGCGGATCGACATGTTGAACAGCATGTTCTCCTGGAACACGACCGCCATGTTCGCCCGCAGCGACTCGCGCGTCACCCGGCGGATATCGACGCCGTCGATGGCGACACGGCCCTCGTCCGGCACGTAGAGCCGCAGGATCAGGTTGATCAGCGTGCTCTTGCCGGAGCCGCTCGGGCCCACGATCGCGATGCTCTTGCCGGCATTGAGCTTGAGGCTGAGATTGTCGAGCACCGGCGTCTGCGCCCCCTCATACCGGAAGGTGACGCGCTCGAACGAGATGTCGTTGGTGATGCGCGGCAGATCCGGCGCACCGGGACGGTCGGCGCCGCGGGTCGGTTCGTCCAGTAGTTCCTGGATGTGCCGCACCGCCGCCGCCGACGAGATCGACACCGGGATGAAATGCATGAGATGGGCGATGTTGTACGACACCTCCCAGAACGCGCTCTCGAAGGTCACGAAGGTGCCGACCGTGATCTGCCCTTTGGTGGCGAGATAGGCGCCGATCGCCAGCACCACGAGGTGGAGCAGCAGCACCGCGATGGTGACGGTGCGCTCGACCATGGTCGACAGGAACATGGCTGAGGCGGCCTTGGCCCGGACGTCGCGGTTGCGCAGTGTGAACCAGCCGAGCGCCCGGCGCTGCAGGTTGAACGCCTTCACCACCGCCTGCGCGGCGACGTTCTCCTGCACGGTTCCGAGCAGCGCGGCTTCGTTCTGCTTCTGCTCGTAATTGGCTTGCACCGCTTTCGGCGTCAGGATGCGCGGCCCGATCAGCGTGATCGGAAACACCAGCAAGGCGACCGCGGCCAGCTGCCAGTTCAGGAACAGCATCAGGATGATGCCGGCAATCAATTCGAAGCCCGGCAGCGCGGCGCTGTTGGCGAAGGTCTTGACCGAGCCCTCGAAGGCCGACAGGTCGATCGAGAAGCGCGACAGGATCTCGCCGCGCTTGGTGCGCGCGAAATAGGCCGACGGCAGGTTCTGGACGTGCTCGAAGATCCGGGTGCGGACGTCGGCGATGATGCCGGCGCCAAGCCGCGCATCCCAGCGCTCGTACCAGACCGCGATGATCGAGGTGACGATGCCGGCAACCGCGAGCACGCCGAGGATCTTGTAGAGCGCCTGGAAGTCCTCCTCGCCGAGCGCGTCGTCGATCAGGAATTTCAGGCTGAGCGGCATAATGACGTTGAACAACGTCTCGACCAGCACGCCGATGGTGACGAACGCAAGCGGCTTCTTGTAGTTGGTCAGGATCGGCCGGATGAAGCCATAGATCGTCGACAGCGCGCCGGCGGCTTCCTTGGCGGTGAAGACGACGAGATCCTCGTCATCATCATCGTCAAGCTCGAACTCGTCCTCCTCCTCGTCGTCCTCATCTTCGTCGTCGGCCGGTGCCGCGGCGGGCTTTGCGGAGGCTGCCGCCGCAGGCGGACCCACCACCGGCGCCGGCTTCTTCTTCAGCTCGGGATCGTCGGCCGCCGATCTCGTCGGATCGTCTGATGCGGGAGGTCTTGATGCAGGAGGTCTTGGCGCCATGAAACCAACCGATGCTCCACGGCCGGCATGACCGCAAATCGAAACCGCAGCTGACAAACGCTGCGGCTGCAATTCTATGCGATCACAATGAATTCGGCAAAGCGTTTGGGACAGCGCGACGCGTAGCGACACCGTCCCGTGGATTCGGGATCACAGCACGGCCGACGTTCGACAATTGGTTGGCGCAAGGCCGATCGCCTTGCGCCGGACCCTGCTCGTCTTGTCGCTAGTCGTCGAGGTCGGCCTCGACCTTGTCGAAGAACGAATAACGCAGGCTGTCGGAGTCGGCGTACCACTGCCCCGGCCCCTTGTTGGCGGCGAGCGTCAACGTCCACAGCGCATCGGTGCAGTCGCGGCGATGCATCGACAGGTCGAAGCCGTTGCCGAAGAACAACTCCGACCATTCCCACCAGGTGCCGAGCTTCTTCACGCCGCGCAGCAGGTCGTAGCGATCGATCACCGCCGGCGCCATGTCCGAGGTCACCGACGCGAACACGACGCCGGTCTTGACCACGCGGTTGAGCTCGCGCACCCCGCGCACGACCTGCTTCTCGCCGAGATGGCACAGCGAGGTCTCGAACACGAAGTCGAACTCATTGTCCTTGAACGGCATGTCGGCGATCGAGCCGAGCTTGTTGTACTTCTTGAGCGCCTTCGGCGTCTTGCCGTGGATGTAGCGGTTGTTCTCGATGCCCCAGGCATCGATGCCGCGCTCGCGCAGCGCGCCGACCAGCTCGCCGCTGGCGGAGCCGGCGATCAGGAGCTTGTAGCCCTTCGCCCTGCCCCAGACCGTCTTGATCAGGTCGGTCAGATAGGCCGGGTCGGTGAAGTTGCGCCAGACTTCGCCGTAGGGACCGGCGCCGCGATAATTGTCGAAATAGGCGCGGTCGATCTTGTCGGACAGCGTGCCTTCGTCCTGCGAGCGGGCGCGGCGCAGCCGCATCATCTCGGTGACGACAATGTCGGTCGCGGCATCGGAGGAATCGAGCAGCCCGTTCAGCGTCGAATCGAACAGATAGTCGCCGACCACGACGAGGCCGGGGTGCTCCTTCGGCTCGGGACGATGGTTGGTCATGACGTCGCGCACCGGCAGGCCGCCCGGCAGCGCATTGACCGACGACAGCCAGCGGTGGGTCTTGCCCTCGAGGAAGTGTTCGCGCGCATTGCCGAGCGAGGCCGGCAGCGACTTCAGTGCGGCGTCGATCAGCTCCTCGTCGCTGAGATTGGCGTAGGCGAGTGCGTCGGAGCCGGCGATCAGCCAGTTCAGCACGCCGTGCTTGCCGACATCGTGGCGCGCGCCCTCATTGTAGACGCAGCAGCCGCCGAACGCCTCCGACATGAACCAGGCGCCGGGGATCTTCTCGCCCCAGAACGGCTCGTCGAACAGGATCGAGACGCGCAGATAGTGCGCGGGCCGGTCGAAATAGGCGACGTGCTTGACCATCGACTTGCGCAGCTGCTCGCCGTCCCAGCGCATGGTCGCAAGCCAGGAGTGCGGCAGGCAGACCAGCACAAGGTCGAAGTCGCGCGTCTCCGGCCCCTTGCCGTTCATCATGTTGAGCTGGTAGCGGCCGGCCGCGGTCTTGCCGACCTTGAGGACGCGATGGTTCAGCTGGATGTCGGCGCTGACCTCCGAACGCAGGCAATCGATCAGCTGCTCGTTGCCGTTCTGGATCGAATACAGGCCGATATAGCCGTCGACATCCATCACGTAGTTCTTCAGCGCGTTGAGGCCGTTGGTGTTGTGGCTCTCGGTCGCGATGTCGGAGCGCGCCATCACCTTGAAGAATCGCTTGGCGGTCGCGTCCTCGACCTCTTCGTCGAGGATCTGCTCGGCGGTCTTGTAGGCCCAGGGGTGCTCGTTGTCGTGGGCGCCGATGCCCTCGTAATATTCGTGCGGCGACACCAGGTCGCTGCAGCGCTTGCGGAATGCCTCGATCGCGGCCGCGGTCTTCGCGCCGTATTTGCGGCGCATGCCCGGGACGTCGGCGAGCAGTTCGCCGTCGAGGTGCACCTGCTCGGCATCCATCGGGATCGTCTGCAGGCCGAAATGCTGGATCAGCTCGCGCAGCGGGTCGGGTCCCGTCATCGAGTAGTCGTAGATCTCGGCAACGCCGGCCTCGTACATCGCCGGCGCGCTGTCAAATTTGCTCGTGACGATCTTGCCGCCGAGACGATTCGACGCCTCGAAGATGGTGACGCGGCAGAGGTCGCCGAGTTTGCGCTTCAAATACCAGGCGCTCATCAGCCCCCCGGGGCCGCCGCCTACGATAGCCAAGTCGAGCATGTGGATTCCGTCGCTTCCGGCAGCCAAACGGCCGGTCTAAGTCACCCTAGCAAAAGCACTTTTTTGCCTGAAGGGAAGATGAACAAACTGCGTCCCTGCACCGCAGCAGGGAAAGAAAGCAGCAAAAAGGCCGGCAAAACGCCGGCCTTCTCGCCATTACCGTAGTCTTGCGGATGCCTATTCCGCGGGCGGCAGCGCCAGCGGCTCCGCTTCCGGAGCCGTCGGCACGATCGCCGCCTGCTGCTTCTCGCGCTCGTCGAGGATCAGCTTGTCGCGCTTGACCGCGACTTCGCGGATCCGCGCCATCGAGGCGCCGGTGCCGGCCGGGATCAGGCGGCCGACAATGACGTTCTCCTTGAGGCCTTCGAGCGGGTCGATCTTGCCGTTGACGGCAGCCTCGGTGAGCACGCGCGTCGTCTCCTGGAACGACGCCGCCGAGAAGAACGAGCGGGTCTGCAAGCTCGCCTTGGTGATGCCGAGCAGAACCGGCGTCCCCGTGGCGGGCTTCTTGCCCTCCTCCTTGGCCTTGGTGTTGAGCGCGTCGAACTCGATCTTGTCGACCTGCTCGCCCGAGATCATGTCGGTGTCGCCCTGGTCGGTGACTTCGACCTTCTGCAGCATCTGACGGACAATCACCTCGATGTGCTTGTCGTTGATGAGCACGCCCTGCAGCCGGTAGACTTCCTGGATTTCGTTGACCAGATAGGCAGCGAGTTCCTCGATGCCCTTGATCGCCAGGATGTCGTGCGGCGCCGGATTGCCTTCGACGATGAAATCGCCCTTTTCGACGATGTCGCCGTCCTGAAGGTGGATGTGCTTGCCCTTCGGGATCAGGTACTCGCGCGGCTCCTCGGTCTTGTCCATCGGCTCGATCGAGATGCGGCGCTTGTTCTTGTAGTCGCGGCCGAAGCGGATCGTTCCCGCGGTCTCCGCGATGATCGCCGCATCCTTCGGCTTGCGAGCCTCGAACAGTTCCGCCACCCGCGGCAGACCGCCGGTGATGTCACGCGTCTTGGCGCTCTCGGTCGAGATACGCGCCAGGATGTCGCCGGGCATCACCTTCGCGCCGATGTCGACCGACAGAATGCCGTCGACCGACAGCATGTAGCGGGCATCGCCGCCACGCGCGAGCTTCAGCACCTTGCCGTCCTTGCCCTTGACCACGATGGCCGGACGCAGGTCCGAGCCGCCGCGCGTCGTGCGCCAGTCGATGACCACGCGCTTGGCAATACCGGTCGATTCGTCGAGCGTTTCCGAGATCGACTGGCCTTCGACCAGATCCTCGAATCCGATCGTGCCCTCGACTTCGGTGAGCACCGGGCGGGTATAGGGATCCCACTCCGCGATGCGCTGGCCGCGCTTGACCATGTCGCCTTCGTCGACGTGCATCTTCGAACCGTACTGGATACGGTGGGTTGCACGCTCGGCTCCGTCGGCATCGACGATCGCAACGACCATGTTGCGCACCATCGCGATCAGGCTGCCTTCGCTGTTGCGGGCGATGGCCTTGTTCTTGATCACGATCTTGCCGTCGAAGTTCGATTCGACGAACGACTGCTCGTTGAGCTGGGCCGCGCCGCCGATGTGGAACGTGCGCATCGTCAGCTGGGTACCGGGCTCACCGATCGACTGCGCCGCGATGACGCCGACGGCCTCACCGTGGTTGACCGGGGTGCCGCGAGCCAGATCGCGGCCGTAGCACTTGGCGCAGATGCCGTTGATCAGCTCGCAGGTCAGCGCCGAGCGGATCTTCACTTCCTGGATGCCGGCCTGCTGGATCGCGTCGACATGGCTCTCCTCCATCAACGTGTCGCGCTTGACCACGACCTCGTTGGTGGCGGGATCGCGCACGTCATCGCAGGCCGTGCGGCCCAGGATGCGCGAGCCGAGCGAGGCAACCACGGTGCCGGCGTCGACGATGGCGCGCATCTTGATGCCGAGCTTGGTGCCGCAATCGGTCTGCGTGATGATGCAGTCCTGCGCAACGTCGACCAGACGGCGGGTCAGGTAGCCGGAGTTCGCAGTCTTCAACGCGGTGTCCGCGAGACCCTTGCGGGCGCCGTGGGTCGAGTTGAAGTACTCGAGCACCGACAGACCTTCCTTGAAGTTGGAAATGATCGGCGTCTCGATGATCTCGCCCGACGGCTTGGCCATCAGGCCGCGCATGCCGGCGAGCTGGCGCATCTGCGCCGGCGAACCACGCGCACCGGAGTGCGCCATCATGTAGATCGAGTTGATGTCGGCATCGGCTCCCGCCGCCGTCTTCTTGGTCGACGAGATCTCCTTCATCATCGCCTTGGCGACTTCTTCACCGGCCTTCGACCAGGCGTCGACGACCTTGTTGTACTTCTCGCCATGGGTGATCAGGCCGTCATTGTACTGCTGCTCGAAATCCTTCGCCAGCGTACGGGTCTGGTCCACGATCTTCCACTTCGACGCCGGCACGACCATGTCGTCCTTGCCGAACGAGATGCCCGCCTTGAAGGCGTTGTAGAAGCCGAGCGCCATGATGCGGTCGCAGAAGATCACCGTCTCCTTCTGACCGCAGTGCCGGTAGACTTGATCGATCACGCCGGAGATCTCGCGCTTGGTCATCAGCTTGTTGATGATATCGTACGAGATCTTGGTGCTCTTCGGCAGCAAATTGCCGAGCATGACGCGGCCCGCGGTGGTTTCGATCCACCGCTTCGACAGCTTGCCTTCCTCGTCGAGGCCTTCCCACCGGTACTTGATCTTGGTGTGGAGGTGGATGACCTTCGAATGCAGGGCGTGCTCGAGCTCGGCCATGTCGCCGAAGATCTTGCCCTCGCCGGGCAGGCCTTCGCGCATGATCGAGACGTAGTAGAGGCCGAGCACGATGTCCTGCGACGGCACGATGATCGGCTGGCCGTTCGCCGGATGCAGGATGTTGTTGGTCGACATCATCAGGACGCGCGCTTCCAGCTGCGCTTCGAGCGACAGCGGAACGTGCACGGCCATCTGGTCGCCGTCGAAGTCGGCGTTGAAGGCGGCGCAGACCAGCGGATGCAGCTGGATCGCCTTGCCTTCGATCAGCACCGGCTCGAACGCCTGGATGCCGAGGCGATGCAGCGTCGGCGCGCGGTTGAGCAGCACCGGATGCTCGCGGATCACCTCATCGAGGATATCCCAGACCTCCGGGCGCTCCTTCTCGACCAGCTTCTTGGCCTGCTTCACCGTGGTGGAGAGGCCCTTGGCGTCGAGCCGCGAGTAGATGAACGGCTTGAACAGCTCGAGCGCCATCTTCTTCGGCAGGCCGCACTGATGCAGGCGCAGCTCGGGACCGACCACGATCACTGAACGGCCCGAATAGTCGACGCGCTTGCCGAGCAGGTTCTGACGGAACCGGCCCTGCTTGCCCTTCAGCATGTCGGCGAGCGACTTCAGCGGGCGCTTGTTGGCGCCGGTGATGACGCGGCCGCGGCGGCCGTTGTCGAACAGCGCGTCGACGGCCTCCTGCAGCATGCGCTTTTCGTTGCGGATGATGATGTCGGGCGCACGCAGCTCCATCAGCCGCTTCAGGCGGTTGTTGCGGTTGATGACGCGGCGATACAGGTCGTTGAGGTCCGAGGTCGCGAAGCGGCCGCCGTCGAGCGGCACCAGCGGACGCAGGTCCGGCGGGATCACCGGCACGACCGTCATGATCATCCATTCCGGCTTGTTGCCGGAGACGCGGAAGGCCTCGACGATCTTCAGACGCTTGGCGAGCTTCTTGTGCTTGATGTCGGAGTCGGTCTCCGCCATGTCGGCACGCAGCGTCGCCTCGAGCTTCTCGAGCTCGAGCCCCTTGAGCAGCTCGCGGATCGCCTCGGCGCCGATCATGGCGGTGAAGCTGTCCTGGCCGTACTCGTCCTGCGCCTTCAGATACTCGTCTTCCGACAGCAGCTGACGGTCCTTCAGCGCGGTGAGACCCGGCTCGAGCACGACGTAGTATTCGAAGTACAGGATCCGCTCGAGATCCTTCAGCGTCATGTCGAGCAGCAGGCCGATGCGCGACGGCAGCGACTTCAGGAACCAGATGTGGGCGACCGGCGCCGCCAGCTCGATATGGCCCATGCGCTCGCGCCGGACGCGCGACAGCGTCACCTCGACCGAGCACTTCTCGCAGATGATGCCCTTGTACTTCATCCGCTTGTACTTGCCACACAAGCACTCGTAATCCTTGATCGGCCCGAAGATGCGCGCGCAGAACAGGCCGTCGCGCTCCGGCTTGAAGGTGCGGTAGTTGATGGTCTCCGGCTTCTTGATCTCGCCGTACGACCAGGACAGAATCTTCTCCGGAGACGCGATCGAAATCCGGATCTGGTCGAAGACCTGAGCCGGCGTCGTCGGATTGAAAAGATTCATAATCTCTTGGTTCATGGTCTTCTCCTCGCGTGCCGATCGTCAACGGCAGCAAATTCGAGAGTTTTAGTCAGCGCGCGCCCCACTCAACGCCCGAGCGGAGCGCGAAGGCCCGGCGCATCTCGCGCCGGGCATCAATCACAGCGTTACTCGGCCGCTTCCGACGTCGGCGCCGGTCCCACCTTGGAATTGTGCAGGTCGACGTTGAGGCCGAGCGAGCGCATTTCCTTGACCAGCACGTTGAACGATTCCGGAATACCGGCCTCGAAGGTGTCGTCGCCGCGCACGATCGCCTCGTACACCTTGGTACGGCCGGCGACGTCGTCCGACTTCACGGTCAGCATCTCCTGCAGCGTGTAGGCGGCGCCGTAGGCTTCCAGCGCCCAGACCTCCATTTCGCCGAAGCGCTGGCCGCCGAACTGCGCCTTGCCGCCCAGCGGCTGCTGGGTGACGAGCGAGTACGGACCGATCGAACGCGCGTGGATCTTGTCGTCCACGAGATGGTGCAGCTTGAGCATGTAGATGTAGCCCATCGTCACCTTGCGATCGAACGCATCGCCGGTGCGGCCGTCGTAGACGGTCGACTGGCCGGAGGCGTCGAAGCCCGCGAGCTTCAGCATCTCCTCGATGTCCGCTTCCTTGGCGCCGTCGAACACCGGAGTGGCGATCGGCACGCCGTGGCTCAGATTGCGGCCGAGCTCCAGCAGTTCGTTGTCGTTCAGCGACTTGATGGTTTCATCCTCGCCGTAGATCTTCTTCAGGGTCTCGCGCAGCGGCTTGAGATCCTGCCTCTGATAATAGGCGTCGATGGTCTGGCCGATGCGCTTGCCGAGGCCGGCGCAGGCCCAACCGAGATGCGTCTCGAGGATCTGACCGACGTTCATGCGCGACGGCACGCCGAGCGGGTTGAGCACGATGTCGGCATGGGTACCGTCCTCCAGGAACGGCATGTCCTCGATCGGCACGATCTTCGACACCACACCCTTGTTGCCGTGACGGCCGGCCATCTTGTCGCCGGGCTGGATCTTGCGCTTCACCGCGACGAAGACCTTGACCATCTTCATCACGCCGGGCGGCAGCTCGTCGCCACGCTGCAGCTTCTCGACCTTGTCGAGGAAGCGCTGCTCGAGGCCCTTCTTCGACTCGTCGTACTGCTTCCGCATGGCCTCGATCTCGGCCATCAGCTTGTCGTTCGGCGAGGCGAACAGCCACCACTGCGACTTCGGATACTCGTCGAGCACCGCGCGGGTGATCTTGGTGTCCTTCTTGAAGCCCTTCGGGCCGGCGATGCCCTGGCGGTTCTCCAGGAGCTCGGCGAGGCGGTTGTAGACGTTGCGGTCCAGGATCGCCTGCTCGTCGTCGCGGTCCTTGGCCAGACGCTCGATCTCCTCGCGCTCGATCGCCAGCGCACGCTCGTCCTTGTCGACGCCGTGGCGGTTGAACACGCGGACTTCCACGATAGTGCCCTGCACGCCCGGGGGCACGCGCAGCGAGGTGTCGCGGACGTCGGAGGCCTTCTCGCCGAAGATGGCGCGGAGCAGCTTCTCTTCCGGCGTCATCGGGCTCTCGCCCTTCGGCGTGATCTTGCCGACCAGGATGTCGCCGGCGCGGACTTCCGCACCGATGTAGACGATACCGGCTTCGTCGAGGTTCTTCAGCGCTTCTTCCGAAACGTTCGGAATGTCGCGGGTGATTTCCTCAGGACCGAGCTTGGTGTCGCGGGCCATCACCTCGAATTCTTCGATATGAATTGAGGTAAACACGTCGTCCTTCACGATCCGCTCGGAGAGCAGGATCGAGTCTTCGAAGTTGTAGCCGTTCCACGGCATGAACGCGACCAGCACGTTGCGGCCGAGCGCGAGCTCGCCGAGATCGGTCGACGGACCGTCAGCGATGATGTCGCCCTTCTTGACGATGTCGCCGACCTTCACCAGCGGACGCTGGTTGATGCAGGTCGACTGGTTGGAGCGCTGGTACTTCATCAGCCGGTAGATATCGACGCCCGACTTGGTCGGATCGAGATCCTCGGTGGCGCGGATCACGACGCGGGTGGCGTCGATCTGGTCGATCACGCCCGAGCGGCGCGCGGCAATCGCCGCGCCGGAGTCACGGGCGACCACGCCTTCCATGCCGGTGCCGACGAACGGCGCCTCGGCGCGAACCAGCGGCACCGCCTGGCGCTGCATGTTCGAGCCCATCAACGCGCGGTTGGCGTCGTCGTTCTCGAGGAACGGGATCAGCGCCGCGGCGACCGAAACCAGCTGCTTCGGCGACACGTCCATGTAGTCGACCTTGTCCGGCGTCACCGGCAAGACTTCGCCGGCATGACGGCAGACCACCAGATCGTCGGTGAAGCGGCCCTTGGCATCGAGCGGCACGTTGGCCTGCGCGACGCGGTAGCGGCCCTCTTCCATCGCCGACAGATAGACCACCTCGTCGGTGACCCGGCCGTCCTTGATCTTGCGATAAGGCGTCTCGACGAAGCCGTACTTGTTGACGCGCGCGAACGTCGCCAGCGAGTTGATCAGGCCGATGTTCGGACCTTCCGGCGTTTCGATCGGGCAGATACGGCCGTAATGCGTCGGATGCACGTCGCGGACTTCGAAGCCGGCACGCTCGCGGGTCAGACCGCCCGGGCCGAGCGCCGACAGGCGCCGCTTGTGGGTGATCTCCGACAGCGGGTTGGTCTGGTCCATGAACTGCGACAGCTGCGAGGAACCGAAGAACTCGCGCACCGCGGCGGCCGCGGGCTTGGCGTTGATCAGGTCCTGCGGCATCACGGTGTCGATATCGACGCTCGACATGCGTTCCTTGATGGCACGCTCCATGCGGAGCAGGCCGATCCGGTACTGGTTCTCCATCAGCTCGCCGACCGAGCGCACCCGGCGGTTGCCGAGGTGGTCGATGTCGTCGATCTCGCCCTTGCCGTCGCGCAGGTCGACCAGCGTCTTGATGACCGCCAGGATGTCTTCCTTGCGCAGCGTGCGATGGGTGTCGGGTGCATCGAGCTCGAGGCGCATGTTCATCTTGACGCGGCCGACCGCGGAAAGGTCGTAGCGCTCGGCATCGAAGAACAGCGACTGGAACATCGCCTGCGCCGAATCCAGCGTCGGCGGCTCGCCCGGACGCATCACGCGGTAGATGTCGAACAGCGCGTCCTCACGCGTCATGTTCTTGTCGGCCGACAGCGTGTTGCGGATGTAGGCGCCGACATTGACGTGGTCGATGTCGAGCAGCGGCAGGTCCTTGTAGCCCTGCTCGTTCAGCACCTTCATCGACTTCTCGGTGATCTCCTCGCCGGCTTCGGCGTAGATCTCACCGGTCTTCGGATTGACGAGATCTTCGGCGAGATAGTTGCCGACCAGTTCCTCATCCGACATGCGCAGGGCCTTGAGGCCCTTTTCCTGCATCTGACGCGCGCTGCGCACGGTCAGCTTCTTGCCTGCCTCGAGCACCACCTTGCCGGTGTCGGCGTCGATCAGGTCGTTGATGGTCGAGTAGCCGCGGAAGCGGTTGGCGTCGAACGGCACGCGCCAGCCTTCCTTGGTCCGCTTGTAGGTGATCTTCTTGTAGAAGGTCGACAGGATCTGCTCGCCGTCGAGACCGAGCGCGTACATCAGCGAGGTCACCGGCAGCTTGCGGCGGCGGTCGATGCGCGCGAACACGATGTCCTTGGCGTCGAACTCGATGTCGAGCCAGGAACCGCGATACGGAATCACGCGCGCGGCAAACAGCAGCTTGCCGGACGAATGGGTCTTGCCCTTGTCGTGGTCGAAGAACACGCCGGGCGAACGATGCATCTGCGAGACGATGACGCGCTCGGTGCCGTTGACGACGAAGGTGCCGTTCATCGTCATGAGCGGGATGTCGCCCATGTAGACGTCCTGCTCCTTGATGTCCTTGACCGACTTGGCGCCGGTTTCCTCGTCGATATCGAACACGATGAGGCGCAGCGTCACCTTGAGCGGCGCAGCGAAGGTCATGCCGCGCTGGCGGCACTCGTCGACGTCGTATTTCGGCTGTTCGAACTCGTAGCGGACGAATTCGAGCATCGAGGTGCCCGAAAAATCCGAGATCGGGAACACCGAGCGGAACACCGCCTGCAGGCCCTCGTCGAGGCGACCGCCGGCCGGCTCGTCAACCATCAGGAACTGGTCATAAGACGCCTTCTGAACCTCGATGAGGTTCGGCATCTCGGCGACTTCCTTGATGTGACCGAAAAACTTGCGTACGCGTTTGCGACCGGTGAATGTCTGCTGCGCCATCGTGGCCTCTCATTTTCGTCGCCTTTGTGGGGCGAACCTTCCGGGACACGACTGCCGTCGGCCCCGGGTTGAATTTCGAATCGTCTCGAAGGAACGAAGCGCAAAGTCAGGAATTAAATCCCCGTCCCGGCCCCGACCACCTCCAAAACGCAAAACAACGCGCGGGGCGCATCACTGCACCCGCTCGTCCAAACGCTCCGCTTTACGGACTGAAAAAGCCCGAAATCTGACTGTCTCCCAACGGCTTCCGCCAGGGACCCTGCCGCCCCCGCCGCCTACCGTGTTTTTCCGCTGCCAACCCGATATGGGATGGCAATAAAGGAGATTCGAGGGTTAAGTCCACGCATCCCCACACTTTTTTGTGTCCAACGTGCCACGCGACAACCTGTCGCACGCCGTTTGCATGGCCCGGGAGCGCCCTGCGGCGCTCCCGGATCGCGCATTACTTGAGCTCGACCTTGGCGCCAGCCTTCTCGAGCTGGGCCTTGATCTTGTCGGCTTCTTCCTTGTTGACGCCTTCCTTGACGGGCTTCGGAGCGCCTTCGACGAGGTCCTTGGCTTCCTTCAGGCCGAGGCCCGTGATGGCGCGGACTTCCTTGATGACTTCGATCTTCTTGTCGCCGGCAGCAGCCAGCACGACGGTGAAGTCGGTCTTCTCTTCAGCCGGAGCAGCGGCAGCGCCGCCGGCAGCCGGGCCAGCAACCGCGACGGCGGCAGCGGCGGACACGCCCCACTTTTCTTCGAGGAGCTTGGCGAGTTCGGCCGCTTCGAGCACGGTGAGGCTCGAGAGGTCGTCGACGATTTTCTGCAGATCAGCCATTGTTCAGTTCCTTAAACGTTTGGTTCGAACCAGGTTTGAGATTAGCGAAGGGGTCAGGCCGCTTCGCCCTTTGAGGCATGAGCCTGAATGACGCGTGCGAGCTTGGCCGCGGGCGCGTTGGACAGCTGAGCAAGCTTGGTCGCCGGCGCCACGAGGAGGCCAACGATCTTGCCGCGCAGTTCGTCGAGCGACGGCAGTGAGGCAAGCGCCTTCACGCTGTCGACATTCAGGACGGTTTTACCCATCGAGCCGCCGAGGATGACGAACTTCTCGTTCGCCTTGGCGAATTCGACGGCAACCTTTGGCGCCGCAACCGGATCGTTCGAAGTAGCGATCACGGTCGGCCCCTTCAGCAGGGAGCCGATGGCAACGACGTCAGTGCCTTCAAGAGCAATTTTGGCGAGACGGTTCTTCGAGACCTTCACCGACGCACCCGCCTGCTTCATCTGCATGCGCAGCTTCTGCATCTGGGCCACGGTGAGGCCGGAATAATGAGCAACGATCGCAACCGACGTGGTCTTGAAGACCTCGTTAAGTTGTTCGACCGACTCTTTTTTTGCCGCTCGTTCCACAGCAAGCTCTTTCCGGTTGGCGGCCTTCCGCGAAGGCAGGACCGCCGGGTTGCACCCATCGTCCCGCCCTAAACCTGATCCAGAGGGTTGCTAAGACCCTTCGGACATGCCGGGCAAGACGACATCTAGAAGCCTGCCCTCCCAGAGCCTTGCGGCCATGGGCTGTCGAGGTTCGAACCAAACCAGCCTCTCAAGCCGCGAACAGTCCGCGGCGTGGAGTGCAAAATCCGGTCTTCACCCGTCTATGCAGGCCATGCGATTAAGCCGTTGAAAACACGAAGTTCTCGCGGGCGCCTGCAGTCTTGGACAGGATCGAGGCACTTCAGCACGCTGAAGGCCCCTGCTCTCACTCCGTTCCGAGGCGACGGGTCTCCTTCCTTTCGAGCATCCTTGCGGGCATGCGGAAAGGAATGATCTCCTATCACCTCAGGTTTTCGGAATGCGAGCACGGACATGCCAGCAAGTGCCAGCACGCCCGGAAGGCGCTATGTAGCCGGTCCTGCCGCACTTGCCAAGAGCAAATATTGGACCAGTTTAATATGATGGCCGGGTACCGGTTCCGAGACGGGAACCGGCAGGCGCTCAAGCGCCCCTCACCTTATACGGCAGCGGCTTCCCGGCAAAGAACGCATCGAGATTAGCGAGCACGCAGTCCTGCATCGCCACGTGCGATTCCAGGGTATGGCCGCCGAGATGCGGCGACAGCACCACGTTCGGCTGCGCCGTCAGCGCATCAGGCGCATGCGGCTCCCTGGTGAACACATCGAGGCCGGCGCCGGCGATCACCCCGTCGGTCAGCGCCGCGACCAGTGCCGCCTGGTCGATGACGGAGCCGCGCGAGATGTTGACGACAAAGCCGTCGCCGCCGAGCCGGCGCAGGATATCGGCGTTGACTGCGTGCTCGGTCTCGGCACCGGCGCGTACGGCGATCATGAGCACGCTGCACCAGTCGGCGAGCGCCTCCAGCGTCGGAAAATACTGGTAGGGCACGTCGTGCTTCGAGCGGCTGAAATAGCCGACCTCGGTCTCGAAGGCGGCGACGCGGCCGGCGATCTTGCGGCCGATCTCGCCCATGCCGTAGACGCCGACCTTGCGGCCGCGCATGCCGGCCTGCGGCCGCATCATCGGCGACCGCTTTGCACCGGCCCAGTCACCGCTGCGGACATAATTGTCGGCCACCAGCAGACGCCGCACCGACGCCAGCATCAGGGTCACCGCGGTGTCGGCAACCGATGCCGCATTGGCACCGGGACTATGGCCGACCGCGATGCCGCGCTTGGCGGCGGCGGCGAGATCGACGCCGTCATAGCCGGTGCCGTAGCAGACGATCGCGCCGAGCTTCGGCAGCAAATCCATGGCGTCGGCGCCGAGCGCCGTGCCGCCCGCGGTGACCATGGCGCGGATCTCGGCAAGCTCGGCCGCCGGGAACGCTTCGTCCAGCCGCTTACCTGCCGCATTGAGCAGCTCATAGCGCTCGCCGAAGCGGATCAGCTGGGCCTTGGGAAAGCGTGAATAGACCAGGACCTTATCGGGCATTGTTGTTGTTTCCTGCGAGATGCTTCAGCGTCTTGTTTGACGCGTTTTCTTCACGCGAACCGGTCACCACTTCGCTCGAAAACGCTTCGGCAAAACAAAGGGCGGAACCGGTTGCCCGATCCCGCCCCTCTTTATCTCGTCACACTCAAAAGCTTCAGCCGAGGATCGTGCCCGGCTCGACCTTCACGCCCGGGCCCATGGTGGAGGAAACCGCCACGCGCTGGATGTAGGTGCCCTTGGAACCCGCCGGCTTCGCCTTGGAGACCGCGTCGGCGAGCGCCTTGACGTTCTCGACCAGCTTGTCCTCGGAGAACGAGGCCTTGCCGATGCCGGCCTGCACGATGCCGGCCTTCTCGACGCGGAACTCGACCGAGCCGCCCTTGGCGCCCTTCACGGCGTTGGTGACGTCCATCGTCACGGTGCCGATCTTCGGGTTCGGCATCATGCCGCGCGGGCCGAGCACCTTACCGAGGCGGCCGACCAGCGGCATCATGTCGGGAGTGGCGATACAACGATCGAAATCGATCGCGCCGCCCTGCACCTTCTCGACCAGGTCTTCGGCACCGACGACGTCGGCGCCGGCGGCCTTGGCTTCCTCAGCCTTGGCGCCGCGCGCAAACACGCCGACGCGCAGCGTGCGGCCGGTGCCGTTCGGCAGGTTGACGACGCCGCGGACCATCTGGTCGGCGTGGCGCGGGTCGACGCCGAGATTGATCGCGATCTCGATCGTCTCGTCGAACTTCGACTTGGCGCGCTCCTTGACCATCTTGATGGCGTCCGCGAGCGGGTAGAGCTTCTCGCGATCGACACCCTCACGGGCCTTCTTCAGACGCTTTCCGATTGTCATGGCCCGTTACCCCGCAACTTCCAGACCCATCGAACGGGCAGAGCCCTCGACCATCTTCATGGCCGATTCAATGGTGTCGCAATTCAAGTCCTTCATCTTCTTCTCGGCGATCTCGCGCACCTGCGCCTTGGTCACCGCACCGGCCTTGTCACGGCCCGGCGCCTTCGATCCGGACTGGATCTTGGCGGCCTGCTTGAGGAAGAAGGACATCGGAGGGGTCTTCATCTCGAAGGTGAAGGACCGGTCCGCATAGATCGTGATGATCACCGGGATCGGGGTGTTCTTCTCTTCCTTCTGGGTCTGGGCGTTGAATGCCTTGCAGAACTCCATGATGTTCAGACCGCGCTGACCAAGCGCGGGGCCGATCGGGGGCGAAGGATTCGCCGCACCGGCCGGGACCTGAAGCTTCAGGTATCCGGTCACTTTCTTTGCCATTTATCACTCCTGTTGTGCCGGACGGTGCCGGCGGTTTCAGGTTCCGTGGTTCGGTCGAAGGGGCTGGCGACCGCCTCCTCCCTCCCACGGCCTCTTACTTGACGCGGGGCATATACCCCACGCCGTCCGGTCAGACCACCTTTTCGACCTGACCGAATTCCAGTTCCACGGGGGTCGCGCGACCGAAGATCGAGACCGCGACCTTCACGCGCGAGCGCGCCTCATCGATTTCTTCCACCACGCCGGAGAACGAGGCAAACGGGCCGTCGGCCACGCGCACGTTCTCGCCGATTTCGAACGACACCGAAGCCTTCGGACGCTCCACGCCCTCCTGCACCTGGTGCAGGATCCGCATCGCCTCGGCTTCCGAGATCGGCATCGGCTTGTTTTCCGCGCCGAGGAAGCCGGTCACCTTCGGGGTGTTCTTGATCAGATGGAACGCCTCGTCGGTCAGCTTCATCTTCACCAGCACATAGCCCGGGAAGAACTTGCGCTCGGCGTCGATCTTGCGGCCACGCCGCACCTCGGTGACCTTTTCGGTCGGCACGAGAATCTGCTCGAACAGCTCTTCCAGCCCGCGCTGCTTGGCCTGCTCGCGGATCGATTCCTGAACCTTCTTCTCGAAGTTCGAATAGGCGTGAACGATGTACCAGCGCTTGTCCATCAATTGAGTTCCCATGCTCATCAGTGGATGCCCAGTATCAGGGTGATCAGATAACGGATGATCTGATCTGCGGCGAAGAAGAAGATCGAGGCCAGCGCCACCATCACGAACACCATGATGGTGGTGATCGTCGTCTCGCGGCGCGTCGGCCAGGTGACCTTGGCGGTCTCCGAGCGCACTTCCTGAAGGAATTTGAACGGGCTGAAAGCCATCGTGAGATCCGCGTCCGTCTCCGGACGATTGCAACGTTTCAAGGAATCCGAACAGCCGACCTTGCGGACCCAGCCCTCGTTTGGAAGGTTGAGCCGATAAACGAGCTCGAATGTTCGGGGAATTAGGCCGCGCCGGATATCCGCCATCAAAGCGGGCCGGCTGCGAGTGCCGGGTATCTACTGCGAGAGGAGCCAAACGTCAAGGTCGGCACCGTCGCGCCCGGCCCCGGCCGCGCCTGCGGCGGACCGGGCCAGAACCCCTTAAATCAAGCACTTAGGCGCACGGACGGAGGTCCATTGCCCCGGCCATCGATCGCGGCGGCCGGGTCGATTACCCGGCAAAGCTCTTCTGGACCGCCTGATCCAGCGTCGCGCCGCCGACATAGCGCTGCCGCAGCTCGCGCTTGAGCAGCTTGCCGCTCGGGTTCTTCGGCAGGCTGTCCACGAAGATGACCCGCTTCGGCACTTTGAAATGGGCCATCGACGCCGCGCAATGCTTGATGACCGCTTCGGCATCGAGGCTCTCGCCCGCCTTGACCACGACGATCGCCGTCACCGCCTCGATCCAGCGCGGATCGGGCAGCCCGACCACCGCAACCTCGGACACCGCAGGCAGCCGGTAGATCATCTCCTCGACCTCGCGGCTCGCGACATTCTCGCCGCCGCTCTTGATCATGTCCTTCACGCGATCGACGACGGTGATGTAGCCATCGGCATCGACGGTGGCGAGGTCGCCGGAATGAAACCAGCCGCCGGCGAACGCGGTCGCGGTCTTGACCGGATCATTGTAGTAACCGGACAACAGATGCGGCGAGCGATGCACGATCTCGCCGACCTCTCCCACCCCGACATCGGTCATGTCAGCCTTGACCACCCGCGTCTCGACATTGATCGCGGGCTTGCCGGCGGAGCCGGCCTTCGGCAGCTGATCCTGCGGCGCGAGCACGGTCGCGAGCGGAGCGATCTCGGTCTGGCCGTAGAAATTCCAGAACTTCACTTCGGGCAGCCGGCGCTGCAATTCGAGCAGCACCTCGACCGGCATGATCGAGGCGCCGTAATAACCCTTGCGCAGGGTCGACAGGTCAGTGCGGTCAAAAGCCGGCGAGCGCAGCATTGCGATCCAGATCGTCGGCGGCGCGAAGAACGAATTGATCTTGTGCGCCGCGATCAGCGCCAGGACGTTGTCGGGCACCGGCTTGCCGGTGATGAGGCTGGTGGCGCCGAGATAGATCGCAGGTCCCAGGAAAACGTCGAGCTGCGCGCAATGATAGAGCGGCAGCGCATGCAACACGGTGTCGTCGCTCGCCATGCCGCCGTCGATGATGCAGCTGACATACTGCCACATCACGGCTTCATGGGTCAGGATCGCGCCCTTCGGCAGCGACTCCGTGCCGCTGGTGTAGATGATCTGCGCAGGATCGCGGCTGTCGACCGCGGCATCCGGCGCCGACGCGTCGCCGTGCAGCAGGTTGTCGAACGTCGTGATGCCATCAGGCGCGATCGCCGGATCCTCGCCCGGCAGCCAGATCAGGGTTTCGACCGCCGAGCCCTTGGCAGCCGCCGCGTGCGCGGTCTCCACGAAATCGGGCCCGACCGCGAGCAGCTTCGCGCCGGAATTGGCGAGAATGAAATTGATCTCGTCGGGATTGAGCATGAAGTTGATCGGCACCAGGATCGCGCCGATCCGCGCCACCGCGAAGCGCAACGCGGCGAAGCCGTGCGAATTGCGCGACAGCACCGCGACGCGATCACCCTTCGCAACGCCGAGGCCAAGCAATCCGCGCCCGAGCCGATTGCAGATCGCGTCCATCTCCGCGAAGGTCCAGCTGACCTCGCCGCAGATCAGCGCGGTCTTGGCTGGATAGCGCTTGGCGGACCGGCGCAGCAAATCGCCGATGCAGTGCTCGCGGGCGCGCTGGATGGTTGCTGCGATGTTGTCGCTCATATGTCCCTCCCGAATGTGCTTCTTGTCGTTGTCGTGTCTTTGCTGCGCCGCCGCTATTGCCGGGCGGCGTAGGCGTGTTCCATGTAGGTGTGTTCGACCGAACGATCGAGCGAGGCGATCTTCTCGAAGCCGCGCCGCCAGTCCTGCAGATGCCGCCGTGTCCACAGCACGCCGGCTTCCTTGTCGCGCCGCCTGATCGCATCGAGTATGTGGCCGTGCGCCTCGACGAGGCGCGCGCCGCCTTCCGGCACGCCGCCGACGATCATCTCGGTGGTGGGAAAGAACAGCTGCGCGGCCGGCTCGCGGGCGAGCTGCAGCACGCGGTTCTGCGAGGCCTTGGCCATTAGTACGTGGAACTCGGCATCGAGCTCGGCAAGCTCGGCGGGATTGCCGACCACGGCAGCGCTGCGCTCGAGATTGGCGGCGAGCTCGGCGATGTTCTCTTCGCTCGCGCGCTCCACCGCGCCCTCGACGCTCGCGACCTCCAGCGTCATCGAGGTCTCGAACAATTCGCGGAACGTGACCTCATGCAGGATCAGCGCGCGCGACAGCCGCGTGGCGAGCTTGTTGTAGCGCGGCAGGCAAGCCTGCAGGCGGCGGCTGGAATCGCGACGGATCAGCCCGCCCTCCTCGAGCACGCGAATGCCTTCGCGCACCGTCGAGCGGTTGACGCCAAACTGCGCGACCAGCTGCTGCTCGGTGCCGATCGGCTCGCCCGGCTTGATCCGGCCGTTGATGATCTCGCGTTCGATCGCGTCGGCGACCTTCTGGTAGGCCGGCGCAACGTCGATGCGCCGGAACAACGGCGTAGCGGCCACCTTGGGCTCCCGATTGTTGTTTGTCGGACAAAGGATAGAAGAAGACGTTCCGAGCGTCAAATAGGCCATTCCAAGCCGGATTGTCGCACCCAGCCAGCCGGAATTGACACCGGAACCGGGCAAATCTAGCTTTGTCGGACAAACCGATAAGAACACCTTGGGAGGACGCATCACCATGAAATCCATCGCCACGAGTCTGTCCGCCGCCGGCCTGCTCGCCGCCGCGTGGGCCGGACCCGCGCTCGCGCAACAGACGCCGCTCAAGATCGGCGTACTGACCGATTTCCAGTCGGTCTATTCCGACATCGGCGGCGCCGGGAATGTCGAAGCCACCAAGATGGCGATCGAGGAGTTCGGCGGCTCGATGTTCGGAAAGCCGATCGAGCTCGTCACCGCCGACGCCCTCAACAAGGCCGACGTCGCCGCCACCATCACCCGCAAATGGTACGAGGCCGAGAACGTCGACATGATCATCGACATGCCGACCTCGGCGACCGCGCTCGCCGGCATGGAGATGTCGAAGCAGTTCGAGAAGATCATGATCGTGACGGATGCGGCGAGCTCCGATATCACCGGAAAATCCTGCTCGCCCTACACGCTGCACTGGACCTACGACACCTACGCCAACGCCCACACCGTCGGCAGCGCGATCGTGAAGAACGGCGGCGACACCTGGTTCTTCATCACCGCGGACTATGTGTTCGGCCATTCGATCGAGCGCGACACCGGCGACGTGGTCCGCGCCGCCGGCGGCAAAGTTCTCGGCAGCGCCCGCCACCCGCTCAACACGCCGGACTTCTCCTCCTTCCTGCTGCAGGCGCAGTCGTCGAAGGCGAAGATCGTCGGCCTCGCCAATGGCGGCGGCGATACCATCAACGCGATCAAGCAGGCCGCCGAATTCGGCATCGTCGCGGGCGGGCAGAACCTCGCCGGGATCGTGATGTTCATTTCTGACATCCACAGCCTCGGGCTGAAGCTCGCGCAGGGCCTGATCATCACCGAGGCCTACTATTGGGACCTCAACGACCGGACCCGCGCCTTCGGCAAGCGCTTCTTCGAGCGCACCAAGCGGATGCCGACCATGAACCAGGCCGCGACCTACAGCGCCACCCTGCACTACCTCAACGCGGTGAAGGCCGCCGGCACCAGGGAGACCAAGCCGGTGCTGGCCAACATGCGCGCGACCCCGGTGCGCGACGCCTTCACCGACAACGGCGTGGTGCGCGAGGACGGCCGCATGGTGCACTCGATGTTCCTGTTCGAGGTCAAGAAGCCCGAGGAATCAAAGGCGCCGTGGGACTACTACAAGGTGCTCGCCGAAGTGCCCGGCGACCAGGCGTTCCGGCCGCTCAAGGACGGCGGCTGCCCGCTGACCAAGTAAGTCAAAATTATCATGGCCGGGGTCCAGGACCTCGGCCAAGACATTCAAATTGTTGGCTAAAAGCTGGCAGGAGTGGCAGGGCTCGAACCTGCGACCCCCGGTTTTGGAGACCGGTGCTCTACCAATTGAGCTACACTCCTGCAGGGAACCAGCGTCGCCGCCGGTTCGCGCCGTTTCAAGCACAGGGCATGGCCGGTTTGCAAGGGCGAAGCGTTGAAGCTTCTGTTCATTGCAAAACTTCTGCGCCAGACTTTGGCCATCACGTCATGCCGGCACCTCGCCGCAAGAATCAAGAACCAGGGAGAGATCATGAACGCCCAGACCGCCACCAAGCACGCCGCCAGCCCAACCACCCCGTCCCTCCCCCTCGCCAAGCCCGAATCGATCGGACTGTCGAGCGCGCGGCTGCAGGCGCTGTCCGACACCTTCAAGCGCGAGGTCGACAAGGGAACCGCGCCCGGCTTCACGGTGCTGGTGGCACGGCGCGGCCAGATCGGCTGGTTCGACGCGATCGGCCGGCAAAGCCCGGCGGCCGCTGCGCCGATGACCCATGACACGATCTTCCGCATCTTCTCGATGACCAAGCCGATCGTCTCGGTCGGCATCATGCAGCTGCTCGAGGATGGCCACTTCCTGCTGAGCGATCCCGTCGCGAAATTCATCCCCGAGTTCGCCGAGACCAAGGTCGGCGTCGAGCACAACGGCAAGCTCGAACTCGTTCCTGCCCAGCGGCAGATGACGATCCAGGACCTGCTGCGCCACACGTCGGGTTTAACGTATGACCACACCGGCAACGGCCCGGTGCAGGAGCTCTACAAGCAGTCGCGGCTGCGCAGCCGCAAGATCACCAATGCCGAGCACGCCACCATGCTCGCCGCCATGCCGCTGGTCTGCCAGCCCGGCGCCGAGTGGAACTACAGCCGCTCCACCGACATCCTCGGCCGCATCATCGAGATCGTCAGCGGCAAGACGCTGGGCGACTTCCTTGCCGAACGCATCCTCTCGCCGCTGCAAATGAACGAGACCGCCTTCCACACCGGGGAAGCCAATGCCGGCCGACTTGCCGAGGCGTTTGCCAACGATCCCTGGACCAATGAGAAGGTGCAGCTGTTCAACATGCTGGAGAAGCCGGCGATGGAATCCGGCGGCGGCGGACTGGTTTCGACCACGATGGACTATGCGCGCTTCGCGCAGATGCTGCTCAATGGCGGCGCGCTCGACGGCACCAGGATCATCGGCCGCAAGACGCTTGAATTCATGGCCTCCGATCACCTCGGCGCCGGCGTCAAGGTCCAGGGCACGCTGGTGTCGCCCGGCCACAGCTTCGGCCTCGGCTTCGCCGTGCGCATGCAGCAGGGCATCGCGCCGTTCTCCGGCTCGGTCGGCCAGTATTTCTGGAGCGGCATGGCCGGCACGTTCTTCTGGATCGATCCGAGCGAAGACCTGATCGCGGTCTTCATGATGCAGGGCCCGGGCCAGCGCGAGTACACCCGCTCGCTGGTGCGCAACGGGGTGTATGCGGCGGTGGAGTAAGGCTGGCACGCCTCCCTCCCCATCCAGCACTGTCATGCCCCGCGCAGGCGGGGCATCCAGTACGCCGCGGCGGCCGTGAGGAACCGAGAGACCTCGGCGTACTGGATCACCCGCTTTCGCGGGTGATGACATCTTGAGTATGTGGTGCGCTCGCGCACCAACGACGATCTCAGCTGATCGTCGCGCCGCCGTCGATCACGATGGTCTGGCCGGTCATGAAGTCGCCGGCGCGCGAGCCCATCATCACGGCTGCGCCCGCGATTTCGTCGGGCACGCCGATGCGCAGCAGCGGCGAACGCGCGGTCGAGGCCTTCAGATTGTCCGGGTTGTCCCACAGCGCCTTGGCGAAATCGGTCTTGATCAGGCCCGGCGCGATGCAGTTCACGCGGATATTGTGCTTGCCGTATTCGCAGGCGAGGTTGCGCGCGAGTTGCATGTCGGCGGCCTTCGAGATCGCGTAGGCGCCGAGGATGGTCGAGCCCTTCAACCCGCCGATCGACGAGACGATGATGATGGAGCCGTCCTTGCGCTCGATCATCTGCGGCACCACCATCGAGATCAGCCAGTTGTTGGCGACGATGTTGTTGTCGAGGATTTTCCTGAACTGATCGTCGGAGATGCCGGCGAGCGGGCCGTAATACGGATTGGATGCCGCGTTGCAGACCAGCACGTCGATCTTGCCGAAGGCGCGGTTGCTCTCGTCGACGAGGTTCTGCAGGTTTTCCTTCGAAGAGATATTGGCTGCGACCGCAACCGCGGTGCCCTTGCCGTAGCTGGCGTTGATCTCCTTCGCTACCTCTTCGCAAACGTCGGCCTTGCGCGAGGAGATCACGACCTTGGCGCCGTGCTCGGCCATCCGCTCGGCGATCGCTCGCCCGATGCCGCGTGTCGAGCCGGTGATGACGGCAACTTTTCCCTTCATGTCGAACAAGGTCATGTTTCTCTCCCTGATGTAAGGTGTTTGAATTCTACGTTGAGCTTAGGCAGCGGTCCGGTGTTGCGATAGCGCGATCACGCAAGCTTGCTCACCGGCCTGACTTCCGGTCCGGCCGGCTGATGCATCGCGGCGTGCCGGGGATCGGCAATCCACGGCTGCTGATTGACCATCGGCAATCGCCACATCGACAGGCCGGGCGCCGCGATGTGATCGAGCCGCGTCACCGAGACATTGTCGACGTCGAAGGTCAGGCCGCGATCCGGCTGACCACCGAGCGCGAGACCGATCGCGCATTTGATCACGCCGCCATGGCCGGCGGCGATCACATCCCTGCCCGCTTCCGCGGTCGTGATCCGCACGATCGTGCGGCAGACGCGGGTGTAGAGATCCATGAAGCTCTCACCGCCCGGCGCGGGCTCGTTGACGTCGGAGAACCAGGCGCTGCCCGGCGGTCGGCTGGCGAGAATCGCGGCGCGGTTCATGCCCTGCCATCGGCCGAGGTGCTGCTCGGCGAAGTCGCGCTCCTGCGTCATGCTGGCCGGCTTCGGATAACCGGCGGCCCAGATCGCTTCCGCGGTCTTGTGCGTGCGCTTGAGATTGCTCGAATACCAGACCGCGTCGCGCGGCAGCATCTTGGCGACCGCCTCGAACACTTCGACATCGCCGGTGTCGCAGTCGATGTCCTCCTGCCCGTAGATATTGCCCCCGTCGCTGCGCACCGGCGCGTGACGAACCCACCACCAGCGCGTCACCGTCACCTTAGGCTTCTCTGGATTGGACATCGGATGAGCCCTTCAATAGTGTCCCGTCACGCTGTACGTCACGCCGCACATCGTCTCAAGTGCTTCTGACGTTTGAAATTTTGTTTGAATTCCGTCGCGCGGCAGACGCACTACGGATCACGTGAACAGGGAGAATCTCATGGGCCGCCTCGAAGGCAAATCCGTCATCATCACCGGCGCAGGCAGCGGCATCGGCCGCGCGGCCTCGCTGCTGTTCACCAAGGAAGGCGCCAAGCTGATCGCGGTCGATCGCACCGATGGCGTCAACGAGACCGCCAAGCTGGTGCGCGATGCCGGCGGCACCGTCGAAGCCGTCACTGCGGACGCCGGCTCGGAGAGCGACGTGAAGGCCTTCATCGACAAGGCCGTCGCAAAATACGGCAAGCTCGACGCGATCTGGGCCAATGCCGGCGTCAGCGGCGGCCTCGTTCCACTCGCCGACCAGACGCCGGAACATTGGCAGGAGGTGCTGCGCGTCAATCTGATCGGCCCGTTCCTCGCGATCAAGCATTCGATTCCGTACATGACCAAGCAAGGCTCGGGTTCGATCGTCTGCACCGCCTCGGTCGCGGGCCTGAAGGCCGGCGCCAGCGGACATCCCTACGGCGCGAGCAAGGCCGGCGTCATCAGCCTGGTGCAAACCACCGCCTACTCGCTCTCCGGCACCGGCGTGCGCATCAACGCGGTCTGCCCGGGCCTGATCGAGACCGGCATGACCAAGCCGGTGTTCGATCGCGCCAAGGAGCGCGGCACCCAGGACAAGATCGGCCAGCTCAATCCGCTGAAGCGCCCCGGCCAGCCCCACGAACTCGCCGCGATGGGATTGTTCCTGGCAAGCGATGAAGCGTCCTACGTCAACGGCCAGGCCATCCCGGTCGACGGCGGTCTGACGGCGTCGATGCCGTATACGGGCAAGCCGATTTAGCAAGGCTGTCTCCGCTCGCTGTCCGGGCAACTGCCCGGACGGCCCCGCGTCCACCGCCGTCGTCCTGGCGAAAGCCAGGACCCATAACCACCGCATTTGGTGATGGGCGAGATCGTGGCCCCAGCGTCGCGCAATAATGACCATTCGTG
>NZ_LGHK01000400.1 GCF_001908235.1 Bradyrhizobium sp. NAS96.2
TGGTGCTCGACCAGACCGGCAACACGGTGTCCGGCTATGTCACCGGTCATGAAAATGACGCTGCGTGGCTGGTGTTCACGCTGACGGTCGACCCGGCAACGGGCAATGTGACCTTGACGCAAGACCGCGCGGTGCACGAGCCCACCGCCTCCAGCCCGGATACCGGCGAGGGCATCAGCCTGACCGGCGGCCTGGTGACGCTGACGGCGACGGTCACCGACAAGGACGGCGACAGCGCCAGCCAGAACCTCGATCTCAGCAGCCACGTCACGTTCCACGACGACGGCCCGTCGATCTCGCTGAGCGGGACGGTCGGTTCGCTGAATACCTTTGAGGCCTATCTGTCGGCCGCGACCAACGCCGGCATCAACGGCTCGACACCCGATGCAGTCCCGACCCAGGGGCATGCGCTCGATACCGAGAGCTTCGCCGGTGCGTTCACGGTGGTGACCGGCGCCGACGGCGCCACCACGGCCTATGCGCTGAGCATCGCAGCCAACGGCACGGCGACCAATCTGATCGACAGCGCCTCTGGCCTTGCCGTGGTGCTGGATCAGACCGGCAACACGATCTCCGGCTATGTGACCGGTCATGAAGGTGACGCGGCGTGGCTGGTGTTCACGCTGTCGGTCAATACCGCGACCGGCGACGTGACGCTGACGCAGGATCGCGCGGTGCACGAGCCCACCGCCTCCAGCCCGGATACCGGCGAAGGCATCAGCCTGACTGGCGGTCTGGTGACGCTGACCGCGACGGTCACCGACAAGGATGGCGACAGCGCCGCGCAGAACCTCGACCTCAGCAGCCATGTCACGTTCCACGACGACGGTCCGTCAATTGGATTGAGCGGCCGAGTTGGTTCACTGAACACCTTTGAGGCATACCTCTCGGCCTCGACCAACGCCGGCATCAACGGCTCGACGCCGGATGCTGTGCCGACCCAGGGCCACACCTTGGACACCGAGAGCTTTGCCAGTGCGTTCACAGTCGTGACCGGCGCCGACAATGCGACCACGGCCTATGCGCTCAGCATCGCGGCCAACGGCACCGCGACCAACCTGATCGACAGCGCCTCCGGTCTCGGCGTGGTGCTCGACCAGACCGGCAACACGGTGTCCGG
>NZ_LGHK01000401.1 GCF_001908235.1 Bradyrhizobium sp. NAS96.2
TCGAATTCGCATCCCGGCAAACCATCGCCTTCGAGTACAGCGCAACACCAGCTGACGGGATGCTGTAAGCGACGATGTCGATCGCCGGCGGATGCGGATAGGTCGTCGTATAAAAGACCTTGCCACTGCCGAACACGGTGCTCGGAAACAGGCCGACCTCGAGCGGCCGCCCCTGGTTCAAACGCGAATCCAGCGACAAATATTTGTAGTCGACGGCCGGCGGATTCTCGGCGTCATAGCCCGGCTTTGAAACCGTGACGCGGTCTGCCGCGATATAGATGCGCTTGGTCACGAGTCGGAAATCGTGATCGTGCCAGCGGTCAGGTTCATGACCATCAGGCCGGACGAGCTCTGAATGACGCCCGCCGTCAGAGTGCCGACGTTGGCCGTGATCGCGCTCAGCACCCCGATGTTCATCATGCGCGCCGTCAGGACGCCGTCGAGATACATGTTTGCCGTTATGCCGATCGAGGCGACGCCGCCGATCGTCCCAACGGTAAACACGGCTTTCGGCACGTTGCCGTTATAGCCAGGCAGCTGGATCTGGAACTTGTCGGCGACGACCGTGAACGCCGAAACCCCAGATCCGCCATTGACCAGCTGAATGCCGGCAATATAGCCGTTGACGTTGAGCGTGAGCGACCAGGCCGCGGCGGCATATCCGTTGAGCTGCGCGATCGCGGTCGACTGCTGAGTGATCGAGGCGTTGACGTCGCCGAACTTCGCCGTAACCGACGTGTTGAGGTCCGCGACGGCCTGCTGCGCATTGACGGCGACGGTCTGGACCGTGGCAATCTGCGCAAATGCCGCCCCGACGCGGGCGGACATTTCCGACCGGATCGACTTCATATCGAGCCAGTTGCGCGCGTCCTGGTTGGCAACGCCGGCCGCGATCGTCTGCAGCGCAGTATTGAGCTCGTCATTATTTTGATCGGCGACCTCGGTCACCTGCTTTTTCAGGGCCGCATTGAACGACTCGAGCGTGACGATCCCCGGCGAGAGCTTGACCGTCGGCGCCTCTAGGTCGACCGTCGAATAAGCGCCGCGCATGGTCGCATTGACCGCCTGGACGCGCAGGCGCACGGCGGCCAGGCTGACGACCGTATCGAATTGGTTTTCGGCCGCCTCATAGACCTGCGTCCAATTCTTGCCCTCGTCATAGGAGACGCCGGCGACGTAGTAGATCGCGCCCGCGGTCGGAAACCAGCTCGCGAACAGCCGCGGCTCGGCCGTGCCCTGGCTGATGTAGGCATTGAGGCCGAACACCAGCGGGACCTTGTCGTTTGACGGATACTGCGCGCTCGGCAGCACCGGCGGGTTGCCGAGATCCGTCGCATGAACCCGCTGGTCATCAACCACCATGTTGACCGTGAACTTGTCGCCGCTCGGCGAGCCGTCCAGGACAACGCACAGCCGCGATTGGC
>NZ_LGHK01000402.1 GCF_001908235.1 Bradyrhizobium sp. NAS96.2
CTCTAGCCCCAGGAAGGCTTGGCAAAATCCTGATGGCTATAGCTTGGCACAAAATGCATACTGTGGCGATTACCCCAGAAGTAGTATCGTAGAGGTTGCAGCGCGGTGAGGCGCGCGAACCGCGCTTCTGCGTCATCCGCAGCGTGAGGTTCCCAGCTTCAACCCAGTCTTGGTAGCGATTTTGTTGCCATTCATCACGGAGACGGCGGAAAACCTCAGAGTAGGCTGAGGTTCGCCTCTGGGAACAAGTGGCAACGCGAGGAGTCGTCATTTTGGCTCCTGCGTTAGGTTGCCCCCCGACCGGGAGCTTAGCGGCGACCCTGGCGCCCCCAGCGCTGGGGTCGCTTTTCGTTTGTCAGGACATCCAGCCTATAAACAACCCGGCTTCAGCCGCATTGACCGCAACAAACTATCCAGTCCGTTTCCGTTGCAGTTGACAGTACGGATCGGCTTTTCGTCGTGAACCGCTTGAGATTGTGTACGCCTTCATGATTTCAATTTAGTCGGTCCAAGTGCGGTCTCCGCACCG
>NZ_LGHK01000043.1 GCF_001908235.1 Bradyrhizobium sp. NAS96.2
GGCGTGAGGGCCTGGCTCGCCGGTGCGCGCCGCCGCGGCCAACGGCTGGCGATCGCCACCACGACCTCGCATGGCAATATCGATGCGCTGCTGTCGGTTGCGCTGGGGTTGGGCTGGGCCGATCTGTTCGAGGCGATCGTCGCCGGCGACGACGTGCCACGGAAGAAGCCGGCTCCGGACGTCTATCTCGAGGTCCTGGCGCGGCTCGGGCTCGGACCGGCGGATTGCATCGCGGTGGAGGATTCCGGCAACGGCCTCGCCGCCGCCGCGCGGGCCGGCATCCCCGTGGTCATCACCCGCAGCACCTATTTCAGCGATGATGATTTCGCCGAGGCGCTTCTGGTTGTCGATGATCTCTCAGAGATCGACGACTAAAGGCTGCAGCTCCCGCCGGGCCGGCTGTTCCGAATAATTTCTTCGGTAGATTAAATAAATCGCGCTTGCTTCCATAGCGCAGTAGGGGCATCTTCGGCCAGAACAGCGCCAGCCCGCCGGAAATTCTGGCGGGAGGTGGTGACTGCCAACAATTTCGGGAGATTGCGCCTCGTGACCCTCCGTGTCTCCGATAAATTTATTCTGGTGATTTAATAAATGGTGCTTGCATCCGGAGAACGGCGAGGGCACGGTCTACCAAAGGTTGCCAGAGGCCGTGCAAAGCCACCAAAGGTTATGGGGGATGCTGGCGCTTGCCAACAATTCCGGGAGACAGCGCCTGATGATCCTCCACGTCATTGCTACGGCTCATTCGTCCTACGGCATGACTTGCGGGTAACCTCGGCATTGCAGGATCGATATGGTTGATCGTGCGGAGCGAGCATGGCGCTGTTGACGAGTCTAATCGACATTTGCGTGATTTCGGTTCGTGACGGCCCCGGCGCCGATCCGCGGTCGCCGTAGATTTGCGACCATCCAACGAATGATGGCGGTCGATTGATGCCGACCAATGCAACGGTAGCCAACTCAAAAAACCAAGGGAGTGACGCATGTTCAGATTGAAGGTCTCGTTGATTGCACTGGCGTTGGCAGGTCTCACCGCGGCCGCACCGGATGCGCTCGCGCAGAGCAAGCCGACGATCGGCATCGCGATGCCGACCAAATCCTCGGCACGCTGGATCGACGACGGCAACAACATGGTCAAGGTGCTGAAGGAGCGCGGCTACGGCACCGACCTGCAATATGCCGACGACGACATCCCGAACCAGCTCTCCCAGGTCGAGAACATGGTGACCAAGGGCTCCAAGGTGCTGGTCATCGCGGCGATCGACGGCACCACGCTGTCCGACGCGCTGAAGCAGGCCAAGGCGCAAGGCATCACGGTCATCGCCTATGACCGCCTGATCCGGGATACACCGAATGTCGACTACTACGCGACCTTCGACAATTTCCAGGTCGGTGTTCTGCAGGCGAGTTCGATCGTGAATGCGCTCGGCCTGAAGGACGGCAAGGGGCCTTTCAACATCGAGCTGTTCGGCGGCTCGCCCGACGACAACAACGCCTATTTCTTCTACGACGGCGCGATGTCGGTGCTGAAGCCGTACATCGACAGCGGCAAACTGGTGGTGGCCAGCGGCCAGATGGGCATGGACAAGGTCGCGACCCTGCGCTGGGACGGCGCCACCGCGCAGGCGCGGATGGACAATCTGCTCAGCGCCTTCTACGGCAAGAAGCGGGTCGATGCGGTGCTGTCGCCCTATGATGGTCTGTCGATCGGCATCATCTCCTCCCTGAAGGGGGTCGGCTACGGCAGCAAGGACCAGCCGATGCCCTACATCAGCGGCCAGGATGCCGAGGTGCCGTCGATCAAGGCGATGCTGCGCGGCGAGCAATACTCGACCATCTTCAAGGACACCCGCGATCTCGCCAAGGTCACCGCCGACATGGTCGATGCCGTGCTGAGCAAGAAGGAGGTCAGCGTCAACGACACCAAGACCTACAACAACGGGGTCAAGGTGGTTCCGTCCTATCTGCTCAAGCCGGTGGTGGTGGACAAGACCAATTGGGAGAAAGTCCTGATTGACAGCAGCTACTATAAGCGCTCGCAATTCGACTAAGGCGGGTGAGCCGGACGCCCCCCGCCGAGGCCGATCGACGCTGCGAGACATGATCCGATGACGGCAATGCTTGAGATGCGCGGCGTCAGCAAGAGCTTTGCCGGCGTGCAGGCGTTGCGCGACGTCAGCTTGTCCGTGGAAGCCGGCCAGATTCACGCTCTGGTCGGCGAGAACGGTGCCGGCAAGTCGACCCTGATGAAGGTGCTGAGCGGGGTCTACCCCGCCGGCAGCTATGAGGGGTCGATCCTGTTCGACGGCGCGGAGCGCCGGTTCCGCGATATCAACGATTCCGAGGCGCTGGGGATCATCATCATCCACCAGGAACTGGCGCTGATCCCGCTGATGTCGATCGCCGAGAATATTTTTCTCTCGCGCGCGCCGTCGCGGTACGGGGTGATCGACCGCAACGCGGTGTACCGGCGGACCGCGGAGTTGCTGGCGCAAGTCGGCCTGCGGGAATCGCCGGACACCCTGGTCACCGATCTCGGCGTCGGCAAGCAGCAGCTGGTCGAGATCGCGAAGGCGCTGTCGAAGCAGGTGCGCCTTCTGATCCTCGACGAGCCGACCGCGAGCCTCAACGAGGCCGACAGCGCCGCGCTGCTCGACCGGCTGCTGGCTTTCCGCGAGCAGGGCATCGCCTCGATCCTGATATCGCACAAGCTGAACGAAGTCGCACGTGTCGCCGACCGCATCACGGTGCTGCGCGACGGCCGCACCGTCGACAGCATCGATTGCCGGACCGAAGCGGTCGACGAGGACCGGATCATTCGTAGCATGGTCAACCGCGATCTCGCGCATCGCTTCCCGGAACGAAACGTCGCGATCGGCGATCCCGTGATGAATGTGGAGAACTGGTCGGTGTATCACCCGCTGCACACCGCCCGGCAGGTGATCAAGAACGTCGACTTCAAGGTGCGGCGCGGCGAGGTGGTCGGTATCGCCGGCCTGATGGGCGCCGGCCGCACCGAGTTCGCCATGAGCCTGTTCGGCAGGGCATGGGGCTACAACATCACCGGCAAGGTCAGCCTTGACGGACGCGAGGCGAGCCTTGCCAGTGTGCCGGCTGCGATCCACGCCGGCCTCGCCTATGTCACCGAGGACCGTAAGCAGCTCGGGTTGATCCTCGTCGACGACGTCCGCAAGAACGTGACGCTGGCGAGCCTTCGCCAGGTCGCCGATCGCGGCGTGATCGACGATGTCGTCGAGCTGAAGGCGGCGAGCGATTATCGCAACCGGATGCGGATCCGCTGTTCCGATGTCTATCAGGAGGCCGGGCAGCTCTCGGGCGGCAACCAGCAGAAGGTGGTGCTGTCGAAATGGCTGATGACCGATCCGCAGGTGCTGCTGCTGGATGAACCGACCCGCGGCATCGACGTCGGGGCAAAATACGAGATTTATTGTATCATCAACGAGCTCGCGGCGGCCGGCAAGGGCGTCGTGGTGATCTCGTCGGAGATGCCGGAATTGCTAGGCATCTGCGACCGGATCTGCGTGATGAATGACGGCGCCTTCGTCGGCGAGTTCGCCAGGGACGATGCGACGCAGGAGAAGATCATGCGCGCCATCATGCGCAATGTCAGGATGTCCGGAAGCGGCGTCCCTGCCGGCGAGGCGCGGGCGGGAGGCGGAGCACAATGACCGACAAGACAGTGTCACTTCCTGAGGCCCCCAAGCATTCCGGCTTCATCAAGAACAATCTGCGCAACTACGGCATGCTGCTGTCGCTGCTCGCGATCATGCTGTTCTTCGAGATCGTGACCGATGGCACGCTGTTGCAGCCGGTCAATCTCACCAACCTCGTGCTGCAGAACAGCTACATCGTGATCATGGCGCTCGGCATGCTGCTGGTGATCGTCACCGGGCATATCGACCTGTCGGTCGGCTCGGTCGCGGGGTTCGTCGGCGCGGTCGCGGCGGTGCTGATGGTGACCTACCATGTCGACTACCCGATCGCCTTCATTACCTGTCTTTTGATCGGCGCCGCGATCGGCGCGGCGCAGGGCTACTGGGTCGCCTATTTCAAGATACCGTCCTTCATCGTGACCTTGGCGGGCATGCTGGTGTTCAAGGGCCTTGCGCTCGCGGTGCTGCAGGGCCGGTCGGTCGGGCCGTTTCCGCCGACCTTCCAGAAGCTGTCGTCGGGCTTCATCCCCGAACTGTTCCCGAGCGCCGGCACGCTGTATCCGACCTCGCTGCTGATCGGCGTCGTGCTGGCGTTCGCGCTGGTGCTGGCGAGCGCCAAGAGCCGGGCGCGTGAGCAGTCGCATGGCATCGAGGTCGAGCCCTACGCGTTCTTCATCGCCAAGAGCATCGCGCTGGCGGGCGCCGTGCTCTATTTCACCTATCTGATCGCCTCGCATCGCGGCCTGCCGAACGTGCTCGTCATCATGACGGTGCTGATCGCGGCCTATGGCTTTGTCACGCGGCGGACCGTGATCGGCCGGCAGATCTATGCGGTCGGCGGCAATGCCAAGGCCGCGAAGCTGTCGGGTGTCAAGACCGAGCGGCTGACCTTCTTCACCTTCGTCAACATGGGCGTGCTGGCCGCGCTCGCCGGGCTGGTGTTCGCCGCGCGGCTCAACACCGCAACGCCGAAGGCGGGCCTCGGCTTCGAGCTCGACGTGATCGCCGCTTGCTTCATCGGCGGCGCCTCGGCCTATGGCGGCGTCGGCCGGGTCGGCGGCGCGGTGGTTGGCGCCATGATCATGGGCGTGATGAACAACGGCATGTCGATCCTCGGTATCGGCATCGATTATCAGCAGGTGATCAAGGGCCTCGTCCTGCTCGGCGCCGTCTGCATCGATGTCTACAACCAGCGCCGGTGATTGCCGCGCGGTCATGACTTCACGATATGATGCCTGCGCAACGCAGGAGAATGCCGCGTGAAACTGTCCCATGCCGATGCGCTGACCATCGGAAACATCCTCACTGAGGTCGGCCGCGCCGAGATCATGCCGCGGTTTCGCCGCGTCCGTGAGATCGAGGTCCGCACCAAGACATCGGCATTCGACGTCGTCACCGAAGCCGATGAGCTGGCCGAGCAGGCGATCTCGGCGGCGCTGCTCAGGGCGTTTCCGAATGCGGCCGTGATCGGCGAGGAAGCGACATCGCGCGATCCGGCCGCGCTCGATCAGGTCGGATCCGCGGAGCTCGCCTTCATCATCGATCCGATCGACGGCACGCGGAACTTCACCTCGAGCCTGCCGCTGTTCGGCACCATGGTGGCCGCCACGATGCGCGGCGAGATCGTGTTCGGCGCGATCCATGATCCCGTCTGCAACGACACCGCGTTCGCGCTGCGCGGTGAGGGCGCCTGGCTCGAAATGCCTGATGGCCGGCGGCATGACCTGAAGGTGGCCGCGGCGGTGCCGGTCCATCAGATGGACGCGGTGATCGGCGTCAATTTCCTGCCCGAGGCGCTGCGCCCAATCGTTGCCGGCAACCTGTCCAAGCTTGGCGTCAGCGCCTGGCTCAGATGCGCCGCGCATGAGTATCGCATGGCGGCATCCGGCCATTGCCATCTCCTGTTCTACAACAAGCTGATGCCGTGGGATCATGCCGCGGGCTGGCTCTTGCATCGCGAGGCCGGCGGCTACAGCGCGCATTTCGACGGATCACCCTACAAGCCGGTCAATCTGACCGGCGGCCTGCTCTGCGCGCCGGACGAGGAGAGCTGGCACGCAGCACAGCAGGCGATCCTGACGCGGACCGAGTAATTCTGTCGCAACTGTCAAACAGCTTGCTCGGTGTCATCACCCGCGTAACGACGCTTTCCACGCGTGGTCTCTGCGAAAGCAGGGACCCATAACCACCGAAGCAAGTTGTGGGATCGTCGCCCCAGCGTCGTGCAACAATTGGCAACTGGCGTAATGGGTCCTGGCTTTCGCCAGGACGACGATGAGGATGGTTCTCGATTCAAAATGACAAACACGCGGTGTCATCACCCACGCGAAGGCGGGTGATCCATTATTCAAGAGGCGCCTGTGCTTGAGCCGAGAGGCCGCGGCGTACTGGATCGCCTGGTCCGCACATCAAGCCGGCGATGAAAGGTGTGGGTGGGACAAGGTCCCCTCTGCGCGTCGTCCCTGCGAAAGCAGGGACCCATACTCCGCGGCGGAGATTGTGAACGCGACTCGTCGTTCCGCCGCTGCGCAACAACCTGCATTGGTGGTTATGGGTTCCTGCGTTCGCAGGGACGACACCGAGTGTGTTGCGCGGGGCGGTGGGCCGCAGCTCTACATTCTCGCGACATGCCTGGCTGACTGGGGCACGATCGCGAGCGTCATGCCCGGAGGCCCGGGCATGACGCACGGAAGCGCTATTCGCTGCCGACCTCGCCGGTGATGACTTTGCTGAACAGCGTCCAGCTCTCGCCTTCGAACCGCATCAGCTGCGACTGCTCGATCGGACGGAAGTCGGTCGCGCTGGTGTTGATCCTGATCCCGGGCAGGATCATCTTCGGCGCAAAGTCCTTCAGGCTGGCGGCCTGCTTCATCACGTTCTCGCGCGTCAGGTCGTTGCCGCACTGCTTGAGCACCTGCGCGAGGGTCTGCGCGGCCGCGTAGCCATAGACGTGATTGCCGTTGGTCTTGTCGCCGTCGGGCATGTATTTGTCCATGAACGCCCGCCATTCGCTGGTCTCGGCATCATTGTTCCAGATCTTGTCGGTCGGATCCTTGAGGTAGGCGACCGAGATGATGCCTTGCGAGTTTTCGACGCCCGCGGCGCGCATCACCGAAGCGACCGAGGTTGCGGTCGAGGTCAGGAAGAAGGTCGGCTTCCAGCCGAGCTCGGCGACCTTCTTGATGGTCTGCGCCGCGCCCTTCGGGGCAGCCCAGGTGAACAGGATGTCGGCGCCCGAGGCGCGCAGCGCCACGATCTGCGAATCCAGCGTCGGATCCGTCAGCTCGTAGGACTTGTCGGCGACGATCATGCTGCTGGCCTTGTCGCCGAGGCCGTCGCGCAGTCCCTTGAGCGCATCCTTGCCGGCATCGTCGTTCTGCCAGAGCACGGCGATCTTGCCGTTCGGAAATTTGTCGAGGATGTATTTGGCGTAGATCCGCCCTTCGCTCTGGTAGTTGGGCTGCCAGCCCATCGTCCACGGAAAGGCCTGGGGATCGCCGAAGCGCGTCGCGCCCGATGCGATGAAGAGGTGGGGGACCTTCTTGCCGTTCAGATATTTCTGGATCGCGACATTCGGCGCGGTGCCGAGCGGCTGGAACACCAGCAGCACCTCGTCGCCTTCGACCAGCTTGCGTGCCTGCTCGACCGATTTCGGCGGCGAGAAGCCGTCGTCATAGCTGATGAAATTGACCTTGCGCCCATTGATGCCGCCCTGGTCGTTGATCATCCTGAAATAGGCCGCTTCGGTCCGGCCGATCGCGCCGTAGGCGGAAGCAGGGCCGCTATAGGGCATGATATTGCCGATCTTGATCTCGGCATCCGAGACCCCCGGGCCGTAGTTCTTCTGCGCGAGCGCCGGCGACAGCGCACCGAGCGTCGCTGCGACCGCAAGCCACGCGCGAAGACAAAATCCGTCCAACATCCCTCGTTCACTCCCTGATTATTCGCTGATCGCCTTGTGACGTGCGCGGACCTGAGGGCCCGCGCGTTGACGCCCGGCAACAATTATCGTATGCGCTTCCGATCTGGAAACGTTTCCAGACTAGCGCGTGTTCCCACCGATGGCAATATTCCCTGCGGCCGGAGAGATGTGACAAATGAGCAGACTGGAGCAGACGAGCCCGGACCATGGCGCGCGGCCGCCTTTGGTCGCCGAATGCGATGCCGTCGTGGTGGGGGCCGGCTTCGGCGGGCTGTATGCGATCTACCGGCTGCGCGAGCTCGGGCTGAAGGTGATCGGCATCGAGGCGGCGTCCGATGTCGGCGGTACCTGGTACTGGAATCGCTATCCCGGCGCACGCTGCGACATACCGAGCCTGTTCTATTCCTATACCTGGTCGGAGGAGCTGCGGCAGGAATGGCGCTGGAGCGAGAAATACGCCGCGCAGCCGGAGATCCTGCGCTATGCGCAGCATGTCGTCGACCGGTTTGAGCTGCGCTCCCTGATCCGCTTCGATACGCGCGTGACCAGCGCCGACTGGGACGAGGCCGGCGAGAGCTGGACGGTGCGCACCGATCGCGGCGATTGCATCGTCGCATCAACTTGCGTGATGGCGACCGGCAATCTCTCCGTGCCCAACAAGCCGAAGCTGCCGGGGCTGGAGCGATTTCGCGGGCCGGTCTATCACACCGGGCAGTGGCCGCATGAACAGGTCGACTTTTCGGGCTTGCGTGTCGCGGTGATCGGCACTGGCTCGTCGGGCGTGCAGACGATCCCGATGGTCGCCAAGGCGGCAAGCCGCCTGACCGTCTTCCAGCGCACGCCGAACTACTCGGTGCCTGCACGCAACGCGCCACTGTCCGACAGCGATATCGCGGCCGCCGAGCCGTTGATCGCGAAATATCGCGAAAGCCTCGAGACGCCGGAATTCGGGCGGGTGCCCGCCAACGCATTCGACGCCGCGGTGCCCGACCGGGACGTGCAATGGGCGCGCTATGAACAGCTATGGGAGCAGGGCGGCGGCGGCATCCTGACCGCGTTCCCGAACATCCTGACCGATGAGGGCGTCAACGACGTCGCCTGCGACTTCGTGCGGGACAAGATCCGCGGCATCGTCAACGACGCGGCGACGGCGGAGGCGCTGTCGCCGAAGGATTATCCGCTCGGCGTCAAGCGCATCTGCATCGATACCGGTTATTTTGCGACCTACAATCTGCCGCATGTCGAGCTGGTCGATCTGCGCACAGAACCGCTGACGGCGGTCACCGCGACCGGCCTCGAGACCGCGACGCGCTCCTTCGCGCTCGATGCGCTGGTGCTGGCGACCGGCTATGATGCGATGACCGGAGCGCTCGCCGCGATGCAAATCCGCGGCCGCGACGGTGCGACCTTGAACGAGGCCTGGGCCGATGGGCCGAGCGCCTATCTCGGCCTGATGGTGTCGGGCTTTCCGAACCTGTTCGTCGTGACCGGGCCGGGCAGCCCGTCCGTCATCGGCAACGTGATCCACGCCTGCGAGAACCATGTCGAGTGGATCACGGCCTGCCTCGGCAGCATGCGCGCCAAGGGACAGACGCGGATCGAGCCGGATCGCGATGCCGAGCGCGCCTGGATGGCGCATGTCGCGGATGCTGCCAGCCGCACGCTCTATCCGAAGGCCAATTCCTGGTACCAGGGCGCCAACATCGCCGGCAAGCCGCGGGTGTTCATGCCCTATGTCGGCCAGGGCTATCGCCACCGCATCGCGCAGATCGCGCAGCGCGGGTACGAGGGATTTGAGTTGCGCTGAAGCTGGCGCTTTGCTCTCCGTCATTGCGAGGAGCGAAGCGACGAAGCAATCCATCGCTCCGTGTGGGCGGAGGGATGGATTGCTTCGCTTCGCTCGCAATGACGGATAGAATTGGAACCGTTTCCAGATTGGAAGAGTTGGAGGACAGAAGATGGACATCAAGCGTGCAGGAACGGTCCCGAGTCGCCGCGGCAACGCCGAATGGTTCAGCGGCACCGTCTGGGCGGACTCGATCGTCAACGCACCCGCACCGGCGCGGGTACAGGCCGCGCGGGTCACGTTCGAGCCGCGGGCGCGCACGGCCTGGCACACCCATCCGCTCGGCCAGACGCTCTACGTCACCGCCGGCGCGGGGTATGTGCAGAGCTGGGACGGTCCGATCCGCGTGATCCGTCCGGGCGATGTGGTGTGGATTCCGCCGGGCGAGAAACATTGGCACGGTGCCGCGCCAACCACGGGCATGAGCCACATCGCGATCCACGAAGCGCTCGACGGCGACTATGCGACCTGGATGGAGCACGTCTCCGACGCGCAATACGCGGCGGCGCCGCAGGCGGATTGATCGGCGCGCGACGCTACTTTCGACCCCGCGCGGGCGTCGCCGGCGCGGCGCAGGAGTGACGCAGGATCAGGCGCGTCGGCAGGAACACCGGCGCGTTGCTGGCGGGCTTGTCGTCGTCGCGGATCCGCTCCAGCAACAGCCGCGCGGCGGTGCGGCCGACCTCGTTCATGTCCCAGCTCAAGGCCGAGATCGCGGGCGTCGCATGGCGGGCGAGGTCGGTGTCGCCGCTGCACACGATCGAGACGTCCTGCGGATAGCGCAGGCCGTTGCTGGTGATCGCCTCGAGCACCTCGGCCAGCATGCTGGTGCCGAGCGAGATGATCGCGGTCGGCGGTTTTGTCATTTGCAAGAGTTGGCACACCGAGCTGAAGGCGGTGTTGGCGCCCTGCATATGCGGGCGGATCAGGGCTGGATCGACCTCGATCTTTGCTTCTTGATGTGCCTGCCGGTAGCCCGCGAGCCGTTCCGAGCTCGGCAGCACCGCGGCGCTGCCCGTGAGCAACGCAATCCGGCGATGGCCGAGGCCGATCAGATAGCGCGTCGCCTCCAGCGCGCCGCCGCGGTGGTCGACGCGAACCGGGACACTGCCTGGCACATCGCGGTCGACGGTGACGCAGGGCAGGTCGAGCGTCGCCAGCCCCTTCATGAAATCCTTGTGCGAATTGTCGCCGGCGAACAGCAGCAAGCCATCCATCTGGCGCCGCCGCACAGCCGACAGGAACGCCGCTTCGCGCGCCTCCTCGTGCTTGGTCGCGGCCAGCATCAGGAGGAAACCGGCGCGCTGGAATTCCTCCTCCGCCGCGCTCACCATGCCGGTGTAGTGTGGATTGGAGAAGTCGGCCACCATGCAGCCGATCGTGTTGGAGGCCCGCGAGCGCAGCGCCTGCGCCGCCTGGTCCGGCTCGAAGCCGAGGCGCTTCACCGCGCGCATGATGCGGGCATGCAGTTCCGCGCTGGTATAGATGCCGCCGTTGAGCGTGCGGCTGACGCTTGAGACCGACACGCCGGCCTCCGCCGCGACGTCACGAATCGTCGGTCGTGTCCGTCGCGCCTTTGTCATTCGTGGTCGCGTCCTGTCGGTTCGGGCGTTGCCGTCGTCAGGTGCGCCAGTTGCGGCGCGGAGCGGACGGCATGACCGAACCTAATCAGGCTCCGCCACGAATCTCAAATGATTCCTGCCGCTACGATCGTGGCGTCAGGCCGACGCGGGCCGGTCGAAATAGGCGAACGCGGCGCTGGTCAGGCTGCCGAGCAGTGACCAGAACACCAGGCTGGTGAGCGTGACCGCGACCACGAACTGATGCGACAATGACGACGGCACGTTGGTCTCGACATGCTCGAGCTCGGGCGCGCCGATCAGATGCGGCAGCATGATCAGGACCACGCCGGCGATCGCAGCCGGCATCGAGCGGCGGAACACGATCAGCCCGAGGCCCGCTGCTGTCGCCAGCACCGCGATCGTCCACCAGATCTGACGCGAGAGCAGTGGAGCGGTGGGCACGCCCGGCAATTCAGGCGGCAGCCCGAGGCCGGGGGCGATGGTGAAGACGGCAAAGCCTGCGAGGCCCCACATCAGGCCTTGGTGCCACGAGATCGGCTCGCCGGTCGCGCCGCTGCGGACCGCGAGGAAGCCGCAGAGCAGAAGCGCAAAGCCGATCGCGGTCAGGATGTTCGCGCCCGCCGTATAGAGGTTGCGCTCCAGCCCGTCCTTCGGCTCCCAGGCCTCGGCGCCGTGATCATGATCGGCATGATCGTGGACGAGGATGGCCTGCGGCTGCGCTGAAGCTTCGTGCTTGTGCTCGGCCGCCTTCTCATAGACCTCGGCCCTGAGGATCAGGGGAACGGTGCCGAACTGCTGGACCGCGGTGACGATCAGGCCGACGATGAAACCGGCGATGACCGACGAGAAGACGATCGAGCGAAACGTGCTCATGCCGACGAGGTCAGTGGCAGGGGAATGCGTTGGAGTGGCGCACATCGTGCGCCGCGTTGTGGATCACGTCGATGTGCGAGAAGCCGACCACGCCGACGATGAACAGGCCGAGCGTCATCGCCATCAGCGACTGGGCAAGCCGGCCGACCTGTCGGGTGGCAACCGGCAGATGCTGGGCTTGCGCGGTCTGGGACTGGCTCATGATCGTTCTCCACGTTCGATTTGGTCGGCTTCTAACAGCTTTCGGGCGATGTCGCGACTGGTAAGATGCAGATTTGTTCCAACGGGGATGCGCTTGCGCAGGATCTTGGCGTGGGCCGCGGCCCTGAATGCGCCTGTATGGCGCTCGTAATAGCCGATGCAGGCCTCCGGTACCGGCTCTGCGCCAAGCAGAGTCCGAAACGCACCCCGATGCACTGCGCAGATCGCACCGTGCTCCGGGACGGGAAACGCCAGGGAGGCGATGTCGGCGCGCCAGTGGGCGGCGCTGTTTGCGGCGCCGCTGCCGGTCGGAGATTCGTCAGCGCCGGATGGTGAATTCACCGGGACCTCGCCGCGATTCCCACTTGGCTTGCTCGAGCTCGGGACGGTCACACTCTGCCTGGGGGTAGCCGATGCAGAGGTAGCCGATAAATTTCCAGCCGTCCGGTATCTCCAGGATCTCACGCACACGGCCCGGATTGAGGATCGATACCCAGCCGAGCCCAATGCCGTCGGCACGCGCGGCAAGCCACATCGAGCAGATCGCGGCCACCACGGAATATTCAGACGTCTCCGGCATCGTCGCACGGCCGAGACCGGAGCCGATCTGGTCGCTCTTCTCGGCGAAGACGGCGAGGTGGCCTGGCGCCTCTTCGAGGCCAGATAATTTCAATGCGGCATATTTTGCGGCACGCTCGCCGGAATAGGAGCGCAGCGCTTCGGCGTTGCAGGTCTTGAAGTCGTCGATCACGGCGCGGCGCCGTGCTGCATCGTCGACAATGACGAATCGCCAGGGCTGGCTCAATCCGACCGACGGCGACAGGCAGGCGATCTCGATCAGCCGCTCGATTGACCCATCCGGCAGCGGATCGGTCCGGAAGCGCCGCACGTCGCGCCGCCACACGAACAGCTCGTGCAGTTGCCGGCGAAACGCATCGTCGAATGAGATCATCGCGGGGCCTTTGGCAGGATCGATCTCGGAGTTCATTTAAGCTTCATTACTTAAGCTTCATCGGCAGGCCTGCAACGACGAACTCGACCTCGTCTGCTGCAGCGGCGATGGTCTGGTTCATGAGACCCGCGGCGTCGCGGAAGATCCGCGCCAGTGCGTTGTCGGGCACGATGCCGAGGCCGACCTCGTTGGTGACCAGGATGACCGGGCTGTGCTGGCGCGGCAACGCATCCGCAAGGCGTGTCACTTCCTGCGACCAGTCGCGCTCCGCATGCAGCAGGTTGGACAGCCACAGCGTCAGGCAATCCACCAGCCTTGCGCCGCCGCGATCGGTCTCGGACAGCACGTCGACCAGATCGAGCGGCACCTCGCGTTCGATCCAGTCGCCGCCGCGCCGTGCGCGATGCCTGGCGATCCGTTCGTCCATTTCAGCATCGAGCGCTTCGGCGGTCGCAACATAGACCGGCTGACCTGGAAAGCTGCGCGCGCGAAGTTCGGCGCGCCGGCTCTTTCCGGACCGGGCTCCGCCGGTGATCAGAATGACGGTCATATGGTCTCCTGCTGCGAACCGGGACCCGCTTCGCTCGAAAACGCTCTAACCACCAATCGCGGTAAAACACAAAGCCGAAATCCGCCCGCGGAGGGCTTGCGCTCGCTCGATGTCTTGCGCATCAGGGGGATCGCGGCGAGGAGAGGGTTAAGTGGGATTTGCGGGAGCGATGGCGGTGGCGATGGCTGTGGATGCCTTGATCGGCTGGCCGGCGTGGCTGTTTGCCCGCGTCGGCCATCCCGTGACCTGGCTCGGCCGGTTGATCCATCTCCTCGATACCAGCTGGAACCGGGCCTCCGATCCGCCCGCGCTGCGTCGCGCCGCCGGTGTTGCAGCGGCCGTGCTGGTGATCGCGCTGGCTACGGCGCTGGGGTGGGCCGTTCAGTCCGCGCTCGCATCGGGATGGGTGCATGTCGTTGTTGCGGGTGTCCTGGCATGGCCGCTGGTGGCGCTGCGCTCGCTGCATGACCATGTCGCCGCGGTGGCCCATCCGCTCGCGTCCGGCGACATCGCGGCCGCGCGTTCAGCAGTCGCGCAGATTGTCGGGCGCGATCCGGCCACGCTCGACGACGCCGGCATCGCGCGCGCGACCATCGAGAGCCTTGCCGAGAATGCGTCCGACGGCATCGTGGCGCCGGTGTTTTGGGGCGCGCTGTTCGGGCTGCCGGGAATCCTTGGCTACAAGGCGATCAATACGCTGGACTCCATGATCGGCCATCGCACCGAGCGGCACGAAGCCTTTGGCTGGGCCGCGGCGCGGATCGACGATCTCGCCAATCTCATTCCGGCGCGGCTGACCGGTGTTTTGTTCGTGCTGCTCGCGCCAAACCGCTCGCAGGCGTGGTCATGCATGCTGCGCGATGCGCGACGGCATCGCTCGCCCAATGCCGGATGGCCGGAAGCGGCGATGGCCGGCGCGCTCGCCGTGCGGCTCAGCGGGCCGCGCATCTATCACGGCAGCATCGCGGACGAGCCTTGGCTGAACGAGGGCGCGCGCGATCCGGCTGCCGCTGATGTCCTCACCGGGCTGAAACTCTATCGTTACGCCATGATGCTGCTGGCCGCGGCCTTCGTGGCCCTGGCGCTGGCGTGAAGGAGCGGCGCATGCGTGAGCACGGCGGGAATCTCGATGTCGCCCGGCAACGCTACGGCGGCACTGCGGAAGACTGGATCGACCTGTCGACCGGGATCAATCGGGTGCCCTATCCTGACGTCGGCGTGGAGCCGCGGCAATGGGGCGCGTTGCCGTCGCGATCCGAAATCGAATCCCTGCACGACGCTGCGCGGCAGGCCTACGCTACCCGTGCGCCGATCGTGGCGATCGGCGGTGCGCAGGCCGCCATTCAGTTGCTGCCTAGTCTGGCGTCGCGCGGGCGGGCGCGCATCCTGGCGCCGACATATAATGAGTATGCCGGCGTGTTGTCGGCGGCGGGCTGGGACGTTGCCGAGGTGTCCGAGCTTGCGGCGCTGGCGGGAGCTGATGTTGCCGTCGTCGTCAATCCGAACAATCCGGATGGCAGGCGCCATGATCGGGACGAGTTGCTTGCGCTGTTGCCACGCGTTGGCCGGCTCGTGATCGACGAGAGTTTTGCGGACGCCGTACCCGGCATCTCGCTTGCGGCAGAAGCAGGGCGCGCGGGGCTCGTGATCCTGCGCTCATTCGGCAAGTTTTACGGGCTTGCCGGCTTGCGGCTCGGCTTCGCTGTTGGCGGCGAAGCTGATATTGCCGCGCTTGCCGCAATGACCGGGCCATGGCCGGTTTCGGGGGCTGCGATTGCGATCGGGCGGCGCGCGTTGCTCGATCGCGATTGGGCGAGGGCAACGACCGCGCGGTTAGCGGACGACTGCGTCAAGCTCGACGCAGCGGCGCAATCGCGGGGCTGGACGCTGGTCGGTGGCACGCCGCTGTTCCGGCTCTACGAGACCGGCGATGCGCTCGCCGCGCAGGAGACGCTCGCCGGCGGACGGATCTGGTCGCGCGTCTTCCAGCAAAAACCGGGATGGCTGCGCCTCGGCCTGCCGGGCAATGAAGCCGAATGGTCCCGGCTTTCAGCCGTGTTGTCGCGTTGATTTGCTGACGCGTTTTCTTCACGCGAACCGGTGTCCACTTGGCTCGAAAGCGCTTTAGCGCGCCAGCGCGAGCAGGCCGTCGACATCAAGATGGGCTTCGATGTGCTCGGCAAGCGCATCGAGCGCGCTTTCGACCCTGGCGCCGTAAGGCTGATCCGCCGCAGGGATGTCGAGCTGCGCAAGGAACGCCTTACGAAATTCGTCTGAGGTGAACAGGCCGTGCAGATAGCTGCCGTGAACGCGTCCGTCACGCGACCTGGCGCCTTCCGGCGAGCCGTCAAGCATTGAAAACGGCCGCACGCGATCCGGGCCTTCGGTGCGCCCGATGTGGATCTCATAGGCACTGATCGGCTGACCGGTCGCGGCATGCACCGCGCTGACGCGGGTCAGCGTCTTCTGCTCGGTCATGGTGGTGGTGACATCGAGCAGCCCGAGGCCGCGCGTCTCGCCGGCAGCGCCCTCAATCCCATCGGGATCGGCGACGCGCTGCCCGAGCATCTGGTATCCGCCGCACAAGCCGAGGACATAGCCGCCGCGGCGATGATGCGCCAGGAGATCGATGTCCCAGCCTTGCGCGCGCAGGAAGGCGAGGTCGCCGCGGGTCGATTTCGAGCCGGGCAGGATGACGAGCCTGGCATCACCGGGGATGGCTTCGCCCGGACGCACCATCACCAGATCGACGCCGGGCTCGAGCTTGAGCGGATCGAGATCGTCGAAATTGGCGATCCGCGATAGCGCCAGAAACGCGATCTTGCACTGGCCGGGCTTGCGCGTCTCGCCGAGCCCGAGCGCATCTTCCGCAGGTAATTCGCCCGCGCGGGCGAACCACGGCAGGACACCGAAGCCGCGCCAGGCGGTGCGGTCCTCGATCAGGTGGTAGCCGTCGTCGAACAGTGAGGGATCGCCGCGGAATTTGTTGATGACGAAACCCTGGATCATCGCGGCATCGTCGGGATCGATCACGGTCTTGATGCCGACGAGCTGCGCGATCACGCCGCCGCGGTCGATGTCGCCGACCAGCACCACGGGCACGTCGGCCCGGCGCGCAAAGCCCATATTGGCGATGTCGGACGTGCGTAAGTTGACCTCGGCCGGGCTGCCGGCGCCTTCGACCAGCACCAGGTCGGCGCGTTCTTTCAGCCGCGCAAAGCTCTCCAGCACCGCGCCCATCAGCTGTGGCTTCATGCCGGCATATTCCCGCGCGCGGGCGGTCGCGATGCGCCTGCCGTGCACGATGATCTGGGCGCCGACATCGGTTTCGGGCTTCAGCAGCACCGGGTTCATGTCGGTATGCGGCTCGACGCCGGCGGCGAGCGCCTGCAACGCCTGCGCGCGCCCGATCTCGCCGCCATCGACGGTCACGGCCGCATTGTTCGACATGTTCTGCGGCTTGAACGGCAGCACGCGCAGGCCGCGCCGCGTGGCGGCGCGCGCAAGCCCCGCGACGATGAGCGACTTGCCCACGTCCGAGCCGGCTCCCTGGATCATCAATGCGCGCGCCATGGCGATGTCTGTCAGAATTCGACGCCCGGCTGCGCCTTGATGCCGGAGCGGAACGGATGCTTCACCAATGTCATCTCGGTGACGAGGTCGGCGATCTCGATCAGCTCCTCCTTGGCGTTGCGACCGGTGAGCACGACATGCGTCATCGGCGGCTTGGACGTCGTCAGGAATTCCACCACGTCGGCGACCGCGAGATAGTCGTAGCGCAGTGCGATGTTGATCTCGTCGAGCACCACCATGCGCAGGCTCGGGTCTGCGATCAGCTGTTTGGCCTTTTCCCAGCCGGCCTGGGCCGCCGCGATGTCGCGGGCGCGATCCTGCGTTTCCCAGGTAAAGCCTTCACCCATCGCGTGGAATTGGCAGAGCTCGCCGAAATGCCCGGTGAGCAGGCGGCGTTCGCCGGTATCCCAGGCCCCCTTGATGAACTGCACGACGGCGCAGGGAAAGCCGTGCGCCACGCAGCGGACGATCATGCCGAAGGCGGAGGACGATTTTCCTTTGCCGGCGCCGGTATGAACGATGATCAGACCCTTTTCGCCGCTCTTGGTCGCCATGATGCGATCCCGGGCGGCCTTCTTCTTCGCCATCTTGTCAGCATGGCGCGCGTCCAGCGATGGGTCGGCGCCGACGGGGCCGTCCTCAGCGTCGTTTCCATCAGAAATCATCGCGTTCCTTCGGCTTGACAAGTGCGAGGCTTGGACGAATGGTGGGCCCGCGTTGGTTCCTGTCCTACGACAGGCGAACAGGGAATGCGATAGGGCTGAGACCGCAAGGTCGGCCCGAAACGCAGCCGCCCCCGCGACCGTGACCGGAGAGATGCCCAAGCCACTGATTCCGTAAGGAGTCGGGAAGGTGGGCATCAAAGGAAAAATCCTACTCCGCAAGCCGGGAGACCTGCCAACGCAGCATGTTGTGAGACCGGCGGACGGGGTGTTCCGCGACGGGGAACGAACCGCTGCAAGATCGGTTCGTGTGCCTCATCGCTTCCCGCTGTCAATCCAGGAAGGCCGATGAGCGTTACCCTTCATGTCTGTATCACCTGCCGCGCCGGCCAAACGCTGGCGGAAGGTGAAGTCGCGCCCGGTGCGCGCCTGCATGCCGCGCTCGTCGAGGCCGGTGTGCCCGACGGCGTCAATCTGGTTCCGGTCGAATGCCTGTCGGCTTGCAGCCAAGGCTGCTCGGTCGCGCTCAGCGCGCCCGGCCGGTGGTCCTATGTCTATGGGCGCCTGTCCGAAGCCAATGCCGGGGATGTGATCGCCGGCGCCTCCGCTTACGCGGCGGCACCTGACGGCATCGTGCCGTGGCGCAGCCGCCCGGAGGTTTTCCGCAAGCAATCGCTTGCCCGCATTCCACCTCTTCCCGTCGTGCCGGAGGCCGCAGAATGACCACACTCGCTAAGGTTCCGGTTACCGTCGTGACCGGCTTTCTCGGGTCCGGCAAGACGACGCTGATCCAGCACCTGATCCGCAATGCCAACGGCAAGAAGCTCGCGGTGCTGGTGAATGAATTCGGCAGCGAAGGTGTCGACGGCGATATCCTGAAATCCTGCGCCGACGCCAATTGCCCAACCGAGAACATCGTCGAGCTCGCCAATGGCTGCATCTGCTGCACCGTCGCCGACGATTTCATCCCGGCGATGGAGCAGTTGCTCGCGCGCCCGGTGAAGCCCGATCACATCGTGATCGAGACCTCGGGGCTCGCGCTGCCGAAGCCGCTGCTCAAGGCGTTCGACTGGCCGGAGATCCGCTCGCGGATCACCGTCGATGGCGTGATCGCACTGGCTGATGCCGAGGCGGTTGCCGCCGGCCGCTTTGCTCCGGACCCGGCCGCGGTGGACGCGCAGCGTGCCGCGGACGACAATCTCGATCACGAGACGCCGCTGTCCGAAGTGTTCGAGGACCAGATCGCCTGTGCCGATATCGTGCTGCTGACCAAGGCCGATCTCGCCGGCGCGGAGGGAATCAAGGCGGCCAAGGAGGTGATCGCTGCGGAAATGCCGCGCGAGGTGCCGATGTTGCCCATCGTCGACGGCACCATCGATGCGCGCGTGATCCTGGGCCTCGGCGCCGCGGCAGAGGATGACCTCGCGGCGCGCCCGTCGCATCATGACGGCGAAGAGGAGCACGAGCACGACGACTTCAATTCGGTGGTGATCGATCTTCCGGAGATTGTCGACATCGATGCGCTGGTCGCCTCGATCAAGGGCCTGGCGCGCGAGCAGAACGTGCTGCGCGCCAAGGGCTACATCGCGGTCGAAGGCAAGCCGATGCGCTTGCTGGTGCAATCGGTCGGCGAGCGGGTGAGGCATCAGTTCGACATGCCCTGGGGCGCGCGGACGAGACAGTCGAAGCTCGTCGTGATCGGCGAGCACGGCGATATCGATGAAGCCGCCATCAGGGCACGGCTTGGTGTCTGATGCACGTCATCTTCCGCGAGAGCCGCGGCCTTGAGGAGACCGCGATACCAAGGGACCTCGGCCAGGATCCGGCCGATCTCGTGGTGCTGTCGTTTTCCGACAGTGATCTCGCGGCGTTCGCGACCGGCTGGCGGCGCGGCCGTGCTGCATTGCCGTCGCTGCGGCTCGCCAATCTCGCGGAGCTGCGCCATCCGCTGTCGGTCGACACCTATATCGAGCGGACGCTGTCGCACGCGCGCGGCATCCTGATCCGGCTGATCGGCGGCGAACCCTATTGGTCCTACGGGCTTGCCGCAGTGCATCGGCTGGCGAAGGAGCGCGGCATCGCTCTGGTTGTGCTGCCGGCGGATGGCCGTGACGATCTGCGACTCGATGAGTTCTCGACCTTGCCGGTCTCGACGCTGCGCCGTCTGAAAGTGCTGTGCGACAAGGGCGGCCCCGTTGCCGCGCAGGCCGTGATCGCGCAACTGGCGCTGGCGTCCGGGCTCTATGCCGGGCCTGTGGTCGGCGAGATCGATCTTCCCGAGATCGGCGTCTACGATTCCCGGCGCGGTGCCGTCGCGGCGCTGCCGGCGCCGGATGGCCGGCCGCGGGCGCTGGTGACGTTCTATCGTTCTTATCTCGCGGCCGGCGACACCGCGCCGGTCGATGCATTGATCGATGCGTTGCGTGAGAGGGGCTTTGATGCCCACGGTGTCTTCGTCACCTCGCTGAAGGCGGCAGGCGTTGCCGATTGGCTGCGCGTTCAGTTCGAGCAATGCCCGCCTGCCGTCATCGTCAACGCGACTGCGTTCTCCGCGGCCGGTGACGACGGCACGACACCGTTCGATGCAGTGTCGTGTCCGGTTTTCCAGGTCGCGCTGTCCACGGCGCGGCGCGAGGATTGGGCGGAGTCGCTGCGCGGCCTGTCGCCCGGCGATCTCGCCATGCATGTGGTGTTGCCGGAAGTCGATGGCCGCCTGTTCACGGGCGTCGTGAGCTTCAAGTCGCCCGGCGAGCGCGATCCTGATCTGCAATTCGCGCATCTTGCGCATCGGCCGGACGCCGAGCGCGTCGCGGCGATTGCCGCGCGCGTCGCCGCCTGGCACCGGCTTGCCGGCAAGCCGGCGCAAGACAAGCAGCTTGCGCTCGTGCTCTCGAACTATCCGGGGCGCCCGCACCAGATCGCGCATGCGGTCGGCCTCGATGCACTTGCTTCGGTCGAGGCGTTGCTGGCCGATCTTGCGGCCGCAGGATTTGACCTTGAGCCGGTGGCGTCGCTGGGCGATCTGCTCCTGCGCCGCAATCTGACATGGGGCGTCAGCGACTACCGCGCGGCGATCACCAGTCTGCCGCAGCAGTTGCAGGACGACCTTGCGCGCGCCTGGGGTCCGCCGGAGGATGATCCTGATTGCCGCGACGGGGTATTCCATTTCGTGGCGATCCGGTGCGGCAAGTCGGTGATCGCGGTCCAGCCGGAGCGCGGCGATGCCGGCCATCGCGATGCCGATTATCACGATCTCTCGCGTACGCCGCGCCACGCTTATGTCGCGTTCTATCTGTGGCTCCGGCAGCAGGGCATCGACGCCGTCGTCCACATGGGCGCGCATGGAACGCTGGAATGGCTGCCCGGCAAGTCGGTTGCGCTGTCATCGGCGTGCTGGCCGGAAGCGCTGATCGGCGATCTGCCTGTCGTCTATCCCTTCATCGTCAACGATCCCGGCGAGGCCGCGCAGGCCAAGCGCCGGATCGGTGCCGTCACGATCGGCCATCTGCCGCCGCCGCTGGCGCAGGCAGCGGTGCCGGAAGGGTTGCGCCGGCTCGAGCGTTTGCTCGATGAATATTCGACTGCGGACGGTCTCGATCCGGCGCGGCGGCAGCGGCTGATTGCCGCGATCCGCGAGGAAGCGCGGATTGCCGGACTGGAGGACGATCTCGGTCTCGCCGCGTCGGTCTCGGCGGCCGAGGCCATTCCGCAGATCGACCGCTTCGTCTGCGATCTCAAGGAAAGCCAGTTCGGCGACGGGCTGCACGTCTTCGGACAGGGAGCCTGCGGCGATGCGGAGAAGGCAGCCTTGCGGGACGCACTCGCCGGCCGGCGTGTCGCGCCGGGGCCGTCGGGCTCGCCCTATCGCGGGCGCAGCGACGTGCTGCCGACCGGGCGCAACCTGTTCGCGGTCGACCCGCGCGCGGTGCCGACGCCGTCGGCGCATGCGCAGGGCGTGAAGCTCGCCGAGGAGCTGTTGCGCCGTCATTTGCAGGATCATGGCGACTGGCCGAAAGGGCTGGTCGTGGATCTCTGGGGCTCGTCGACGATGCGCACCGCCGGCGAGGACTTTGCGATGGCCCTGCACCTCGCCGGCATCGCGCCGCGCTGGGATCACGGGTCGGGCCGGGTGTCGGGCTACGACATCATCGCGCCGGCGGAACTCGGCCGTCCCCGCATCGACGTGACGCTGCGTGTGTCGGGATTGTTCCGCGACGTCTTTACGGGGCTTGCGCAATTGTTCGAAGCTGCGACGGAGGCGCTGTCCGAACGCAGCGAGGAGGCGGACGAGAATCCCTATCGGCTGCGCATCGCGCGCGTGTTCGGTCCGCGCCCCGGGCATTATGGCGCCGGCATTGCCGCTGTCCCCGATGTCTTCACAGCGGAGGCGCGCGAGGCGGCTGGCGAAGCCTGGCTGTCGGCGTCATCCTGGGCTATCGCGGCCGACGGCGAGATCCGGCCGGATCGCGCCGGCATCGAGGCCAGGCTCGCCGCGGCCGACAGCTTCGTCCATAGCCAGGACCTGCCGGAGACCGATCTGCTGCTGGCGGCGGACTACGCCGCGCATGAGGCGGGCATCGCCGCCGCGGCCCGCCGGCTCGGCACAAAGGCGCCGTCGCTCTATCACCTCGATGCGACGCGGCCGGATCAGCCGCATGCGCGATCGCTGACGGAGGAGATCTCGCGCGTGGTGCGCGCGCGCGCCGCCAATCCGGCATGGATCGCGGGGATGATGCGCCACGGCTTCCGCGGCGCTGCCGAGATCACGGCAACGCTGGAGCACATGGCAGCGTTCGCCCATCTTGCGGGTGCAGTACCCCCGCATCTGTTCGATCTCTATTACGACGCGACGCTCGGCAATGATGAGGTTCGCGCTTTCATGGTGCGCGAGAATCCGGCGGCGCTGGCTGCGATCGAGACCTGCTTCACCCGGTTGCATGACGCCTCGCTCTGGCAAACGCGGCGCAACTCGATTGCGGCTGCGTTGCAGGAGGCCTCATGAGCGCGGTGGCGATCAAGGGCTGGTGTCCCGGCGCGCTGCGGCCGATGCAGTCGGGCGACGGCCTTGTGGTGCGCGTTCGCCCGCGCGGCGGTCGGCTGGACGCGATGCAGGCGGCAGGAATAGCTGATCTCGCCGCGCGACACGGCAACGGCCTGATCGATCTGACCAGCCGCGCCAATCTCCAGATCCGCGGCGTCAGCGAAGACGGTTATCCGGCCTTGATCGAGGGGCTCGCCGAACTCGGATTACTGGACACAGATTCGGAAACCGAGGCGCAGCGCAACATTCTGGTGACGCCTTTCTGGACCGCCGCTGACGATACGCGCCCGCTTGCGGCCGAGCTAGAACAAGCGCTCGCCGGTGCTTCGCTCGATCTTCCAACCAAGTTCGGTTTCGCGATCGATGATGGCCACCAGCGGGTACTGGCCGGCGCGTCTGCGGATATCAGGATCGAACGCGATCGCAACCGAGGACTGCTGGTGCGTGCCGATGGCGCACAATTCGGGCTTTCTGTTACGCGGAGCGGGGCCGTGCAGGTTGCGCTGGCGCTGGCCGAATGGTTCATTGCCTCGGGCGGAGCCAGGGGTGAGAAGCGACGAATGGCGGCGCATCTGACCGCCGGTGCGAGCCTTCCCGAGTCGCTTCGGGGCGACGCTGAGCCCGTGGCTCGATCAGCAAACCCTGTACCCGGCCTCACTCCGACCGGTGCAATGGTTGGCGTTGCCTTCGGGCAGATGCCGCACCACACGCTCGGCCGTCTCGCCATGTGCGCGCAGGCGCTTCGCATGACGCCGTGGCGGATGATGTTGGCGGAGGGGATGCGCGAGATGCCCCGCGGCGTGGACCTCGTTAGTGATCCAGATGACCCGGCGCTCCGTGTGATCGCCTGCAGCGGCGCACCGCGCTGCCGCGATGCGTATGCGGATACGCGTGCGTTAGCCTCGGCGCTCGCACGGCATATCCCACCCGATGCCCGGCTTCACGTCTCCGGCTGCGCCAAGGGCTGCGCCCATTCCGGCGCTGCCGATGTCACCCTCGTTGCGTCACGCGAAGGCTTTGACCTCATCCGCCGCGGTACGACGCGGGATACGCCGGTCATGCGGGGACTGACCGGTTCGGACCTCGTTGCAAATCCTTCGCTGTTGTCGGGAGCTCATTGATGCCGCACGTCTATGAGACCGACGGCGCGGCTATCTATCGCCAGTCCTTTGCCACGATCCGCTCCGAGGCCGACCTTGCTCGCTTCAATTCGGACGAGGAGCCGGTGGTGGTGCGCATGATCCATGCCGCGGGCATGGTGGGCTTGGAAGCCCATATTCGCTTCACGCCTGGCATGGCCGCACGCGCGCGAGCAGCCTTACAGGAGGGCGCGCCGATCCTCTGCGACGCGCGCATGGTGTCCGAGGGAATTACGCGCGCCCGGCTGCCGGCTCGCAACGAAATCATCTGCACGCTCGGAGACGCCAAGATTCCTGCGCTCGCGCAATCGATGCGCAACACGCGCTCGGCCGCTGCGCTGGAGCTGTGGCGGCCGCATCTGGCCGGGGCGATCGTCGCGATCGGCAACGCGCCGACGGCGCTGTTTCATCTGCTCAACATGCTGGAGGATGCCGATTGCCCAAGGCCGGCGGCGATCATCGGCTGTCCGGTCGGCTTTGTCGGCGCGGCCGAGTCCAAGGCGGCATTGATGGCTGAGCCGCCCGTGCCGGCGCTGACGGTCGAGGGACGTCTCGGCGGCTCGGCGATCACCGTTGCCGCCGTCAATGCGCTGGCGAGCTGGAGCGAATAGCGATGGGGCGCATCATTTGCTGCGGGCTTGGCCCTGGCGATCCGGACCTGATGAGCGTGCGCGCCGACCGGATCGTGCGCGCGGCGAAGCATGTCGCCCATTTCCGTAAGAAGGGGCAACTCGGGCAGGCGCGGCGCATCGTGGAAGGCCTGCTAGCCGCTGACGTCAACGAATATCCGATGGAGTACCCGGTCACCACGGAGATTGCGTTCGACAACCCCGAATACGCGCGGCTGCTGGCCGATTTTTACGATGCATGGGCCGAGCGGCTGACCCGTCTTGCGCGCGAGATCGACGTCGTCGTGCTTTGCGAAGGCGATCCCTATTTTTATGGCTCGTTCATGCATCTGCATGCGCGCCTGCAGGGGCGTGTCGAGATCGAGGTGATCGCCGGCATTCCCGGCATGGTCGGTTGCTGGAATGCGGTCGGCCGGCCGATCGCGCTCGCTGACGATGTGACTACCGTTCTGATGGGCACGCTGCCGGAGGCAGAGCTCGCGCAGCGGGTGCGCAGTTCCGATGCGCTGGTCGTGATGAAGACCGGCCGCAATCTTCCGAAGATCTGCCGCGCGCTCGCTGCCGCGGGCCGTCTCGACGATGCGTGGCTCGTCGAGCGCGGCACCATGCCGGATCAGCGGGTCATCAGGCTCGCTGATATCGCCGAGGCCGACTGTCCGTATTTTGCGATCGTGCTGGTGCACGGGCAGGGGCGGCGCCGGGAGGCGGCGCCATGACCGGCACGCTGACCATCGCGGGATTGGGGCCGGGCGACGAGGCGCTGATCACGCCGGAAGTCTCCGCTGCGCTCGCGACGGCGACCGACATCATCGGCTATGCCCCCTATGTATCGCGTGTGCCGCCGCGCGCCGGCCTGACGCTGCACCCGTCCGACAATCGTGTGGAATTGCAGCGCGCCGGCGAGGCGCTGCGGCTCGCGTCCGAGGGGCGACAGGTCGTCGTGGTGTCGTCGGGCGATCCCGGGGTGTTCGCGATGGCATCCGCCGTGTTCGAAGCGCTCGAGGACATGCCGCAATGGCATGACCTGCCGATCCGTGTGCTGCCCGGCGTCACGGCGATGCTGGCGGCGGCTGCGAGCGCCGGCGCGCCGCTCGGCCATGATTTCTGCGCGATCAACCTCTCGGACAATCTCAAGCCATGGCCGCTGATCGAGAAGCGCTTGCGGCTCGCAGCCGAAGCAGACTTCGCGATCGCGATGTACAACCCGCGCTCGGCCAACCGGCCGGAAGGTTTTAGCCGCGCGCTCGATATCTTGCGCGAAGCGGGTTGTGACGAGCGGATCGTGATTTTCGCGCGCGCCGTCTCGACGCCCGACCAGCGGATCGAGACGGTCGAACTCCGAGACGCACGTCCCGAGATGGCCGACATGCGGACGCTCGTGATTGTCGGCAATTCGGCGACGCGCCGGGTCGGCCGCTGGGTCTATGCGCCGAGGCAGGTCCGATGACCGAGCCATTGCATCACGTCGCCGACACTTTCCACCCGCGGCCTTTCTGGCAGCAGCGGCCGCGTGATCATGATGACGGGAAGGCCAAGCTTGCGGGCAGCGTCGATCTTGGCGCGCGCGCCGCTCCCGCCGGAATTGCGTGCGACAATCCATTCGATATTGCGCGTGCGTATCATTTCGAGCTCGCCCTCGAGCGTGAATGGTCCGCGCGAGACGATGACGTCCGCATCGTGCAACGGCAGCGTTTCTGCGGGCGGGTCGACGAAACGCAACGTATAGGCGTGCTGCGGCCGGGCGCCGAAGGGCGCGATGTGCTGGCGGCCGATCGCGAGGAACACATTGGCGCGGCCGTCCGGCAAGGCCGCGGCCGCGGCTGCGACGTCCGCGACCTCGATCCAATGATCGCCGGAGGTTTTATCCCACGGCGCGCGTTCGAGCGCGATCAGCGGCGTTGCGGTTTGCGCGCAGGCGGCGATCGCATTGCGGCTCATCTCGGCCGCGAAGGGATGCGTCGCGTCGATCACATGCGTGATGCGTTCGCCACGCAAATAATCGGCAAGACCGCTGATGCCGCCGAAGCCGCCGATCCGGGTCGGCAAAGGTTGTTCGGCAGGGGCGGCGGTGCGGCCGCCATAGGAATAGACGGCGTCGATCCCGGCGTGCGCGATCGCAGCGGCAAGCAAATTGGCGTCGGCCGTTCCGCCCAGGATCAGGGCGCGCATCATGGGTAATCCTTGGTTGACCATCATCGGCATCGGCGAAGATGGCCTTGCGGGGCTGTCAGACGCAAGTCGAAAGGCGCTTGATGAAGCGGAGGTGGTTTTCGGCGGTGAACGGCACCTTGCGCTGGCCGGGATCACGGATCGGGCCCGCGCCTGGCCGGTGCCGTTCGATGCGGACATCGTGCCTGAATGCCGCGGTCGTCCGACCGTTGTGCTCGCCTCGGGCGATCCGTTCTGGCACGGCGCCGGCGGAAGCCTTGTCGAGAAGCTGCAGGCCGGTGAATGGATCGCGCATTCCGCGCCGTCGACATTCTCGCTGGCGGCTGCACGTCTGGGCTGGCGGCTAGAGAATGTCGTCTGCCTCGGCCTTCATGCCGCGCCGTTCGAACGGCTGTTGCCGCACCTCGCGCGCGGGGCACGGATCGTCTGCCTGGTGCGTGACGGCAAGGCGGGTTCCGATCTCGCACGCTGGCTTGCGGACCATGGCTGGGGATCGTCGGCGATGTGGACGCTGTCTGCGCTTGGCGGACCGCGCGAATCCATCACGGAGCATCGCGCCGACACATATGCAGGCGATCCCGGCGACAGTCTGGTCACGGTTGCGCTGGAGGCGAGGGGATCGCAAGGGATCGCGCGCAGCGCGGGTCTTCCCGACGCGCTGTTTGTGCATGACGGGCAACTCACAAAGCGGCCGGTCCGCGCGCTGGCGCTATCGGCGCTTGCGCCGCGGCCCGGTGAGCGACTGTGGGATATCGGCGCCGGCTCCGGCTCGATCTCGATCGAATGGGCGCTCTGCGGCGGAACAGCGATTGCGGTCGAGGCGCGCGGCGAACGTGCTGCCAGCATCCGCAGCAATGCGGCGAGCTTCGGCCTGATGCACCGGATCGCCGTCATCGAAGGCGAGGCGCCCGGTGCGTTATCGGATATCGCAGTGCCCGATGCCATATTCATCGGCGGTGGCCTCGATGCCGATATGTTCAATGCGATCTGGTCGCGGATCGCGCGGGGCACGCGGCTGGTCGTGCATGCGGTGACCCTGGAAACCGAGGCGTTGCTCTCCGATCTGCACCAGCGCCATGGCGGGGAATTGATGCGTGTGGAGATCGCGCAGGCCGAGCCGCTCGGCCGATATCGCTCCTGGAAGGCGGCGCGTCCGATCGTGCAATGGAGCGTGATCAGATGAAGGTCGCCGGTCTGGGATTCAGGCGCGAGGCCAGTGTCGCGTCCCTACGCGAAGCCCTCGACGCGGCGGGCGGGGCCGAAGGCCTTGCGGCGCTTGCAACGGTGAGTGAGAAGACCGATGCAACGGCGTTGAGACTCCTGGCGCAGGAACTCGGACTGTTGATCCGGGGTATTCCCGCCGACGCGCTGGCGGAGGTCGAAACTGTGACGCAATCAGAATTGGTTCGTGCGGCGTTTGGTACAGGTTCCATCGCCGAAGCTGCGGCGATCGCGGCGGCAGGGCGTGGCGCGCGCCTGATCTCCGCGAGGGCCGTGTCGCAGGATCGGATGGCGACCGCAGCGATCGCGGAAGGAGACGGCGAATGACGGTGCATTTCATCGGCGCAGGGCCAGGCGCCGCCGATCTCCTGACCTTGCGCGGACGCGATCTCATCGCCGCTTGCCCGGTGTGTCTCTATGCCGGATCGCTGGTGCCTCCAGGCGTGCTGGCGCATTGCCCAGAGGATGCGCGCATCGTCAACACGGCATCGCTGTCGCTTGACGAGATCATCGCCGAGATCGCCGCGGCGCATGCCGAGGGCAAGGACGTCGCGCGGCTGCATTCGGGCGATCTTTCGATCTGGTCGGCGATGGGGGAACAATTGCGCCGGCTCCGCGCATTGCAGATTCCGTATTCGGTGACGCCCGGCGTGCCGGCGTTCTCGGCAGCCGCAGCGGCACTGGAGGCCGAGCTCACGCTGCCTGGTCTTGCGCAATCGGTGGTGCTGACGCGCACGCCGGGCAGGGCGAGCGCGATGCCTGATGGTGAGACGCTGGCGGCGTTTGCTGCGACCGGCGCGGTGCTCGCGATCCATCTCTCGATCCATCTGCTCGACAAGGTCATCGCCGAGCTCGTGCCGCATTATGGCGCCGACTGCCCGGTGGCGATCGTCTGGCGCGCGAGCTGGCCGGACCAGCGTATCGTGCGCGCCACGCTCGCGACGCTCGATGCGGCAATCGGCCCCGAACTGGAACGCACTGCGCTGATCCTGGTCGGCAAGACGCTCGGCGCCGGCGACTTCGCCGAAAGCCGTCTCTACGCCGCCGACTATGACCGCCGCTACCGTCCGGTGGGTGAAGCGCCGCGCTTTCCGGAATCAGCGCCGGAATCATCGCAATGACCGCGGGGCTGGTGATCTCGGCACCCGCATCCGGTGTCGGCAAGACGACACTGACCCTGGCGTTGGCGCGCGCCTATCGCAGTCGCGGGCTGAAGGTGCAATGCCTGAAGAGCGGACCTGATTACATCGATCCGGCCTTTCATGCCGTCGCGACTGGACGCGCCTCCGTCAACGTCGATAGCTGGGCGATGGCATCGGATGCGATCGCATCTCTGGCAGGCCGTGGCGCGGATGCCGATCTCGTGCTCGCCGAAGGCTCGATGGGATTGTTCGACGGCGTCGCCGCGCGCGGTGTCTCGGGCACCGGGGCCACCGCCGATATCGCCGAGATGATGGGATGGCCGGTGCTGCTCGTGATCGATCCCTCCGGCCAGGCCCAGACGGCGGCGGCGATCGCGGCGGGACTACGCGATTTTCGCACCGGCGTGCGGCTTGCCGGCGTCGTTCTCAACCGTGTCGCCAGCGCGCGTCATGAAGCGCTGGTGCGCGATGCCATGACAGGCGCGGGCATTCCGGTGTTGGGTGCGCTGCCGCGCCACGCCGAGATCGCCTTGCCGAAGCGTCATCTCGGCCTGGTGCAGGCCGAAGAGCAGGCTCAGATTGACGGTCTGATCGACGAGGCCGCTCGCTTCGTCGCCGCGCATGTCGATCTCGATGCCGTGCTGCAATCGGCCCCGGTCTGGTCACCGCAACCGGCCGCGAGCAGCCTCAACATCGCGCCGCCCGGTCAGCGCATTGCGCTGGCGCGCGACGCCGCATTCTCCTTCGTCTACCCGCATATGCTGGAAGCCTGGCGCGCGGCCGGCGCTGACATCGTGACGTTCTCGCCGCTCGCCGACGAAGGCCCCGACGCGAATGCCGATGTGTGCTGGCTGCCCGGTGGCTACCCTGAACTGCATGCCGGCCGTCTTGCCGCCAACAGGCGATTCCTCGACGGGTTGCGCGCCTTCGCCGAAACAAAGCCGGTGCATGGCGAATGCGGGGGCTACATGGTGCTGGGCACCGCGCTGACCGACGTCGACGGCGTGCGCCATGCGATGGCGGGGCTGCTCGGCCTCGAGACGAGCTATGCCAAGCGTCGCATGCATCTGGGCTACCGGATCGCCGAGCTTGCTGCACCGATGCCGGGGCACGGTCCAGGCGTGCGCCTGCGCGGCCATGAGTTTCACTATTCGACGATCATCGCGCAGCCGGACACGCCGCTTGCGGTGGTGCGCGATGCGACCGGCGCGATCGTTGCGGAAACCGGATCGCGGCGAGGTAACGCAACAGGGACATTCTTCCATCTGATTACGGAGGACCGATGAGTGGGTTCGTCTCCTTCGTCTCGGCCGGTCCCGGCGATCCCGAGCTCCTGACCATGAAGGGGGCCGCGCGGCTGCGCGAGGCCGACGTGGTGCTGTACGACGATCTCGCTTCAGGCGCGATCCTCGATCTCGCGCGCTCCGGCGCCAATCTCGTCGCGGTCGGCAAACGCGCCGGCCGTCTCTCGGCGAAGCAGCATCATGTCAGCCGGCTGCTGGTCGATTACGCGGCGGCGGGCGTACGGGTGGTGCGGCTGAAATCCGGCGATGCCGGCATCTTTGGGCGGCTCGAAGAAGAGATCGAGGCGCTGCGCGCTGCCGGCATCGGCTACGAGATCATTCCCGGCGTGACCTCGGCCTCGGTTGCCGCCGCGCAGGCCGGCATTCCGCTGACGCGACGGCTGACCTCGCGCCGGGTCCAGTTCGTGACCGGCGCCGATGTCACGGGCGAGTTGCCTGCGGATCTGAATTGGGCGGCGCTCGCCGACCCGGAAGCGACCACGGTCGTCTATATGGGGCGGCGCACGTTCGCGGCTCTGGCCGCAGGGCTGATCGCGCATGGTCTCGCCCCCGACACGCCGGCGCTGCTGGCGGAGTCCCTCGGTCATGCCGACGAGCAGCTTCATCGGACCACGATCGCAGGGCTGGCCGAACAGCTCGCGCATGCCGGCGCTGCCACGGCGGCTTCCATTATTCTGTTCGGCGCGCTGGCACCGGAAGAAAAGTGATGCGGCCATGTTGACGCTGTCCCTGATCGGTATCGGTTGCGGCGCCCCCCGGCAGCTCACCCTCGCTGCGATCGACGCGATCAACGCTGCCGACCTGATCCTGATCCCGCGCAAGGGGACTGCGAAGTCGGACCTCGCCGAATTGCGCCGAACGATCTGCGCGGAGGCATTGAGCAACGACCGCACGCGCATTGCGGAGTTCGACCTGCCGGTGCGCGACGCCGGCGAGGAGGACTATCGCAAGGGCGTGGACGATTGGCATGACGCGATCGCATCGACCTGGTCGCGGGAAATCGCGCGGCATCTCGGCGGCGAGGGGCGCGTCGCTTTGCTGATCTGGGGCGATCCTTCGCTGTACGATTCAAGCCTGCGGATTGCGCAACGGCTCGATCCGCTGCCGTCGATCGACGTCATCCCGGGCATCACGTCGATCCAGGCGTTGTGCGCCGCGCATGCGCTGCCGCTCAACGAGATCGGCGAGCCGTTCCTGGTCACGACGGGCCGGCGGCTGCGCGAGGGCGGCTGGCCCGCCGGCGTCAATACCGTCGTCGTGATGCTCGACGGCGGCACCGCCTTCCAGACGCTCGATCCTGCCGGCTTAAAGATCTGGTGGGGCGCCTATCTTGGGATGCCCGATCAGATCATCATGGCGGGGGAACTCGCGGAGGTCGGCCCCCGCATCGTCGCGGTGCGTCGGGATGCGCGCCAACAGCACGGCTGGATCATGGACAGCTATGTCCTGAAGCGGAGATCATGATCGAGAAACTGCCCGCAGCAGGTGCTGCTAGGTCTTCAACCCGCGAATCGAGGGTTGGATGGTCAGGCGGTAGGCGACGAGCTTGTCACCGTCAAACTGCTCGAGTGTCGTCTCGCAGACCGGGCAGCGATACTCGCCCTTGCTTGCCGATCCGGATGCCAGCTCAAGGCGTCGGAATCCGGCCCCGCAGCGCGGACACGTGACGTCGTCCTTCTTCATCAACTTACCCCAGAACAACACCGGCGATCCTTCTTTAGCGCAGACTGCGCGGCGGAACTATGTTCACGGGCGGAGAACCACGGATCATTCCTGCATGGGAAATAAACGATGCGTCCGCGTCGAGCGGGAGACCGCGCGAGCGATCGCGCTGAACGGGTGGTCAATTTCAAGGCATTCCGCAAATTCGGCAATGGGTTACGGCGTGGCCTTAAAGGGAGTTAGGCGATCGGATTTGCGCGGCGATAATGGCTACCATGTTGCGGCGCTCGAGACAGATGTTGCGTCTGCTCAATTGCTCGGGAACGCGTAATCGCCGGCGAGCGCAGGGTTCGCCGGCGATCCATCGCCATCGGCGGATGCCACCTATGGCCGCGTCAGGCGAACCACGTCCTGCCTCAGCAAATAGAGCGAGACCGCGAGCAGAACGACGTCCTTCATCAGGAAGGGCACGTTGCCGGTCATCGCGGGGAAGCCTCCCGCGGCAACGTCCCAGCCATCGGGCATGAACGGGATGATGGTGACCGTCGCGATGAACGTACCGGTCGAACCGAGCGCGCCGAGAACGCCGAGCCGCCTGTTCCAGAAGCCTGCGAGCAGCAGCGAGCCGAACGTCCATTCCGAGGCGCCGAGGAAGTAGCTGGCCCCGGCGTGGCCGAACACGGGATACAGCCACCAGATCAGCGGCCCGTTGCTGATGAACGGGACCAGGCGTTCGAATTCGTACGGAAACCATTTCTGGTAGCCGAAGAACAGGAACATGGTGACCATCGCGGCCCGGACGACGTGGTAGTCGAGATCCTCCGCGAGCAGGCCGGATCGGTAGAGCGCGCGGACAAGTGGACTTTGCTGGGTGCTGGAAAGCGTGGTCATGGTCGCGATCCTTCCATTCGACTGACCCGGCCGCGTCATGCGACGGCGGCAAAGTCGATGTCGGTGTCGTTGATGCGGTTGAAGACGTTGGTGAAGACGATGGTCGCAAACGCCAGGCTGATGTCGACCAGCTGCGCATCGCTGTAGCCGGCAGCCTTGATCGCGGCGAAATCCTCGTCGCTGACGGTGCCGCTCGACTGGGCGAGCTTGCGAACGAAATCGATCAGCACATCGTACTTGGCATCACCGGTCGGCTCGCCGTCGCGGATCTGCTTGAGCACGTCGGCCTTCACGCCGACGAGCTTGGCGAGGTGCGAATGCGCGGCAACACAGTAATCGCAGCCGCCGGCGGCGCTGACCACGATCTTGATGATCTCCCGATCGCGCTTGGACAGGCTGCCGCCGGCGAGCACCGCATCGGCGGCGACCATCGCCTTGAGCGCGGCCGGGCCGTGGGCGGCGATGGCTGCATAGGCATTCGGGACGCTGCCGACCGCCTTCTTGATCTGGGCGTAGATCTGGCCCGACGGGCCGGTGTCGGTTTCGAGATTGGGGACTGAGAGACGGGACATGGTGGCACTCCTTGTTGGGGTTGGTGGGACGATTGCGGAGTGGACAATAGGAGCGGGGTCTGAGACATTGAATGTTCATATATCTCGATTATATGCTCGATCGTCTCATGAAGCCTCTGAAGGGAGGATCGGCCATGGATTGGCTCAGCCGGCTGTTCGAGATGATGCCGGTGCGCGGGCGGCTCGATATTCGCTGCAGTTACAGCGTCCCCTGGCGTATCGAGCAGGGTCCGGGCGCGACCAACGAGATCCCCTATCATGCGGTGCTGGCCGGCTCGGCGATCCTGGACGATCCCGCGGATGGTCGGCCGCTGCTGCTGAAGACCGGCGACATTCTTCTGCTGCCGGGCAACCCGCGACACGTGATGCATGACGGCAGCGGAGCGGCACCGCTGTCGCCGCGCAACCGGGCGGCGCAGAATTTCACGATCAGCGAAAACCTGGGTTCGGACGAACGGCTCGACCTGCTGTGCGGACACTTCGCGATTGCACCTCCGCACGACCGTCTGTTGAGCAGCTACCTTCCGCCGCGTCTTGTCGTGCATGCCGGTCCGCGGATCGGAAAGGGGACGGCCGCACAGCTCGCCGGACTTGTGTCGCTAATGCGCGGCGAAACCGCGGACGATCATCTCGGCGGGCGCGCCATGCTCAACGCGCTGTCCACGGCGATGTTTGCGCTGGTACTGCGGCTCGCGAGCGAGAGCGACGCTACGTCACGCGGCCTGCTTGCGCTGGCCGGTGATCCTCGCCTTGCGCCGGCGGTGGCCGCCATGTTCAACGAGCCCGCACGCGCATGGTCGCTGCCGGAGCTCGCGCGTCTGTGCAACATGTCGCGCGCGACGCTGGCCCGGCAGTTCCAGGACAAGCTCGGGCGATCGGCCAGCGATCTGCTCACCGATATCAGGATGACGCTTGCGGCGAACGAGTTGCGGAGTTCATCGCTTTCGACCGGCGCCGTTGCCGAGACCGTCGGCTACCAGTCCGAGGCCGCCTTTCAGCGGGCGTTCAAGAGCCACATGGGCGTAACCCCGGCGCAGTGGCGAAAAGCGCAGCCGCCGGAGCAGGACGTGTCGTTGGAGCCTGCCCGCGCCAGTTGATCCGGACGCTACGACTTGCGATGCTTGGCGTTGACCGCGATCGCGGCGGCGGCGGTGCGGTTCTCGACGCCGAGCTTGGCGTAGATCTGCTCAAGATGCTTATCGACCGTGCGCGGACTGAGTCCGAGGATCTGCGCGATGTCGCGGTTGGTCTTGCCCTTGGAGAGCCAGGACAGCACCTCGCCCTCGCGGGTGGTCAGGCCGAGCTCGTTGGAGAACTCGGCCGGCATGTCGCCGCTGGTGTCCTTGGCCAGCCGCAGCAGGAATTCGTTGGGGCCGAGCTTGCCCATATATTGCAGCCGAAGCTGCTCATTGCCGGGGAATGACGCGACGGTCGCGGTCTTCTTTCCCGCCCCACCTTTGTGCGCCTGCTCGAGCCATTGCGGCATCGGCTCCGGGAGCACGAAGTTGTCAGCGGCATCGGCGAGGGTATCCGAGAGCAGGCGCTGCGCCTGCGGCGTCGCCCACAGCAGGGCGCCGGCGCTGTTGACCGCGAGCAGATAGCGGCCGGAGACGTCGAGCGCGGCGCGGGCGCTTTGCGTCATCCGCGCATTGGCGAGGTGGACGCGGATGCGCGCCAGCATCTCCTCGACCACGATCGGCTTGGTGACGTAGTCGACGCCGCCGGCCTCCAGCCCGCGCACGATGTGCTCGGTCTCAGCGAGGCCCGTCATGAAGATGATCGGGACGCCGTCGAGCCCGGCATCGCGCTTCAGCCGCCGGCAGGTCTCGAAGCCGTCCATGCCCGGCATCACGGCGTCGAGCAGCACGATATCAGGCGTGATCTGGTCGACGATGCGCATTGCTGAGGCACCGTCGAGCGCGACCATCACGGTCATACCGGCGCCGTCGAGCGCGTCGGTCAGCAGGCGCAACGTCTCGGGCGAGTCGTCGACGACGAGCGCGACGTCGCGCTTTCTCTGTTCAATGGTCATAGCTGTGCAATATCTTCAACGTCGCCATATATTGATCGAGATCGAACCGGTCGATCAGCGTGCGCATCTGGCCGACGAAATCGGCATGTTCGGGATGTTCGTTGCCGATCTCGTCGAGCTTGAGCTGGATCGCCCTGATATAGCCGAGCTGGCCGAGGCTGATCAGCTCTTCGACATGTTTCACCGGCGGTCGCGAGCCGCTGTCAGGCCTCCACTGCGGAGGCGGCGCCGGCTCGGCCTCATATTGCCACTCGATCTTGAGCAATTGGCGGATGGTCTCGAGCAGCCGCGGGATGTCGATCGGCTTCATCAAATAGCCGTCGTGGAACGGTTGCGCCAGCGGCGCGCCGTGGGCCTCCAGCGCGCTTGCCGAGATCATCAGGATTCGCGCCTGGTGATGGCCTTCGGAGCGCAGGGTTTCGGCGACGGTCCAGCCGTCCATGCCCGCCATCGAGATGTCGAGCAGGAACATGTCGGGACGGCAATGCTGCGCCAGCGCAAGGCAGCCCGGTCCGTCCGGCGCGCTGAGCAGGATGAAGCCGAGCGGCGCCAGGATTTCGCGCAAGAGGTCGCGGTGGGTCGGGTCGTCGTCGGTGATCAAGATCGTCTTGCGCGGGCCGTGATAGCCGTACACGGGAGCGTCGACCGGCGCATCGCGGCGCGGATTGGTGACTTCGGACAGCAGCAGCTTGACGCGGAATGTACTGCCGGTGCCGACCGTGCTCAAGACCTTGATGTCGCCGCCCATCACGCCCGCAAGCAGGCGGCTGATGGTGAGGCCAAGCCCGGTGCCGGTCTGCGGCTGGGTGACGCCGAGCGCGCCGCGCTCGAATGGGGCGAAGATCCGCTCGAGGTCGTCGGGCTGGATGCCGGGCCCGGTATCGATCACCTCGAACTCGGCGACCGGGCTGCGGTAGTGCACCACGAACTGCACCTGGCCGGATTGGGTGAACTTGATCGCATTCGAGAGCAGGTTGATCAGGATCTGCCGCAGCCGTTTCTCATCGGCATAGACCACGATTGGCAACACGGCCGGCCGTTTGAACACGAAGTCGATGCCTTTTGCTGCCGCCTGCAGTCGGAACATGCCGACCAGTTGCTCGAGGAAATCGTTCAGCCGCACCTCGTCGCGCGACAGATAGAGGCGGCCGGCCTCGATCTTGGAGATATCGAGGATGCCGTCGATCAGGCCCGACAGATGGTCGGCGCTGCGGCGGACCACGCGCACCTGCTCGCGCGGCCGCACCTGCAGACTGTCGTCCTGCTCCAGCAGCTGCGCATAGCCGGAGATCGCATTGAGCGGCGAGCGGAGCTCGTGGCTGAGGCCGACGACATATCTGCTCTTCGCAAGATTGGCCGACTCCGCGACTTCCTTGGCGCGCTGCAGTTCGGCATCGGTGCGCTTGTGGGCGTCGATCTCCTGGATCAGCAGCGTGGTCTGCCGGCGGGTTTCGGCTTCGGCGGCGCGCCGGCTCTGCTGCGCCAGAACGAACAGCCAGGCGACGACGCCGATGATCAGGGTCAGCGCAAAGAACACCTTCCACAGCACGTCGGCCAACAATTCGTTGGCATGCACAGCCGCTGTGGTTTGCAGATAGATCAGGCCGAGCACCAGCGCCACGAGGCCGGCCGAGACCACGAATACGCCGAGGTAATGGCCAAGCTGCGAATTGATGCGGGCGTAGATCGGCTGCGGCATCACCTTGCCCAGCGCGTCCGAGACCTGCGCGCCGATCCGCCCGTGCGGCTTGCAGAGGTCGTGGCAGCGTGCGTCGAGCGAGCAGCACAGTGAGCAGATCGGGCCGGCATAGGCCGGGCAGGCGGCCATGTCCTCGGGCTCGAATGCATGCTCGCAGATACAGCACTGGATCGATTCAATGTTCTGCCAGCTCCGTTTCGGCTTGCGGGCGATGTAGTACTTGCCGTCGGTCGCCCATGCAATCAGGGGAGCCGCGATGAACGCAACCGCGAGCGCGACGAAGGCGGACAGCGCCTTCGCGGTCGGGCCGAACAGGCCGTAGAACGCGCTGATCGAGACCACGGTCGCAATCGTCATGGCGCCGACGCCGACCGGATTGATGTCGCAGAGATGGGCGCGCTTGAACTCGATGTGCTGCGGGCGCAGGCCGAGCGGCTTGTTGATGACGAGGTCGGCCACCAGCGCGCCGACCCAGGCGATCGCGACGTTGGAGTAGAGCGCGAGCGTCTGCTCGAGCGCCTTGTAGACGCCGATCTCCATCAACAGCAGCGCGACCACGACGTTGAACACCAGCCACACCACGCGGCCAGGATGCGAGTGGGTGAGGCGGGAGAAGAAGTTCGACCAGGCGATCGAGCCGGCATAGGCGTTGGTGACGTTGATCTTGACCTGCGACAGGATCACGAACGTCCCGGTCAGCGCCATCGCGAGATCCGGCTGCGACAGTACATAACGGAAGGCTTCGAGATACATGTTCGCAGGCTCGGCCGCGTGCTCGGCAGAGACGCCGTGGCTGAGCGCGAAGAAGGCCAGGAACGAGCCGGCCAGCAGCTTGAGCGCGCCGAGCACGATCCAGCCGGGACCTGCGGAGAGCAGCGCGATCCACCAGGCCTTGCGCGAAGTGCGGCGGTCACGCGGCAGGAAGCGCAGGAAGTCGACCTGCTCGCCGATCTGCGCCACCAGCGCGAACACCACCGAGGCCGCGGTGCCGAACAGCAGCAGATCGAGATTCCCTGCGGGATCGCCGTGATCGCCGGCGAATTTGCGCCACTCGGTGAACGAATGCGGATTGGCCCAGGCGATCGCCGCGAACGGCATGATGTGGAGGATGATCCACAGCGGCTGGGTCCAGAGCTGGAAGCGGCTGATCAGCGTGATGCCGTAGATCACCAGCGGGATGATCACGACCGCGCTGATCAGATAGCCGATCGGCCGCGGAATGCCGAAGCACATGTCGAGCGCGCTGGCCAGGATCACCGCCTCGATCGCGAAGAAGATGAAGGTGAAGGAGGCGTAGATCAGCGAGGTGATGGTCGAGCCGATATAGCCGAAGCCGGCGCCGCGAGTCAGCAGGTCGATGTCGATGCCGCTTTTCGCGGCATGGTAGGCGATCGGCAGCCCGCACAGGAAGATGATGACGCTGACGACCAGGATCGCCGCGGAGGCGTTGATCGCGCCATAGTTCAGCGTGATGGTGCCGCCAATCGCCTCCAGCGCGAGGAAGGAGATCGCGCCGAGCGCGGTGTTGGCGACGCGGGCGGCGGACCAGCGCCGCGCGCTCTTGGCGGTGAAGCGCAGCGCGTAGTCTTCCAGCGTCTGGTTGGCGACCCATTGATTGTATTGGCGCCTGACGCGGTCTATCCGCTGCCGCCCTGCCACTCGTTCTTACTCCTGGTCCACGATGCGCTGATCGCGGGCAAATCCCGTACCAAAAACCTACGTCGCTATTTTGCGGTGCAGTATACGCGATCTCACGTATCAGTGCGCTGCACAAAAGTAAGCAATCCTCGCCTCATCAATAAGCGTTCTCGAACCAGATGGGGTGCTCATGTCAGACGAAACCAAACCAGGCCTGAAGTCTCCGCTCCGGCGCAAGCTCTTGATGGGAATGGCGGCATTGCCGGCCGTCTCGATGCTGGGCCGTCCGGCATTTGCCGACGTTCCCGCAACCTCCGCGGTCAACACCACGGGTCTTGCAGTCACCGATAGCGAAGTCACGGTCGGCATCCTGCATTCCGTCACCGGCACCATGGCGATCTCCGAGACCGGCTCGGTCGAGGCCGAGAAGCTCGCGATCGAGCAGATCAACGCTGCCGGCGGCGTGCTCGGCCGCAAGATCAAGTTCATCCAGGAGGACGGAGCGAGCGACTGGCCGACCTTCGCAGAAAAGGCGAAGAAACTCCTGGTCAACGACAAATGCGCGGCCGTGATGGGCTGCTGGACCTCGGCCTCGCGCAAGGCGGTGCTGCCGGTGTTCGAGCAGTACAACGGCATGCTGTATTACCCGACCTTCTATGAAGGCCTCGAGCAGTCGAAGAACGTGATCTACACCGGCCAGGAGGCGACGCAGCAGATCATTGCCGGCCTCGACTGGGTCAACAAGACCAAAGGCGCCAAGAGCTTCTATCTGCTCGGCTCGGACTACATCTGGCCGCGCACCTCGAACAAGATCGCGCGCAAGCACATCGAGAACCATCTGCAGGGCTGCAAGGTGGTCGGCGAGGAATACTTCCCGCTCGGCTCGACCCAGTTCAACTCTGTCATCAACAAGATCAAGCTGACCAAGCCCGACGTGATCTACGCGATCATCGTCGGCGGCTCGAACGTCGCGTTCTACAAGCAGCTCAAGGCGGCCGGCATCGACCTGTCCAAGCAGACGCTGCTGACGATCTCGGTGACCGAGGACGAGATCGACGGCATCGGCGGCGAGAACATCGCCGGCGCCTATGCCTGCATGAAGTACTTCCAGTCGCTCGACAATGCGAACAACAAGGCGTTCGTGCCCGCATTCAAGAAGATGTGGGGCGAGAAGACCGTGATCGGAGACGTGACGCAGGCCGCCTATCTCGGCCCGTGGCTGTGGAAATTGACGGTGGAGAAGGCGCAGAGCTTCGACATCGACAAGATCGCGGCGGCATCGCCCGGCGTCGAGTTCAAGGGCGCGCCGGAAGGCTACGTCCGGATCCACGAGAACCATCACCTCTGGTCGAAGACCCGCGTCGGTCGCGCCAAGGCCGACGGCCAGTATGAGCTGATCTACGAGACCGCCGATCTCGTCGAGCCGGATCCGTTCCCCAAGGGCTACCAGTGAGTTCCTTCGCGTAAAGCGCAGCCTCACTTCAAACGCATCGCGGCGTGGACGCAGCGGTCCACGCCCACGATCCGCCGTCGCGGCGCCGCTGCGGCGTATGCCCTTGGACTGGAGGACGATAGATGTTCGGCGACTATTCGATCAGCGATCTCGGCGCCATCCTTGCGATGCAGGGATTTGCCGGGCTCATCCTGTTCTCCGTCTACGTGCTGATGGCGTTGGGGCTTGCCATCATCTTCGGCCAGATGGGCGTCATCAACATGGCCCATGGCGAGTTCATGATCTTGGGCGCCTACGTCACCTGGATGACGTCGAACGCCGTGCAGCACACAGCGCCATGGCTGTTCCCCGGTTACTTCTTCATTGCAATGATCCTGGCGTTCATCGCCTCCGGCGCGCTCGGCATGCTGGTTGAGTGGGCGCTGATACGCCATCTCTACAAGCGGCCGCTCGATACGCTGCTCGCGACCTGGGGCCTCAGCCTGATCCTGCAGCAGGCCTATCGCTCGGTCTTCGGCGCGCGCGAGGTCGGCGTCGAACTGCCGGAATGGATGATGGGCTCCTGGCAGGCGACCGACTCGATCCAGATCCCGATCAACGGCATGTTCGTGATGGCGCTGACGATCCTGATCACGATCGTCGTCTTCTACATCCTGTTCTGGTCGAGCTGGGGCAAGCAGGTGCGGGCCGTGGTGCAGAACCGCGTGATGGCGGGCGCCGTCGGCATCAACACCGAGAAGGTCGACCGCTACACCTTCGGCCTCGGCTGCGGCATCGCCGGCATCGCGGGATCGGCCTTCACCATGATCGGCTCGACCGGGCCGACCGCGGGCCAGCTCTACATTGTCGACACCTTCCTGGTCGTCGTGTTCGGCGGCGCCGCCTCGCTGTTCGGCACCATTGCCTCCGCCTTCTCGATCTCGCAGACCCAGTCGACGCTGGAATTCTTCCTGTCGGGATCGATGGCCAAGGTGATCACGCTGCTCACGATCGTCGCGATCCTGATGGTGCGTCCGCAGGGGCTCTTCGCGCTCAAGGTCCGCAAATAAGAACAAGCAGGCTGGTCATGATCAACTCGCGCTTTTTCAATCGCTCCGAACTGCTCGGCTTCCTGGCGCTCGGGGTGCTGCTGTTTCTGATCCTGCCGCTATCGCTGGATATTTTCCGCCTCAACCTGGTCGCCAAATATCTGACCTACGCCTTCGTCGGCATCGGCCTCGTGCTGTGCTGGGGCTATGGCGGCATCCTGAGCCTGGGGCAGGGCGTGTTCTTCGGCCTCGGCGGCTACTGCATGGCGATGTACCTCAAGCTCGAGGCGTCCTCGGTCGCGAACACCAAGATCCAGTCGACGCCGGGCATCCCGGACTTCATGGACTGGAACCAGCTTACCTCGCTGCCGTTCTTCTGGAAGCCGTTCCACAGCTTCCCGATCACACTGCTGGCGATCTTGCTGGTTCCCGCGTTCTTCGCGCTGATCATCGGTGCCGCGATGTTCAAGCGCCGGGTCGGCGGCGTGTACTTTGCGATCATCACGCAAGCGATCGCTGCGATCCTCACCATCCTGATCGTGGGCCAGCAGGGCTACACCGGCGGCATCAACGGCATTACCGACCTGCGCACGCTGCACGGCTGGGACATCCGCACCGATCACGCCAAGTTCATTCTGTATTTCGTCGAGGTTGTGCTGCTGTTCGGATGCATCGTCGCCGCGCAATTCATCCGGCTGACAAAACTCGGGCGCATCCTGGTGGCGATGCGGGAGCAGGAGGATCGTGTGCGCTTCTCCGGTTACAGCGTCGCCAATTTCAAGATCTTCGCGTTCTGTGCCGCGGCGGTGTTCGCTGCGATCGGCGGTGCGATGTTCACGCTCGAGGTCGGCTTCATGTCGCCGTCCTTTGTCGGCATCGTGCCGTCGATCGAGATGGTGATCTACACCGCGGTCGGCGGCCGGATGTCGATCTTCGGCGCAGTCTGGGGCGCGCTGCTGGTCAACTTCGCCAAGACCAGCCTCTCGGAATCCTTCCCGCAGCTCTGGCTGTTCGGCCTGGGTGCGCTGTTCATCGCGGTGGTGCTCGCCTTCCCGAACGGGCTGTCCGGCATCTGGGCGGACCACGTCCAGCCCCGCATCGACCGCCTGTTGGCATCACGCAAATCGAAATCGGCGGCCGGCATGATCGCCGACGGCGCACCGGCAGAGTGAGGAGGGACCATCATGCTCGTCGGTCATCAACCAAAAGACTTCCTGCTCGCGGTCTCCGGCCTCACCGTGTCCTTTGACGGCTTCAAGGCCGTGAACGATCTCTCCTTCTATGTCGAGGAGAACGAGATCCGCGTCATCATCGGCCCGAACGGCGCCGGCAAGACCACGGTGCTCGACCTGATCTGCGGCAAGACGCGCGCAACGTCAGGCTCGATCCAGTTCCGCGGCCAGGAGCTGACTCGGCTGCGCGAGAACGAGATCGTGCAGGCCGGCGTCGGCCGCAAGTTCCAGACGCCGTCGGTGTTCGAGGACCTCACCGTGTTCGAGAACCTCGAGATCTCCTTCCCGCGCGGCCGCACCGTGTTCGGCTCGCTGACCTTCCAGCGCGACGACACGGTCAAGCGGCGGGTCGAGGAGGTCGCCGAGATGATCTTCCTGAAAGACCGGCTCAACACCTATGCCGACCAGCTCAGCCACGGCCAGAAGCAGTGGCTCGAGATCGGCATGCTGTTGATCCAGGACCCGGACCTCTTGATGCTCGATGAACCGGTCGCCGGCATGAGCGTCTCCGAGCGCGCCAAGACCGCCGAGTTGCTCAACCGCATCATCAAGGACCGCTCGGTGCTGGTGATCGAGCACGACATGAAGTTCGTCGAGGACATCGCGCACAAGGTCACCGTGCTGCACCAGGGACAGATCCTGTCCGAGGGGACGATGGAGCACGTCAAGAACGATCCCAAGGTGATCGAAGTTTATCTGGGACATTGATCGATGATCGCGCGACATCGAGCCACGAACTCGATCCACCTCTCCCAGAGGGAGAGGTCGAATTGCGAAGCAATTCGGGTGAGGGGTTTCGCTCTCTCGTGGGACCTGAAGGCCCTCACCCGGCGCTGCGCGCCGACCTCTCCCCGAGGGGGAGAGGTGAAGACAAGCACGTACGTTTAGGAGCGACCGATGCTGGCAATCAATGATCTTCATGTCGCCTATGGCCAGAGCGAGGTGCTGCACGGCCTGAATGTATCCGTTGCGGCCAACGAGATCGTCGCGATCATGGGTCGCAACGGCATGGGCAAGACCACGCTGATGAAGTCCCTGATGGGCATCCTGCCGGCCAAGAGCGGCAAGGTGACCATGGACGGCACCGAGCTCGGCGCGATGAAGAGCTACGAGCGGGTGGCGAAGGGGCTCGCTTACGTGCCACAGGGCCGGATGATCTTCTCCACCATGACGGTGAAGGAGAACATCGAGACCGGGCTCGTGGTGTCCGGCGGCTCCGAGGTGCCAGGCGATATCTACGAATTGTTCCCGGTGCTGCTCGAGATGAAGGGTCGCCGCGGCGGCAATCTCTCGGGCGGGCAACAGCAGCAGCTCGCGATCGCCCGTGCGCTTGCGACCAGGCCCAAGGTGCTGCTGCTCGACGAGCCGACCGAGGGCATCCAGCCGTCGATCATCAAGGACATGGCGCGCACCCTGAAACGCATCCGCGACGAGCGGGGGCTGTCGATCGTCGTCTCCGAGCAGGTCTTGAGCTTCGCGCTCGACATCGCCGACCGCGTGCTGGTCATCGAGAACGGCGAGATCGTCCGCGACGATCCGCGCGACAGCGTCGATGCCGCGCAGATCTCGAAATATCTGTCTGTGTAACTACAGAGCGTGATCCGGAAAAGCGTGAAGCGGTTTTCCGACAAGATCACGCTCAACTTTCAACCTAGTAAACGAAGGGGAGCAATGCGATGCCAGATACACTGATCAAGGTCGATCTCAGCAAGTCGGCCTATGAAAACGACAAGATCCACAACCGCTGGCATCCCGAGGTTCCGATCGTCGAGTGGGTCAGCCCCGGCGACGACTTCATCATCGAGACGGTCGACTGGACCGGCGGCTTCATCAAGAACAACGATTCCGCCGATGACGTGCGCGACATCGATCTCTCGATCGTGCACTTCCTGTCCGGCCCGATCGGCGTCAAGGGCGCCGAGCCCGGCGATCTCCTCGTCGTCGACCTGCTCGACGTCGGTCCGTTGAAGGAGAGCCTGTGGGGCTTCAACGGCTTCTTCTCCAAGCAGAATGGCGGCGGCTTCCTCACCGACCATTTCCCGTTGGCGCAGAAGTCGATCTGGGACATCAAGGGCCTCTACACCTCGTCGCGGCATGTGCCTGGCGTGAACTTCGCCGGCCTGATCCATCCCGGCCTGATCGGCTGTCTGCCCGACGCCAAGATGCTGGCGGCCTGGAATGCGCGCGAGGCCGAGCTGATCGCGACCAACCCGACCCGCGTGCCGGGTCTCGCCAACCCGCCGTTCGCGCCGACCGCGCATGCCGGCCAGGCCAAGGGTGACGTCAAGGCCAAGATCGGTCTTGAGGGCGCCCGCACCGTGCCGCCGCGCGAGCATGGCGGCAATTGCGACATCAAGGATCTGTCGCGCGGCTCGAAGATCTATTTCCCGGTCTATGTGCCGGGCGGCGGGCTCTCGATGGGCGATTTGCACTTCAGCCAGGGCGACGGCGAGATCACCTTCTGCGGCGCCATCGAAATGGCCGGCTGGCTGCACATCAAGGTCGACGTCATCAAGGACGGCGTCTCGAAATACGGCATCAAGAACCCCGTGTTCAAGCCGTCGCCGATCACGCCGAACTACAAGGATTATCTGATCTTCGAGGGTATCTCGGTCGACGAGGCCGGCAAGCAGCACTATCTCGACGTCCACATCGCTTATCGCCAGGCCTGCCTGAACGCGATCGAATATCTGAAGAAGTTCGGCTACTCCGGCGCCCAGGCCTATTCGATCCTCGGCACCGCGCCGTGCCAGGGCCATATCTCCGGTGTGGTCGACGTGCCCAACGCCTGCGCCACGCTATGGCTGCCGACGGAGATCTTTGACTTCGACGTCATGCCGTCGTCGGCGGGGCCGATCAAGCACATCAAGGGTGACGTGCAGATGCCGATCTCGCCCGACAAGTGATGCTTTGAGTGATCCCTGCGCGAAGGGTGCGGGACGGCTGCGTATTGGCCGCCCCGCATCCATCGCCGGATGTCACACGACTGCGCAAGGATTGAGAAAATGCCGATCTACGAATATCTCTGCAACGACTGCGGCCCGTTCACCGACATGCGCCCGATGGCGGAATGCGATCTACCGCAGGATTGCCCGCAATGCGAGACGACGTCGCCGCGCGTGATCCTCACCGCGCCGGCATTCTTCTGCATGCCATCGGACAAGCGCAAGGCGCACGCCACCAACGAGCAGAGCCGGCACGCGCCGAAGACGCTCGATCAATACAAGGCCGCGCACGGCCCGGGCTGCGGCTGTTGCTCTTCCTCGGGAAAGAAGAAGCCGGCGCGGCTGATGACCAAGACCAGGAGCGGCGCCAAGGGCTTTCCGACGGCGCGCCCCTGGATGATCAGCCACTAGAAGAGCGTTTTCGAGCGAAGTGGATGCCGGTTCGCGTTAAGAAAACGCGTCAAAACAAAAGTCTAGAGCCCTGTTCCGATCTGATCGGAACGGGGCTCTAGAGGCGGGGCTGCTCGTCACGCCTGCTCGGCGACCTTCAGCGCCTCGGTGCGGATCTCCTCGACCAGCCGCTCCTTCAGGGCGACGAATTCGGGCGTGGTCTTGATCTTGTAGGAGCGGGGATGCGGCAGGTCGACCGCGATCTCCGCCTTGATACGCCCGGGACGGGCGCTCATGACGATGACGCGGCTGCCGAGGAAGATCGCTTCCTCGATGTCGTGGGTGACGAACAGCACCGTCTTCTGGTCGCGCTCCCAGATCCCAAGCAGCATCTCCTGCATCAAGGCCCGCGTCTGGTTGTCGAGCGCGCCGAACGGCTCGTCGAGCAGCAGGATCTTTGGATCATTGGCCAGCGCCCGGGCGATCGCCGTGCGTTGCTGCATGCCGCCCGACAGCTGCTTGGGCCAGTGATTTTCGAACCCCGATAGCCCGACCCGGCGGATGAAGGCATCGGCGATCTCGTGGCGTTTCTTCTCCGGTACGCTGCGCTCGCGCAGGCCGAAGGCGATGTTCTCGCGCACAGTCAGCCAGGGAAACAGGGTGTAGGACTGAAACACCATGCCGCGGTCGGCGCCGGGGCCGGTGACCTCGCGCCCGTCGAGCGTGACGCGGCCGCTGGTCGGCCGGTCGAGCCCTGCGATGATCCGGAGCAAAGTGGACTTGCCGCAGCCGGACGGGCCGAGGATGGTGACGAAGTCGTTGTCGCCGACATCGAGCGTGGTCGGCTCCAGCGCCCGGGTCGGCGCGTTGCCCGCGCGGGCGGGGAAGGTTCGCGAGACCCGATCGATCCGAAGCAGCGTCATGCGAGCTTCCAAGGGAATATGCAGGCGTTGAACGCCTTGAACAGGAAATCGGAGATCAGGCCGATCAGCCCGATGACGATGATGCCGAAGATGATCTGGCCGGTGTTGAGCAGCGCCTGGCTGTCGGTGATCATGTGTCCGATGCCGGACGACGAGCCGATCAGCTCGGCGACGATGACGTAGGTCCAGGCCCAGCCGAGCACCAGGCGAAGGATCTCTGCGATCTCGGGCGCGGCGGAGGGCAGCAGCACGCGGCGGATGATGCCGCTGTCGCGCGCGCCGAGCGTGTAGGCGGCCTCGACCAGATCGCGCCGCGTGGCGCCGACGGTGACGGCGATCATGAGGATGATCTGGAACACCGCGCCGATGAAGATCACCAGCAGCTTTTGCAGTTCGCCGATGCCGGCCCACAGGATCAGCAGCGGAATGAAGGCGGAAGCCGGCAGATAGCGGGCAAAGGACACGAACGGTTCGAGGAAGGCCTCGACCGGCTTGTACGCACCCATCAGCACGCCGAGCGGCACCGCGATCACGGCGGCAAGTACAAACCCGCCGATCACGCGCCAGATCGTCATTCCGATGTCGAACAGGAAGCCTTGCTTGGCGAGCAGCTCATAGCCTTCCTGCACCATGGTCAGCGGGTTGGCGAGGAAGGTCTTCGACACATGGCCGCCGAACGTCGCCCAGGACCAGAGCGCGACGAACAGCACGAAGAACGCGAGGCCATAGGCCACGCGCTGCTTCGACGTGGTGGGCTCGAGAGGACGCATTACTTGATGAAGCTTGCGTCGTAGATGTCCTCGACCTTCGGCGCGGCCTTGATGATGCCGACCTCCAGCAGCAGCTCCGCAGCATCCTTGTTGAAGGAGAGGAAATCACCGGCGAAGAATTTCTGGTTGGCGGCCTTGTCCTGCCAGCGCAGGTACTTGGCCGAATTGCCGAACTGCTCGCCGGACTGCTTCACGTCAGCGCCCATGATCTCGTAGGCCTTGGCTTGGTCCTTGGCGATCATGTCGAGCGCCTCGAAATAGCCGTTGGCCAGCGCCTGCGCCGCCTTCGGATTGTCGGTGAGGAATTTGGGCGTGCAGCCGAAGGTGTCCATCACGATCGGATAGTCGAGCGTGGTGGCGATGATCTTGCCCTTGTCGGGCGCGGCGCGCACCGTCGACAGATAGGGCTCGTAGGTCATCGCGGCATCGTTCTGGCCGGAGACGAAAGCCTGCGCGGCGGCGGCGGGCTCCAGATTGACCACGGTGACGTCCTTCACCGAGAGGCCGTTCTTCTTCAGCATCCAGGCCAGCGCGAAATAGGGCGAAGTGCCCGGCGCCGATGCCGCGACCGTCTTGCCCTTGAGGTCCTTGATCGCGGCGACGTCGTTGCGCACGGCCATGCCGTCGGCGCCATAGCTTTTGTCGAGCTGGAAGATCTGCTTGGTCGCGACGCCGTTGGCGTTCCAGGAGATCCAGGTCTCGACCGTGGTCGCCGCGCATTGAATATCGCCCGAGGCGATCGCGAGGTGGCGGTCCTTCTGCGGGATCTTCTTCAAGGTCACGTCGAGGCCATTCTTCTTGAAGATGCCAGCCTCCTTGGCGAGCGTCAGCGGCGCGAACCCGGTCCATCCGGAGATACCGACGCCGACCTTGACGTCATCCGCGAACGCAGCGGTGGACGCGAGCAACGCGACCATTGCGGGCAATAGCTTGAAGGAACGCATGATAGTTGACCCCTTGAACGATGGATTGAACCCTGTTGATTGCTTTCACGTCAGTCGCGGCGGATTGCCGCATCAAGAACGTTGGTGGATGGTGGCCTATGATGCATTGCATGAATTATGCCGCGCAAGACGTCCTCAACCTCCCTTGAAGCGAGCCACCAGGCGGTGCGTCTCGCCCGGATAGTGCAGCCGCACCGCGGTCACCGTGCGCGCGCTGCGCCAGGTGTAGCGGTCGATCACGAGGCAGGGCGCGCCGATTGCGATGTCGAGCGCCTTCGCCGTGCGATCGTCGGCGACAACGGCGCTGATCGTATGTTCAGCCTCGGTCCACGGCACGTGATGCAACAGCCATGATCCCGGCGGTTCGCGCGAAAAATCCGCGGTTGCGGCCTCCGGAACGGTGGAGAGATCGATCAGCCTGTCCTCGACGGCGAACGGCACATCGTCAGCGCTGTGGCGGCAGGCGATCGCGATCACCTTGCCGGCCGTGCTCACGCCGAGCCGGGCGCGATCGGCCGATGTCGCGGTGCGCCGCCGACAATCGATCAGCTGATAGCCATAGCTGCGGCCGAGCGCGGTGATCTCGGCCCTGATGTCGGCGATCTTGAGCACCGCGGACATATGCTGCGGACGGCGCACGAATGAGCCGGCACGCCGTCGCCGCTCGATCAGGTCGGCCTGCGCCAGTTCCGACAGCGCCTTGTTCACGGTCATGCGCGAGCAGCGATAGCGTGCCATCAGCTGGTGCTCGAACGGGATGCGGTGGCCCGGTGGCCATTCGCCGGTCAGTATCCGTGTCTCGATATCGAGCCGGATGCGCTTGTAGAGCGTCGGCTTTTCGGCTGCGCGCGGCTTGGCGCGATCGGAAGCGAGGCTCATGCGACGAGCCTCCGGACGCTGGCATTGAATCGCTCGCGCGCCTTGTCGCGCAGCCGGTGCCGTCCGCCCGCGACCAGTTTGTCGCCGCCGGCCCACACGCAATCGATCGCGTCGCTGCCGGTAGCAAACAGCCAGCCGTCGAGAACCGCATCGCCCGATCGCCCCGCCAGGGATGGATGCGCGGTGTCGAGCGTGACGATGTCGGCCCGTGCGCCAGGCATCAGCCCAACCTTGGTTTGTGCCAGAGCTTGCGCGCCGCCGGCCAACGCATGATCGAACAAAGCGCGGCCGGTGGATGCGCCGGGACGCCCCGAGAGCACGTTGCGCTCGCGGTGCTTGAGCCGCTGGCCGTATTCGAGTTGACGGAGTTCTTCAGCGACCCCGACCAGCACATTGGAATCGGTCCCGATGCCGAAGCGGCCGCCTGCTGCCAGGAATTCGCGCGCGGAAAAGATGCCGTCGCCGAGGCTTGCTTCGGTGATGGGGCAGAGGCCGGCAACTGCGCCGCTACCGGCGAGCGCCGTGACTTCCTGTTCCGTCGTGTGAGTCGCGTGAATGAGGCACCAGCGCTGGTCGACCGCGGCGTTGTCGAGCAGCCATTGCACCGGCCGCTGCCCCGACCAGGCCATGCAATCCTCGACCTCGCGCACCTGCTCGGCGGCGTGGATGTGGATTGGATCCGCCCCGGCAAGCGGGATGATCGCCGTGAGCTCATCGGGCGCCACGGCGCGCAGGCTGTGCGGGGCGATGCCGATGTTGGCGCCGGGGAGTGTTCGGATCGCCTCGCGAGAGGCCGCCATCAGCGCGGCGAATTGATCGACCGAGCAGATGAAGCGACGCTGTCCGGCATGCGGTGCCGCGCCACCGAACGTGCTGTGCGCATAAAAGCTCGGCAGCAGCGTGAGCCCGATGCCGGAGGCGTCGGACGCCTCCGCGATGCGCACCGCCATCTCGGCCGGATTGGCGTAAGGCGAGCCGTCGCGATCATGGTGCAGATAGTGGAACTCGCCGACGCGGGTGAAGCCGCGCTCGAGCATCTCGACATAGAGCAGGGTCGCAACCGCGGCGACGTCGTCCGGCGTCATTGTGAGCGCGAAGCGATACATCGTCTCGCGCCAGGTCCAGAACGTGTCCGTCGTATCGCCGCGCTGTTCGGCCAGGCCCGCCATGCCGCGCTGGAACGCGTGGCTGTGCAGGCTCGCCAGTCCTGGAACCGCCAATTGGTGACGTTCATCGCCGGCGGCTGGCGCAACGCCTGCCGTCACCGAGGCGATCGCGCCGCCGGTGAGCTCGACCCGCACGTCATTGGCCCAGCCCGAGGGCAGCAGCGCGAATGCGAAATGCAGTCGGGTCATTTTTCCATGCCGGCTGGACAGAACCGTGACACGATTATATGTCTAGACATATAAGTCAAGCATCCCACCTTGAGGGGACGATCGCATGGCAGAGCGCTTCGACCGCATCTGGCACAACGCCCGACTCGCCACGATGCGCGGCGACCGCGCCGATCTCGGCGAGATCGAGCAGGGCCTGATCGCGGCGCGCGACGGCCGCATCGTCTATGCCGGCGCGCAGGCGGATTTTCCTGTGGATGCGGATGCCGTCGAACGGATCGATTGCGCCGGCCGCTGGGTTACGCCCGGACTGGTCGACTGCCACACCCATCTGGTCTTCGGCGGCAATCGCGCGCACGAATTCGAACTTCGCCTGAAGGGCGCGAGCTATGAGGAGATCGCGCGCGCAGGTGGCGGCATCGTCTCGACCGTTGCGGCAACGCGCAAGGCGACCGAAGCCGAGCTTGTCGCCGGCGCGCTGCCGCGGCTCGACGCGCTGATCGGCGAGGGCGCAACCACCGTCGAGATCAAGTCCGGCTATGGCCTTGATGTCGAGACCGAGATGCGGCAGCTTGCGGCGGCACGCGGCCTCGGCCGCCTGCGCCAGGTCGCGGTCCGCACGTCGTTTCTCGGCGCGCATGCGCTGCCGCCAGAGGCCAATGGCGACAAGGACCGCTACATCGATCTGGTCTGCAACGAGATGCTTCCGGCCGTGGCGAAGACCGGCCTTGCCGATGCCGTCGACGCGTTCATGGAGAGCATCGCATTTTCCGGAGAGCAGACGGCCCGCGTGTTCGCGGCGGCGCGCGCTTTGGGGCTCCCGGTGAAGCTGCACGCAGACCAGTTGTCGAATCTCGGCGGCGCGGCACTCGCCGCGCAATTCTCCGCGCTGTCGGCCGATCATCTTGAGCATACCGATGAAGCCGGCGCCGCTGCGATGGCGAAGGCGGGAACAGTGGCCGTGTTGCTGCCCGGCGCGTTCTATTTCATTCGTGAAACGCAGAAGCCGCCGGTCGAGCTGTTCCGCAAGCACGGCGTGCACATGGCGCTGGCGACCGACTGCAATCCGGGCAGTTCGCCTCTGACCTCTCTCTTGCTTGCCATGAACATGGGCGCGACGCTGTTCCGGATGACGGTCGCCGAATGCCTCGCCGGGGTGACGCGGGAAGGAGCGCGCGCGCTCGGCATGCTCGCCGAGACCGGTACGCTCGAAGCCGGCAAATATTGTGATCTGGCGATCTGGGACATCGAGCGCCCCGCCGAGCTGGTCTACCGGATCGGCTTCAATCCGCTGCGCCGTCGGGTGTGGAGGGGACAATGAGCGCTTCCAACGCGCCTGATATCGTCACGCCCGGGACGGTCGGGCTCGACGTCCTGGCGCGCGTGCTCGCGGGTGCGACAATCGAGCTCGATCCATCATTTTGGCCGCGCGTCGAGGTTGCTGCGGCGATCGTGGCGAAGGCCGCGCACATCGATGTTCCCGTCTATGGCATCAATACCGGATTCGGGAAGCTGGCATCGACACGCATCGCGCCTGACCAGACGGCGCTGCTCCAGCGTAACCTCATCCTGTCGCATTGCTGCGGCGTCGGCGCGCCGACGCCTGAGCCGATCGTGCGCCTGATGATGGCGTTGAAAGTGATCTCGCTCGGGCGCGGCGCGTCCGGCGTGCGGCGCGACGTGATCGAGCAGTTGCAGGGCATGCTGGCGCGCGGCGTCTCGCCGCTGGTGCCGCAGCAGGGCTCGGTCGGCGCCTCCGGCGATCTTGCGCCGCTCGCCCATATGACCGCGGTCATGATCGGGGAGGGACAGGCAATCCTTGATGGCAAGGTCGTGTCGGGTCGAGACGCGCTTGCTGCTGCCGGTCTCGCGCCGCTGACGCTCGGTCCCAAGGAGGGGCTCGCGTTGATCAACGGCACGCAGTTTTCGACTGCCTATGCGATTTCCGGCCTGCTGCGCGCGCATCGGCTGGTGTGTGCCGCACTGGTGACCGGTGCGCTTTCGGTTGATGCGGCGATGGCCTCCACGGTGCCGTTCCGTCCCGAGATTCAAGCCTTGCGCGGCCATGACGGCCAGATCGCCGCGGCTGCGACCTTGACCGCGCTGCTCGACGGCAGCGACATCAGGCAGTCGCATCTCGAAGGCGACGAGCGCGTGCAGGATCCATACTGCCTGCGCTGCCAGCCGCAGGTCGCGGGCGCCGTGCTCGATTTGCTCGCGCAAGCCGCGCGCGGACTGACCATTGAAGCCAATGCCGTCACCGACAATCCGCTGGTGCTGGTCGAGACCGGTGAGATCGTGTCCGGCGGCAATTTTCACGCCGAGCCGGTGGCATTTGCCGCCGATCAGATCGCGCTGGCGCTCTCAGAGATCGGCGCGACCAGCGAGCGCCGGATCGCGACCCTCGTCGATCCCGCCTTGAACTTCGGCTTGCCGCCGTTCCTGACGCCCGATCCCGGCATCAATTCCGGGTTCATGATCGCCGAAGTGACGGCGGCCGCGCTCTTTGCCGAGAACAAGCAGCGCGCGATGCCGTGCTCGATCGATTCCACGCCGACCAGCGCCAACCAGGAGGATCACGTCTCGATGGCCGCGTACGCCGCGCGCCGGCTGTCCGACATGGCCGACAATCTCGCGGCGATCCTCGGCATCGAGCTGCTGGTCGCCGCACAAGGCATCACGCTGCGCGCGCCGCACTCAACGAGTGCACCGCTCGCCGCAGTGATTGCCGCGTTGCGCGCGCAGGTTCCGGCACTCGCCGCCGACCGCTACATGGCCGACGACCTCGCGCGGGCCGCGTCGCTGATCGAAGCCGACGCGTTGCCCGTCGTCGCGATCGCGGCCCTTTCGATCGATCCGTTTCCAAAACTTGCTTAGCCGACAGGGACACCCGTCATGAACCGCCGACTGGATAACGAACGCATCATCCGTGCTCCCCGCGGCAGCGACATCAGCGCGAAGAGCTGGCTGACCGAAGCGCCGCTGCGCATGTTGATGAACAATCTGGATCCCGACGTCGCCGAGCGTCCGAGCGAGCTCGTGGTCTATGGCGGCATCGGCCGCGCGGCACGCGACTGGGAGAGCTTTGACCGGATTGCCGCCTCCTTGCGCAAGCTGGAAGGCGACCAGACGCTGCTGGTGCAATCCGGTAAGCCGGTCGGCGTTTTCCGCACCCATGCCGATGCGCCGCGCGTGTTGATCGCCAACTCGAACCTGGTGCCGCATTGGGCGACGCTCGACCACTTCAACGAGCTCGATCGCCAGGGCCTGATGATGTTCGGGCAGATGACGGCAGGCTCGTGGATCTATATCGGCAGCCAGGGCATCGTGCAGGGGACCTACGAGACGTTTGTCGAGGTCGGCCGCCGGCACTATGGCGGCAGCCTTGCCGGAAAATGGATCCTCACGGCCGGCCTCGGCGGCATGGGTGGCGCGCAGCCGCTGGCCGCGACCATGGCCGGCGCCTCGATGCTCGCGGTCGAATGCCAGCCGAGCCGCATCGAGATGCGGCTGCGCACGGGCTATCTCGACCGCCAGGCGGCGACGCTCGATGACGCGCTGGCGATCATTGCCGACGCGACCAAGAGCGGGAAGCCTGTCTCGGTCGGTCTGCTCGGAAATGCGGCCGAGATCTTTCCCGAACTGGTGCGGCGCGGCGTGCGGCCGGACATCGTCACCGACCAGACCAGCGCCCATGATCCGATCAACGGCTATTTGCCGAAGGGGTGGACACTCGCCGATTGGGAAGCGCGGCGCGCCGCCGATCCGAAGGCGGTCGAGACTGCGGCCAAGACCTCGATGGTCGATCACGTCCAGGCCATGCTGGATTTCCACGCGCAGGGAATCCCGACGCTCGACTACGGCAACAACATCCGCCAGATGGCCAAGGACATGGGCCTGAAGCAGGCGTTCGATTTTCCGGGCTTCGTTCCGGCCTATATCCGTCCGCTGTTTTGCCGCGGCGTCGGTCCGTTCCGCTGGGCGGCGCTATCGGGCGATCCCGAGGACATCTTCAAGACCGATGCCAAGGTCAAGGAGCTGATGCCCAACGATGGCCATCTGCATAATTGGCTCGACATGGCGAAGGCGCGCATCAAGTTTCAGGGATTGCCGGCGCGAATTTGCTGGGTCGGTCTCGGCGACCGCCATCGGCTTGGCCTCGCCTTCAACGAGATGGTGGCGCGGGGCGAGCTCAAGGCGCCGATCGTGATCGGCCGCGATCATCTCGACAGCGGCTCGGTGGCCAGCCCGAACCGCGAGACCGAGGCGATGCGCGACGGCTCCGATGCGGTGTCCGACTGGCCGTTGCTCAACGCACTGCTTAATTGCGCGAGCGGCGCCACCTGGGTGTCGCTGCATCACGGCGGCGGCGTCGGCATTGGTTATTCGCAGCACGCCGGCATGGTGATCGTCGCAGACGGCACGTCGGAGGCGGCGCGCCGGCTCGAACGCGTGCTGTGGAACGATCCTGCGACCGGCGTCATGCGCCACGCCGACGCCGGCTATGAGACCGCGATCGAATGCGCCCGCGCCAATGGGCTCGATCTGCCGAGCTTGCGCGCGTGAGGTGATGTTGGCGAGAGCCGCCGAAGACGGTTCTCGCCAACCGGCCTAGTCGGCCGACAGCGGCTCACCGGTCAGCGACCAGCTTTCGCCGTCGAACGTTGCGATCCGCAAGGTCCTGAACGGCGTGTAGTCGCCGGGCCGGGTGCCGATCGAGACGCCCGGCAGCATCATCGGCAGCCGCTCGCCGCTCAGCGAGGCCGCCTGTTTGATCAGGTTCTCGCGGGTCAGGTCGTCGCCGCATTTGCGCAGCGCCAGCTCCAGGGCGTGCACGTTCATATAGGCAACGAGTACGGAGTAGTCGTCTGGATTCGCTGAGGATGCGTACGTCTTGAGAAACTCCTTATAGGCCTTGACCTCGTCGTCATTGGCCCAGGCCGGGTCGCCCGGCTGCTTGAGGAATTGCGTGGTGACCAGCCCCTTCGATGCTTCGAGCCCCGCCGGCTTCAGGATGGTCTCGACCGATGCCGTCGAGCCGCCGATCACGTGCAGGGGTTTCCAGCCGAGCTCGTAGACCTTGCGGATCGATTGCGCGGCGGCCTTGGACGACGACTGCTCGATCAGCGTGTCGACGCCGGCGGCCTTCAGCTGCACGATCTGCGAGTCGATCGTCGGGTCGGAGAGCTCATAGGAGGCCTGGGCGACGATCAGCTCGGCCTTGGGACCGAGGCCGGCGCGGAGACCCTTGAGATAATCCTTGCCGTAGTCGTCATTCTGGTAGAGCACGCCGATCTTGGCGTCGGGCTTTGCGGTCAGGATGTACTTGGCGACGACGCGGCCCTCGGTCTCGAAGTCCGGGTAGAGCGGAATCGTCCACGGAAAGGTTTTGGGATCGTTGAAGCGGCGTCCGCCGGCGGTGATGAAGAGCTGCGGCACCTGCTTGGCGTTGAGATATTTCTGGATCGCGACGTTCGGCGCGGTGCCGATCGTACCGACCTCGGCCAGGACGCCGACGTCCTCGATCAGCTTGCGTGACTGCTCGACGGCCTTCGGCGCGCTGTAGGCGTTGTCGAGCTGGGTGAAGTTGATCTTGCGGCCGTTGATGCCGCCCTTCGCGTTCAGCATCTCGAAATAGCCGACCACGGCGCGCCCGGCGCCTGCGCCGAAGGCGGAGGCCGGGCCGCTCAGCGGCGTCGACTGGCCGAGCTTGATCTCGGTATCGCTGACGCCGGGACCGTAGGCTTTCTGCGCATAGGCAGGCGCCGCCAGTAGGGCCGACAGCGCGACAACTGCCAGCGCCCGGTCGATGAGGTGGTTCAAGGTCGTTCTCCCTGTAATTCGTTTCTTGTTGAAATCTGCGCTAGCGCAGCAGCTCGCGGGCGATCACCACGCGCTGGATCTGGTTGGTGCCTTCGAAAATCTGGGTCAGCTTGGCGTCGCGCATCATGCGCTCGACCGGGTAGTCCATGGTGTAGCCGTAGCCGCCGAAGATCTGGACCGCGTCGGTCGTGACCTTCATGGCCATGTCGCTGCCGACGCACTTCGCCATGCTGGCAAGCACGTTGAGCCGCTTCCAGTCGCCGGCATCGCCGGCGCGCGCGCATTCATAGACAAGGGCGCGGGCCGCCTCGATCTGCATGGCCATGTCGGCGAGCATGAACTGCACGCCCTGGAACTCGGCGATCGGCTGCTTGAATTGCTTGCGCTCCTTGGCGTAGGCGATGCAGGCATCGAGCGCGCCTTGCGCAAGGCCGACCGACTGGGCGCCGATGGTCGGCCGGTTGAGGTCGAGCGCGCGCATCGACGCGCGGAAACCCTTGCCTTCCTCGCCGACGAGATTTTCGGCCGGGACCCGGACATTGTCGAAGAAGATCGGCGTGTTGGGGGGCGCCGCGAAAGCCCATCTTGCGCTCATGGCGGCCGAAGGTGATGCCAGGCATTGTCTTCGGTTCGACGATGAAGGCGCTGATGCCATCGGCGCCGGCGCCGTCGCTGGTCCGCGCCATCACCACGATGTAGTCGGCGACGACGCCGTAGCTGCACCACTGCTTGCGGCCGTTCAGGACGTAGCTGTCGCCGTCCTTCCGGGCGCGGGTGTTGAGCGCGGCGACGTCGGAGCCGGCCTGCGGCTCCGAGATCGCGATCGCCGTGACCACGCCGCCTTGGGCGATGATCGGCAAGTATTTCTGGCGCTGCTCTTCCGAGCCGAAATGCAGCAGCGGCATGATGAACATGGTGTTGAGCGCCGCGATCGATGCGCAAGCGGGCGAGACCTTCGAGATCTCCTCGCGCGCGATGCAGGCCATGGTCAGGTTGCCGTTCGGGCCGCCATAGCGCTCCGGCACCCAGAGCTGCATCAGCCCCATCTCGCCGAACAGCTTGACCAGCTCGAGCGGGAAGCGGTCGGTTTCATCGATCTCGGCGGCGATCGGCGCCACGTGCCTCGCGACCATCCTGCGCACATTGTCGCGGAACGCGACCTGCTCCTCGGAAAAACTCATACCGGCTCCCGTTACGTTTTCTTTGCTGGATGCCAAAAAGGGGCTTCCATTGAATGGGTGATCCATTTAATAATTCACCGCATGAGCACCAAGTCAAGCCCTCGCGCGCCGCAGCGCTCCCGCACCGCCTCGCCGAACCGGCGGGAGCGGGCCGTCGATCATCGGGCGGCCGGCGCCGCGGCCGCGCCGACATTCAAGCCGATCCACACCAGGCGGACGTTCGAGGAGATCTGCGAGCGGATTCGCGAGCAGCTGGCGCTCGGCGTGCTGAAGCCAGGCGACAAATTGCCGGCCGAGCGCGAGCTGGCGCAGCAGCTCGGCGTCAGCCGCAATGTGCTGCGGGAAGCGCTGCGCAGCCTGGAGATGGCCGGCGTGCTGCGGCTGCAGAAGGGCGTCAAGGGCGGCGCCTTCATCCAGCAGGGCGATACCCGCCGCATGAACGAGGTCATGCGCGACATGCTGAGCCTCGGGACGATTTCGGTGCGGGAATTGTCGGAGGCGCGGGTCCACGTGCTAGACCTCGTGGTGCAGCTGGCCTGCGCGAACGCGCGCCGGGCCGACCTCGATGCGCTGGAAGCCAATATCGAGCGGACCGAGCTTGCGACCAGGGAGGGGCGGTTGCTCGACCGGGTCGAATGCTCGCGCGAGTTCTACAAGCTTCTTGCGGCCTCGACCGGCAACAAGGTGATCGCGATGATCGTCGACTCGGTCACCGAGATCCACATGCGCTTCGTCTACGCCAAGGTGGCCTCGAGCGGGGTCGCGATGGCGCGGCTGGCGGAAAAGCGGCGGCAATTCCTGGCGGCGCTCAGCGAGCGAGACGTGGCGCTGGCAAGCCGGCTGCTGCGGTCGCACCTGGAATCCGTGCAGCGGATGCTGGAACAGGATCCGGGAGCGATGTCGCTGCACGTCGCGTTGGCCGACGTGCAGCCCGGGATGCGCCGGTAGCGCACCAACCCTTTCAGTCAATCAACAACTCAAACAGCAATACAACGGAGGCAAACGTGTCCAATTACGCCAAGTATGAATGCCTGACGGTCGAGGTCGCGGACAAGGTCGCGACCGTAACCTTGAATCGCCCGCAGGCGCGCAACGCCATCAATCAGAAGCTGATCCGCGAGTTGCGGACGATCTGGGACGACCTCGCCGACGACCATGCTGTCAATGCCGTGGTGCTGACCGGCGCCGGAGACTTCTTCAGCGTCGGCGGTGACGTGAAGGCGATGTCGGAGCGGCCGGGCGGCGACGTGCTCGAAGAGGGCGAGGTGCACGATCCCATGATCAGCCGGCGTGGCGTGACGCGTCAGCTCGAGCTCGACAAGCCGATCATTGCGGCGATCAATGGCGATGCCATCGGCCTCGCGGCGACCCACGCGCTGCTCTGCGACATCACCGTGATGGCGGAGGATGCGCGGATCGGCGACACCCATGTCTCGCGCGTCGGCCTGGTCGCGGGCGACGGCGGCACGGTGATCTGGCCGCTCTTGGTCGGCATCAACAAGGCCAAGGAATTCCTGATCCGCGGCACGCTGCTGAAGGGCAACGAGGCGGAGCGGATTGGGCTGGTCAATCACGTCGCGCCGCGCGCGGAGGTGCCGGCCAAGGCCCGTGCGATCGCGGTCGAACTCGCCAACGGTCCGACCTGGGCCATTCGCTGGACCAAGCTGTCGATCAACCAGATCGTCAAGGAGCGCGTCAACATGCTGCTGGAGGCCTCGATGGCGCTGGAGCAGGTGACGTTCGAGACCGCCGACCACAAGGAAGCGACCATGTCGTTCAAGGAGAAGCGCAAGCCCAGGTTCGGCCAGGCATAGGCCGGGCTCATGGCGGCGACCGAATTGTCGAGCGACGATGTCACGGGAATGCTGCGCGACTCCTTGCGCGGATTCCTGGACGAGCATTGGCGTCCGCTGGGCGTAACGGCGTCGTCCTTGCCGGACGAGGTGTCGGCGATCTGGCGCAAGCTGGTCGGGCAGGGCGTGGCCGCGCTCGGTGCCGATGGTGGCGAAGGCGGGCTGGCCGAAATCCTCGTCGTCATGGAGGAGCTTGGTCGCGCCGGCTGCCCGGCGCCGGTGTGGTCCGCCGCGCTCACCAATCTTGCGATCGCCGGATCAAAGGTCGAGATCGCGGCGGATCTCGTGGAGCGGTTGCATTCGGGGGAGGCAATCGTCGCCTTCTCGTTCGGCGCTCTGGATCCCGACGTCGGCACGGGCTCGGTTGAGGTCGCCGACTTCGGGGCAACAGGCGTGCTTCGCTTTGTCGAGGCTGCGGGGAGCGCGACGCATCTTCTGGTCGCGCTCGATCGGGCCCATCTTGCGCTGATCGATCTCGGCGGTCCCGGTATCGAACGCGTCGCGTCGCGCGCGATGGGGGCCTGGGGATCTTACGAAGTCAGGCTGAACGCGGCGCCGCTCACGCGCATTCCCCTGGGGACGCTCGACCTCGACGATCTCCGCATCGCGGGCAAGGTCGCGCTGACCGCGCGCGCTTACGGCGCGGCTCGGCGTGCGTTTGAGCTCGCCGTGGACTACGCCAAGGAGCGGCACCAGTTCGGGCAGCCGATCGGCAAGTTCCAGGCGATCCAGCACAAGCTCGCCAACTGCCTGATCGCGCTCGAAGGCGTCAGGCTGATCCTTGCGCATACCGCCAGACTGCACGATGGCGGCGACGCCGACTGGCGTTATTTCGCCGATTGCGCATCGGCGTTCTCCGGCAATGCGCTGCGGCAGGTCGCGCTGGAGATCCAGCATACGTTCGGGGCGATCGGCTATGCCGAGGAGCACGAGGCGCCGATCCATTTCAAGCGCGTGCATCTCGATACGATCGCGCTCGGCGGCGCGTCGGATGCAAAACGCAGGTTGGCCGCGCGGCTCCTGGATGCCGGCGGCGACGGGCTGCCGCAATACGACCTCGGGACCGCCGGAAATGCGTTTCGTGAGCAGGTCCGGCTCTGGCTCGCGCAGAACTGGACCGGAGATACCAAGCAGGCGTTCGACCGGAGGCCGTTCGCCAAGCGCGAGTTCGATGCCGGCTTCGCCCGCGATATGGGCGAAACGGGATGGATCGGCCTCGGATGGCCGGAGCAATTCGGCGGTCAGGCCCGCTCTGCGCTGGAGCAGATCGCCTTCATGGAGACGATGGAGCAGGGCGAGGCGCCGCGGATCGGCGCTGCGATCCAGGCCAATGCGCTGATGATGTTCGGCACGGCAGAGCAGCAACAAGAATATCTTCCGGAGATCCTGCGCGGCGAAGCCATGCACGGCATGGGTTACAGCGAGCCGCAGGCGGGCTCGGACCTTGCGGCGCTGCGCACCAGTGGGATCAGGGACGGCGATCACTGGGTGATCAACGGCCAGAAGATCTGGACCACCACCTGGTGGGGCAAATACATGTTCCTCGCCGCGCGGACCGACAAGGACGCAAAGCCGCCGCATGCCGGCATCAGCATGTTCATCGTGCCGATGGATGCGCCGGGCATCACGATCCGGCCGTCCGCCACGATGTATGACGGTACCTTCGCCAACATCTTCTACGACAATGTGAGGATTCCCGCCGAGAACCTGGTCGGCGAGGTCAATGGCGGCTGGAAGGTGTTGACCGGCGCGCTGGCCTTCGAGCGCGGGCTGGTCGGCGGCGGCATCGTTCTGAAGGTGGCGCACGCCTTCGAGCAGCTCCGTTCGCACGTGATGGCGAAGCACGGTGATCGGTCGCTCGCCGATGATCCCATCGTCCGCGACAAAATGGCGACCCTGGCGTCGGAGATCGAGATCGGCCGTCTCCTGATGATGCATTGTGCCGAGCTCGCCGCCGATGGCGCGACGCCGCCGGAGTATGGCGCGATCAGCAAGGTGTTTTCCGGCGAGCTGATGGAACGCTTCGGCGAGGCCGCGCTCGACATTCTCGGGATGCGCGCCGCGCTGTCCGAACAGATGCCGGGCGCCATCGACAATGGCCGCTTCGAGCAGAACCTGCGGCATTCGCTGATGTGGGTGATCAGCATCGGGACCAACGAGATCCAGCGCAGCCTGATCGCGCAACGCGCGCTCGGGCTGCCGAGATAGGAGAGATCGGATGCAGAAGGATGGCGACAGGGCGCCGCTCGCCGGGGTGCGGGTGCTGGATTTTTCCATCATGGTGGCGGGGCCGTATTGCGCGCGGCTGCTCGCCGACGTCGGCGCCGAGGTCATCAAGATCGAGCCGCCGGAGGGCGACGATATGCGGCTGCGGACGCCGCTGCGCGACGGCCACAGCACCTATTTCGGCCAGCTCAATGCCGGCAAGCGCAGCCTGGCGCTGGACCTGAAGAACGCCGACGCCATCAAGCTGGTGCATCGCATGGTCGCGGAAGCAGACATTGTCGTCGAGAACTTCCGCCCCGGTGTCATGGACCGGCTCGGCCTCGGCTATGAGGCGCTCCGCGAGATCAACCCGCGCCTGATCTATTGCTCGATCTCGGGCTATGGACAGACGGGCCCCGCTGCCGAGCGCGCGGCTTATGCGATGATCGTGCATGCCGAGAGCGGATTCGATACCTCGCTGATGCGCTATGCCGGCGACCGGGAGCGTCCCGCGGCAGGGGCGATCTTTGTCGCGGACATCCTCGGCGGCATCTTCGGCTATTCCGCGATTCAGACCGCGATGGTCCAGCGTGAGCGCACCGGGAAGGGGCAGCGTGTCGATGTGGCCTTGATGGACTGCATGCTCAATCTGCTGGTCTATGAGCTTCAGGAAGCGCAATTCCCGATCCGCGCGCCGCGTCCGACCTACGGGCCGGTTCGCACCCGCGACGGCGATATCCTGATCGCCCCGGTGACACCGCGCAATTTTGCGGCGCTCTGCGAGGTGACCGGACAGCAAGAGCTGGCGAACGATCCGCGCTTTGCGTCCATTCCGGCGCGCGGCGCCAATTGGACCGCCATGATGCAGGTCATCGAGCGATGGACGGAGCGCCACACCGTCGCGGAATGCATCGCGGCGCTGGATCGCGCCGGCGTCCCATGCGCCGAATACCGGACGCCGGGCGCGGCGCTGACCGATGCCCATTTGCGCGAGCGTGGTGTGTTTGCGACGGTCTCGGATGGCGCCGGCGACTTCGTCGGCGTCAATGCGCCATGGCAGATGTCCGGGGCCGACACGCCGATGGGAAGTCAGGTCCCCGGGATCGGCGCGCAGCGGGACGATGTGCTGTCGCGGATCCTCGGATTGTCGCCGGACGCAATCGCGGCACTCGCGGCTGCGGGCACGTTCGGCAGAGCCCAGGCCTAGCCGCGATCTCAGGTATCGGACGGAGCCTCCGGCGGCGGAGCCTTCGCGATCGCCAGCAGGCATTTCAGGAAATGCGCGCGGTCTTCCTTGCGCAGGGGAGCCAGCATGATGTTTTGCAACTCGGCCGCAGCCGGAATGACGGCCAGGAGCGCTTCCTCGCCCTTGGCGGTGATCTGCACCTGGAGCGAGCGGCGATCGTCCGGATTGTCCTTCTTTGAGACCAGTTTGCGCGCGACCATGCGCTTCAGCATCTCGCTGAGCGTGTTGCGGTCGCAACTGATCCGCTCCGCCAACACCGAGGGTGTGAGCGGACCCAACTGGTACAGCGCCATCAGCACGCCGAACTGCCGCGGCGTGATGTCGCTCTGGCGCGTCATGCTTTGGTAGAGCCCGTCGTAGCGGGCCTCGAGCAGCCGCAGCAGAAATCCGACGCCGCCTTCAAGTTGCCAGTCGCGCGCAACGTCTGCGGCCGAGCCGGTCTTCTTCGCCTTGTCGGCTGCCATGCCGTCGTTGGACCCCGATTTCACGAATTCGCGTTAGCCGTTAGCAGCTTGGCCTGACGTCCTCAACCCTGCGGTAAATCGCACCCCAGCCTGTTCCCAGCACGGTGCAATTGTTTTCGGTCCTTGTCAGCTATCCGACAACGTAGTACGTATACGTATCAAATGGACGCGAAGACGTCGTTCAGGGAGGTTGCTGTTGGACCTGCGTGAGCTGCTGTCGATTCCCTATCTGCTTGAGGCCGAGGCGGTCGAAACCGAGCCGGGGCAGTGGCGGGTTCGGCTTGCCTATCCGGAGCTGCCGGGATGCACGGCGGAAGCCGCCGTCGTCGAGGACGCATTGCGGGAGCTCGAGCGGCGTCGCATCGAATTGATCGTCGGCCTGGTGGAGCAGGGCAAGCAGCCACCGATTCCACGCAAGCCGCTCACCGCATCCGATCCGCTTTGGACCGCAAGGGATCTCGGACTGTCCGACCGTGTCGCCGCGCTTCTCGGCGCGGCGGCCCCGACTGCACGCAATTGAAGGAGGCAAACCCATGCTCTCGCGCGAAGACAATGAACGCCTGGTGAGGGTCGGCAAGGGCACGCCGCTCGGCGACCTCTTTCGCCTGTACTGGATTCCCTTCCTGCCGTCGGCGGACCTCGCCAAGGACGGACAGCCGAAGCGCATCCGGCTGCTCGGCGAGGATCTGGTCGCGTTCCGCGACACTGAGGGACGCGTCGGGCTGGTCGATCAGGCCTGCCCGCATCGCGGCGCGCCGTTGATCTTCGCACGAAACGAGGATTGCGGGCTGCGCTGCGTCTATCACGGCTGGAAGTTCGACGTCACCGGCGCGGTGACGGATATGCCGGCAGAGCCGATGCGCAGCCGCCTCAAGGAGCGGGTGCGGATCAAGGCTTATCCCTGCAAGGAGCGTAACGGAATGATCTGGACCTATATGGGTCCAGATCAGGCCGAACTGCCGCCGCTGCCGAACCTCGAATGGAATCTGGTGCCGGCCGAGCAGGTGCACATCTCGGTTCGCGTCCAGGAGTGCAATTGGTTGCAGGCCGTCGAGGGCGAGATCGACTCGGCGCATGCGCCGCTGCTTCACGGCCGGCTGGATGCGCAGGGCACCACGAGCGCCTGGATCCAGAAGCGCGACCTGCGGCCGACCTTCGAATGCATCAAGCAGGATTTTGGCATGAGCATCGCGGCGCGGCGCAACTACGATGCCAACACGCTGTACTGGCGGGTCAACCAGTTCCTGCTGCCGTTCTATACGCTGGTGCCTCCGCTCTCGCCGTTCCCGGATCTGAGCGGGCATGCCTGGGTGCCGATCGACGACGAGAACACGCTCTGCATCATGTTCTCCTATCATCCGTCGGAGCCGCTGCTGGAGAAAACGCGGCAGGTGTTCGCCGAAGGACACAAGGGCCGCGAGAGCGGTCATGCCAGCCGCCACGCGCTGGTGCAGCATCCGCCGACGGTGCCGTATGCCGGCTACTGGACCAAATACAATCCGCAGAACGGCTTTCAATTCGACTACGACGCGCAGCGGACCACCTGGTTCTCGGGCCTGCCGGGGCTCTGGGTGCAGGACGGCGCCTGCCAGAGCGGCGTCTCGCCGATCTTCGATCGCACCAAGGAGACACTCTGTTCTAGCGATACCGGCATCGCGATGACGCGGCGCTTCATTCTGGAGGCGCTCGGCGCCTATCGTGATCACGCGATCAAGCCAAAGGGGGTCCTGGATCCCGACGTGTTCTTGGTGCGAGCGGTGTCGCTGCGGCTGCCGCCGGAGGATTCCTGGGTCGATGTCGGCGCACCGTTCATGCGGGCAAAGCTCGGTGCCGATTTCGGGTACGAGCTGTGAACGCATCGAACCAGGAGGTCTTGGTCAAGCGCATCGGCTACGAGGCCGAGCGGATCCACTCCTACGAGCTGATTGCGCGGACCGGCAGCGAGCTGGCTCCGTTTACGGCCGGTAGTCATATCGACCTGCATCTGTCGAACGGTATGATCCGCAGCTACTCACTGGTCAACGACCAGCGCGAGCGGCATCGCTACGTCATCGCGGTCAACAAGGATGCCGAGAGCCGCGGCGGCTCCAGCTTCGTTCTCGACACCGTCAGGGTCGGGGATGTCATGACGATCTCCATGCCGCGCAATAACTTCGCGCTTCATGAAGAGGCCGAGCATTCGATCCTGATCGCCGGTGGGATCGGCATCACGCCCCTGCTATCGATGATCCGGCGTCTGGATGCGCTCGAACGCCGCTGGGACCTGTTCTATGCCGCGAGGACGCGCGCCGCGGCCGCATTTCTCGACGAGCTCGGCACGTTTCGATCGAAGGTACATCTCGATTTCGACGACGAGCGATCGGGTCGTGTGTTCGATCTTGCGGCTATCGTCAAAAACGCGCCGGCTCACGCGCATCTTTACTGCTGCGGTCCGGTGCCCATGCTCGAGGCGTTCGAGGCGGCGACGGCTGGTCGCCCGGCCGATCGCGTGCATGTCGAATATTTCAAGGCGCGGGAAGTTCCGGCGACTGAAGGCGGCTTCGAGGTCAAGCTTGCGCGAAGCAATCGCACCGTTGCGGTCGAGGCCGGCAAGACCATCCTCGATGCGTTGCTGGAGGCCGGGATCGCCGCGAATTACTCCTGCACCGAGGGGGTCTGCGGCACCTGCGAGACGCGCGTGCTCGAGGGCATACCCGACCATCGCGACCAGTTTCTGAGCGAGGAAGAGCAGGCGGCGAACAAGAGCGTCATGATCTGCTGCTCGGGCGCCAGATCCCGCACACTCGTGCTCGATCTCTAAGAACAAATCCACGGGTGGAACCAATGAAGTATCTTTCGCGTGTTGTCGGAATATCTCTTCTGGTCCTTTGCGCCGGTTCGCCGGCGTCGGCGGACCCTGCACGGTCCTTGAAGATCGGCGTGCTCAACGACGGGTCCGGCCCTTATTCGGATAATGCCGGCGAAGGTTCGGTGACGGCGGCAAAAATGGCCGCCGAGGATTTCATGCGGCTTCATCCGGACTTCAAGGTCGAGATCGTCGCGGCCGATCACCAGAACAAGGCGGATGTCGGCGCCGCCATCGCGCGCCGCTGGATCGATCAGGAGAAGGTCGACGCGGTCGCCGACGTGCCGAACTCGGCCGTCGGGCTCGCCGTCAACGAGGTCGTGCGCGGCACCAAGGCGGCGCTGATTGCCTCGAGTGCGGCGTCTTCCGACCTGACCGGAAAGTACTGCTCGCCCAACACGATCCAATGGACATTCGACACCTGGGCGGCCTCGCATACCATCGGCGCCTATCTCGTGCGCCACGGCGGCAAGAAATGGTACTTCATCGCCACCGACAATGCGCTCGGCAAGTCGATGGTGCGCGACGGGACGGCGGTGATCAGCACCGGTGGCGGGACCGTTCTCGGATCGGTCAATGTGCCGATCAACAATGCGGACTATGCCTCGTTCATTTTGCAGGCCGAAGGTTCGGGCGCCGACGTGATCGCGTTCGCGACCGCCGGCGGCGACACCGTCAGCCTGATCAAGCAATCCGCCGAGTTCGGGCTGAAGCAGAGCGGACGCACTTTCGCAGCGCTGCTCACCACCACCAACGACGTGGAGTCGAGTGGCCTTGCGGTCGGCGAGGGACTGATCATCACCCAGCCGTTCTACTGGGACCTCGACGATGCCAGCCGTGCCTGGTCGGCCAGGTTCAGCGAGCGGCAACACGGGCAATCGCCGACCGCGTTCCACGCCGGCGTCTATTCCTCGGTGCTGGCCTATCTGAACGCGGCGTTGGCGGCAGGAACCAACGACGCGCCGGCGGTGATCCAGAAGCTGAAGGAGACGCCGATCGACGACGCCTTGTTCGGGCCGGTCGTGGTGCGCGCCGACGGCCGCGCCATTCACAACATGTACATCCTGAAAGTGAAGAGCCCGACTGCGTCGAAGAGCAAGCGGGATCTGTTGGAGCAGGTCGGCGTGTTGTCCGGGCCGGAAGCGTTCCGGCCGCTCGACCAGGGCGGTTGCTCGCTCGTCGAGTCATCGAAGAGCAATTGACGACGACGGCCGCGATCCGCGGATCAACACTTTCTCAAACTGACGGACGTCCCAATGCTGGATCAGCTTGAAGCCGACTTCCCCGAGCACACGCCTCGTCCTCTCGGTGCGCCGAAGGCGCTGGAGGGGATCCGCGTGATCGATTTCTCGCATTTCATCGCCGGACCGTTTGCCACCATGATTCTCGCCGATATGGGCGCCGAGGTGATCAAGATCGAAGCGCCCGGCCGCGGCGACGATTTGCGCCGCTATCCCCCGGTGCATTCCGATCTCAGGCACGGTGCGCCGTTCCTCTGGACCAACCGCAACAAGCGCAGCGTCGCCCTCGATCTGAAGTCGCCCGAGGGCCTGAAGGTCGCGCGTGAGCTGATCGCGACGGCGGACGTTCTCGTCGAGAACTTTTCGGCGAGCGTGATGGCGCGGCTCGGGCTCGACTACGAGAGCTGCCGCAAGATCAAGCCCGAGATCATCTATTGCTCGGTGTCGGCCTATGGCCGCGACGGCGCGTTCTCCGACCGGCTCGGCTTCGACCCGATCGCGCAGGTCGAGAGCGGCTTCGTCTCGATGAACGGCTATGCCGACCGGGAGGGCGTGCGGGCCTTGTCGCCGGTCATGGACATCAGCACCGCGATGATGGCCAGCAATGCGATCCTCAGCGCGTTGTTCGCGCGCGAGCGCAGCGGGCATGGCCAGGCCATCGAGGTGTCGCTGTTCGAGAATGCCGTCCTGATGACCGGCTACGCGACCATGCAGTCGCTCTTCAACAATGCGGATCCAAAGCGAAGCGGCAACACCAGCCCGGACACCTGTCCGTCGGGCGTGTTCCTGGCGAGCGATTGCTCGTTCTATATCAACTGCGGCAATGACAAGATCTTTCAACGGCTGATGGCGCAGGTGCTCGAGCGCGAGGATCTCGCGGCGGCCGAGATCTATGCGACCGGCCCCGACCGAATTCGTCGGCGCGAGGAGTTGTTCGCGATTCTCGGCGATGCCTTTGCCCGCCAGCCCTGGTCGCACTGGCAGTCGCGGATGCGCGCAGCCGGAGTGCCCTGCGGCCAGGTACGCAGCGTCGGCGAGGCGATCCGGTCACCCGAAGCGCGGGAGCGCGGGATCGTCACAAGAATCCCGCACGAGGCGGTGGGCTGGGTGCCGAACGTGAACCTGCCGATCCGCTATTCGCGGACGCCGATCGTCGATCCCGTCGCGGCACCGGCCGTCGGTCAGCACACCGAAAACGTACTGCGCGATTTGCTCAGCTATGACGATGCGGAGATCGCACGGCTTGCCAAGGGCGGGGCGTTCGGCGGCCAGCCCTTGCGACAGGATGCCAAGCCGTGACGGGGCGCGGGCGCGACGAGCGGACGCTGCGAGGCCGTGTGGCCGTCATCGGGATTGGTGAAACGGAATATTATCGCCACGGTGCGTCGCCCGACCCGGAGTTCAAGCTCGCGCTCAAAGCCATTCTGGCGGCTTGTGAGGATGCCGGACTCGATCCGCGCGAGATCGACGGGTACTCGTCCTACAGCGACGATCGCAGTGAGGCGTCGCGGCTCGCTGCGGCGTTGGGGACGCATCGCTTGCGCTCCGCCACCATGCAATGGGGTGGAGGCGGCGGCGGATGTTGTGCCGCGATTGCCAATGCCGCTGCCTCGATCATCGCGGGCCTCGCCGATTGCGTCGTGGTGTTCCGCTCGCTGGCGCAGGGCCAGTATGGTCGCTTCGGGCAGGCGGGCGGCATCCACACCGTTTCAGGCGAACGATCCTACCTGATGCCTTATGGTGTGCTGGCGCCGCCGCAGCGCTTTGCCATGCGGGTGCAGCGTTACATGCACGATCACGGCGTCCGGCAAGAGGCGTTGCGCGCGATTGCGCTCGCCTCCTATCACCATGCCCAGGCCAATCCGCGTGCCGTGATGCACGGCAAGCCGCTGGACGTCGACAAGTACGATGCCTCGCGCTGGATCGTAGAGCCGTTCCATCTCTACGATTGCTGCATGGAAAATGACGGCGCAGCGGCCTTGGTGCTGGTATCGGCGGAGCGTGCCACGGAATTCCGGCGCAAGCCGGCCTATCTGCTCGGCGCGGCCTTCGGATCCGGACATCGCGCGGCGGCGACGGCGCACAACGCGCCGCTCTACGCCACTGCGAGTTTCGACACTGTTGCTCCCGATCTCTACCGCATGGCCGGGCTAGGGCCGTCTGATGTCGGCGTGGTGCAGGCGTATGAGAATTTCACCGGTGGCGTCGTGATGGCGCTGGCGGAGCACGGCTTCTTCGAACCGGAGGAGGCCAACGACTTCCTGACCTTCGAGAACCTGATCGCGCCGTCCGGGCGGCTGCCGCTCAACACCAGCGGCGGCAATCTCGCCGAATGCTACATGCACGGCTTCGAGCTCGTCCTCGAGGCGGTGCGCCAGGTGCGTGGCGTGTCGACCAGCCAGGCTCGGCGCAGCGACGTCGCGTTGGTCATCGGAGGTCCGATGGTCTCTCCCGCGAGCAATCTCATTCTGGGGTCGGAGGCCACGTTATGAGCAACCCGGGCACGCGCTATCTCCCGGCAGGTCTGCCGATCCCGGTTGCAGAACCTGACGGCCTCTCTGCGCCTTACTGGGAAGGATTGCGTCAGGGCAAGCTCTTGGTGCAACGCTGCGGTCGCTGCAACACGTGGCAATTCGGACCCGAATGGCTCTGCCATCGCTGCCACGCCTTCGACCCGGCCTGGATCGAAGTCGAGCCGCGCGGCCGGATCTTCAGCTGGGAACGTGCATGGCATCCGTCGCATGCGGCGCTCAAAGGGCATGGACCGTACATCGCGGTGCTTGTCGAACTGCCGCATGCCGGCGGCATTCGCATGGTCGGCAATCTGCTCGGCGATCCCGAACAGACGGTTGCCATCGGCGCCGATGTCGAAGGCGTCTTCGAGCATCACCCGGAGCAGGATCCGCCTTACTCCTTGCTGCAATGGCGCCGGCTGTAGGTTTCCCCGGAGTTACTATCCATCCCTGCGCCTGATACGGGCAATCGATCGCGCGTCTACCGGAGATAGCTGGTCCACGGTCCGCTGCACCTGTGATCCGCCGCGGGTGACATCCGGTCTGCCCGCTTTCGCGTCAGCGTCGCTGACAGGATGAGCTGCGAGGGTCCTTGTCTCGCGGCAGATGACATGCAATCTTCCGCTCCCGGCAATGCCGTTCGAGAGCAACAAGAACAATAATCCCTCTCGTCCCTCCAATTCTGTCGAGGGCCTGATCATGTCGAATCCTACCCAAGCGACCTCCGCTCCGTGGCGGATAGGAGTCCTGTTTTCGCGAACCGGCTTCATGTCGGTGATCGAGGAAACCCAGTATCAGGGCACGCAGCTTGCGATCGAGGAGGTGAACGAGGCGGGAGGCGTCTGCGGCCGCGAACTGGTTCCCGTCGCCTACGATCCCGGTTCGGATTCGGCCGCCTATGGCCACTACGCCAAACGGTTGATGGTCGAAGATCAGGTCAGCACTATATTCGGCTGCTACACTTCGTCGAGCCGCAAGGCGGTGCTGCCGGTCGTCGAACGGCTGAATGGCCTGCTTTGGTACCCGACGCTCTATGAGGGGTTCGAGGCGTCGCCGAACGTCATCTACACCGGCGCCTCGCCGAATCAGAACAGCCTCGCGCTGTGTCGCTATTTGATGGATACGTTCGGAACGCGATTCTATTTCGTGGGTTCGGACTACATCTATCCGCGCGAGTCCAACCGGGTGATGCGCGAGCTGCTGAAGAGCAACGGCGGCTCGGTCGTTGGCGAGCGCTACGTCAATGTCTACGCGCGCTGGCAGGACTTCGTACCGATCATCCAGGACATCAAGCGGGTCAGGCCCGACGTGATCTTCTCGACCGTCGTCGGCGAGGGCACGGTGTTTCTCTATCAGGCCTATGCGAATGTCGGGCTCGATCCGAAGCAGGTCCCGATCGCCAGCCTGACCACGACGGAAGCCGAAATCGCCGCGATGGGCTTCGATGTCGGCGAAGGACACGTCACGGCGGCATCCTATTTCCAGGGCGTGGAGGGCAGCGCCAACAGCGCGTTTGTGCAACGCTTCAAGAAGCGGTTCGGCGCCGACATCTCGACCAACATGTGCGCCGAGGCGTCCTATTTCCAGCTGCATCTGTTTGCGAAAGCGCTCGAGCAGGTCAATTCGCTCGACACCGAAGTGCTCCGCTCCATGGTGTTCGGCACCAGCTTTGATGCACCGCAAGGTGCGGTCACGGTCAACCCGATGTCGGGTCATACCGATCTGTGGACCCGGATCGGACGCGCCAACCGCCAGGGACAGTTCGATGTCGTCAGCCAATCAAAAGAGCCGGTGCATGCGGATCCGTTCCTGATCGGATATGGTCGTGCAACGCAAACAGGAAGCGTCCAATGAACGAAATGTCGCGTAAGCCGCAGCTCAGCCGAGACGTCGGCGGACGCAAGACCATGGTTCAGGAACTTGCCGATCTCTCGGCGGTCGTGGTCGCACCGGTCGACGATCAGGTCGGCATGTTGCTGCGCGAATTGCAGCGCTTCAGGATGCGGGTGCGTCAGGTCTGGCCGATGCCGGAAAGCGTGCCGGCCGACGCCGATGTGGTGTATTGCGAATATTCGCCCGACCTGGCGCGGCGCCTGCCGTGGATTCCCGGCGATGCGCGTTCCGCGCTGGTCGTGATCCTGCCGGCGACGGAAGCCGTTCACGCCGACGCGCTGTGTCATGCAACGCCCAACGCCGTGCTGCCGCGGCCGTTCACGCAGAATGCGGTGCTGTCGAGCCTCGTGTTGGCGCGCAGCCAGTTTGGTTACGAGCGGCGGCTGCGCAGCAAGATCGAGAAGCTCGACGACAATCTGCGCTCGATGCGCACGGTAGAGCGCGCCAAGGCCATCCTGATGGCGACGCGGCAGATGCCGGAAACCGAAGCCTATGGCTTCATCAGACGACAGGCGATGGATCGCCGCGTGTCGGCAAGCGCAGTCGCCGCGGCGATTGTTGACTCGTTCGAACTGCTTGGCTACGATCATCAACAGTAAGCCCCAATAGCGGGGCCGGCGGCGACAGCGCCGCCTTCGACACAACCGGCAACAAAGCCCTCCCAATGCTCGCGTAAGCGCGCATCGGGAGGGCTTTTTGTTTTTTCAGTCCTGAAGGGAGCTAAGGGATGAGCATTTCACGGCGGACTTTGCTGAGGAATACCGCGGCGCTTGGCGCATTTGCCGGCGCCGGACTGCCGCACATCTGGATCAAGAACGCCGACCTCGCTTACGCCGGCGGCGGCGAGATCAAGGTCGGCGTGCTGTTCTCGCTGACCGGAACGACCGCGATCATCGAGGAATCGCTCAACAAGGCGACGCTGCTCGCGATCGAGGAAATCAACGCGGCCGGCGGCATCAAGGGCAGCAAGATCGTGCCGATCGTCGAGGATCCCGCATCCGATCCGGCGACGTTCTCGGAGAAGGCGCGCAAGCTCGTCGTCGGCGACAAATGCGTCAGCGTGTTCGGCTCCTACACCTCGGCAAGCCGCAAGGCGGTGCTCCCTGTCTTCGAGCGCCAGAACAATCTCTATTGGTATCCGACGCTCTACGAAGGCCGCGAGTGCTCGAAGAACGTCATCTACACCGGCGCGGTGCCGAACCAGCAGCAGGACGAGTTCGTGCCGTGGCTGGTCAAGAAGTTCGGCAAGAAGTTCTATTTGATCGGCTCCAACTACATCTATCCGAAGGAAGAGAACAACTACTGCAAGAAGCTGCTCGAGAAGCTCGGCGGCGAGGTCGTGGCGGAAGAATATGTGCCGCTCGGCCATTCCGAATTCTCCTCCGTCATCAACAAGATCCGCTCGACCCAGCCGAACGTGATCTTCTCCACCGTGGTCGGCGATTCCGTGGTCGCGTTGCACCGTCAGTACAAGGCCGCCGGTCTCGATCCCGAAAAGATGCCGATGGCGAGCCTGACGACGTCGGAGAACGAGGTCGCGGCGATGGGCGGAGAGGCCGCCGCCGGTCACTTCACCTCGGCGCCGTACTTCATGGTGCACAAGTCGCCTGAGAACGAGAAATTCGTCGAGGCCTACAAGAAGCGCTGGGGCGCCGACAAGGTCACGCATTTCGTCTCGGAGGCCTGCTACTTCCAGACCTATCTGTTCAAGCAGGCGGTCGAGAAGCTTGCGACCAGCGACCTCACGCCGCCGAACATCCGCGACGCGGTCAAGGGCCAGAGCATGATTGCGCCGCAGGGCAAGGTCGAGATCGAGCCGGAGAACCTGCACACCTGGCTGTGGCCGAAGATCGCGCAGGCCAAATCAAACGGCCAGTTCGAGATTCTCGTCGAGGCCAAGGACTGGCTGAAGCCGGTGCCTTACGCCGCCTATCCCGGGCAGTCCTGCACCGAGAAGGGCCTGGTCGAGAAGAGCTGACGACGGGGGCTGACGAGGCCGTCGGCGTGCGGCGCCGGCGGCCAGCCACCCGCAACGAATGCTGCTTCTCGCACCCATTGTGTGAGGGCAGGGCGCAGCAAACGAACATTGAAGAGCGGATCCCGACGTGGACCAATTCATCGAACAAATCGTCACCGGCCTCAGCATCGGATCGATCCTGCTGCTGGTCGCGTTGGGCCTGTCGATCATCTACGGCTCGATGGGCATCATCAATCTCGCCCATGGCGAGTTCGTGATGCTCGGCGCTTACGCCGCCTGGGTGTTCCACACCTATCTCGGGCTCGGCCTGCTGGCGAGCCTGATTCCGATCTTCCTCGTGGTTGCCGCGTTCGGCTGGGTCATCGAACGCTACGTCCTGAGCCTGCTCAACAACCGGCCGCTGGATACGATCCTCGCGACCTGGGGCGTCGGCATCATGCTGCAGCAGGCGGTGCGGCTGTCGGTCGGTAGCGAGCTGCGCTACGTGCAGCTGCCGCCGGCGCTGTCCGACAGCATGGATGTGTTCGGCATCCCGGTCTCGTCGTATCGGGTGTTCCTGTTCGTGGTGTCGATCGCGCTGTTCGGCGCGACCTGGTTGCTGATGAACCGCACCCCGGTCGGAATGAAGCTGCGCGCCATCATCCAGGACCGCTCGGTCGCCGCCTCCTTCGGCATCAACGCCAAGCGGGTCTATGCGCTGACATTTGCCTACGGTGCGGGCCTTGCGGGGCTGGCCGGCGCGCTGGTGTCGCCGCTCAAGAGCGTGTCGCCGGACATGGGCACCGGCTATGTGGTCGATGCCTTCATGGTGGTCGTGCTCGGCGGCGTGCAGAGCCTCGCCGGCACCGTGGCGAGCGCCTTCATCCTCGGCGAGCTCTCCGGCGGCATCGCCTTCCTGCAGAACGACACGGTGGCCAAGGCGATCGTGCTGCTCGCCATCGTCGTCCTCATCCGTTTCCGCCCCGAAGGGCTTTTCACCGCACGCGTGCGGGCCTGAGACAGATCGCTCATCTATGCCGTCCAATGCTCCAAACTCCAGCAGATTGCAGCGCCTGATCGCGCAGCTCGCACCTCTGCTGATCGTCTGCGCGATCGTGTTCGCGCTCCCGGTGCTGCTCAACAACGACTTCCTGCTCAACAAGGTCGCGCGCTACCTGGTGCTCGGCATCCTCACCGTGTCGCTCGGGCTGTCCTGGGGTTTCGGCGGCATCCTCAATCTCGGCCAGGCGATGAGCTTCGGGCTCGGCTCCTACGCGATGGCGATGGCGCTGAAGCTCAAGACCGTTCCTGTGCACACCGGAGCAAGTGGCCTGCCGGACTTCATGGTCTGGAATAACGTCCAGCATCTGCCGTGGTTCTGGCAGCCGTTCCGCTCGCTGACCTTTGCGATTGCCGCGGGCCTGATCGTGCCGGCGCTGGTCGCGGCGGCGCTCGGCTGGTTCATGTTCCGCGGCCGTGTGACGGGGGTCTACGTCTCGATCATCACGCTCGCCACCATGGTGGTGATCAATCTCGTGATCATCGACCAGCAGAGCTACACCGGCGGCTTCAACGGCATCACCGATCTCGCCCAGCTCGAGATCTTCGGCGTCGCCTTCGATGCCTATGGCCGCGCCACCTATTATCTCGTCGCCTGTTGCGTGCTGCTCAGCCTGCTGGTCGCCTTTGCCTTCACGAAGTCCAAGGCCGGCCTGATCGTGCAGGCGATCCGCGATCACGAGAGCCGGGTGCGCTATTTCGGCTACGACGTCGCGCTCTACCAGATCTTCGTGTTCGCGCTGTCGGCCGCGATCGCGGGCCTTGCCGGCATGCTCTACACGGTCGTGATGGAGTTTGCCTCGCCGACCTTCCTCGGCGTGCAGCTTTCGCTTTCGGTGGTGGTGTGGTGCGCGGTCGGTGGCCGGCAGAGCCTGGTCGGCGCGTTCCTCGGCGCGGTGCTGGTCGCGGGCATGCAGGGCGCGCTGTCGGAATCCGCGGCGTTCCTCGAAACCTGGACGCTGGTGATGGGCGCGTTGTTCGTGCTCGTCGTGCTGTTCCTGCCGAAGGGGCTCGCTGGTCTCGCGCAGGTCGTGCTGCGCTGGATCGTGCAGCGCCGCCAGGCCGCGGGCCGCGGCGTTGCGCAAGGCGTCGGTCAGACGGAGGGCAGCACATGAGCTCGCATCTCGATCTCCGCGACGTCTCGGTCAGCTTCAACGGGTTCAAGGCGCTCAACGCGCTCAACATGAGCGTGCGCAAGGGCGAGCTGCGCTGCCTGATCGGGCCGAACGGCGCCGGCAAGACCACGGCGCTGGACATCATCTGCGGCAAGGTCAAGCCGAGCGCCGGCACCGTCAGCTTTGACGGCACCGCACTGCAGGATCTCGAGGAATACGAGATCGCCCGCGCCGGTGTCGGCCGCAAGTTCCAGGTGCCGAGCGTATTTCGCGAGCTCTCGGTCAGCGAGAATCTTGACGTGGCACGGGCCCGCCGCACCTCTGTGCTCGGCAATCTGCGCTGGAATATCGGCAATGGGGGGCGCGAAGACATCGAACGTCTTGCCGAACTGGTCGGGCTCACCGAGCAACTCGACCGGCCGGCCGCCTATCTGTCGCACGGCCAGACCCAGTGGCTGGAGATCGGCATGCTGGTTGCGCAGGACGCCGAGCTGATCCTGATGGACGAGCCGACCGCAGGCATGACGGCGCAGGAGACCCGCAAGACCGCCGAGCTGTTCGCGCGGCTGAAGGGTAAGCACACGCTGATCGTGGTCGAGCACGACATGGGTTTTGTGAAAGCGATCGGCGACATCATTTCGGTGATGCATATGGGCCAGATGTTGGCCGAGGGCACCGCCGCGGAAGTGGAGGCGCATCCGGAGGTGCGGCGCGCCTATTTGGGATCGGGAGGCATCAGCCATGCTTGAGCTGACCGACGTCGACGCCTTCTATGGCAACAGCCGGGCGCTGCAGGGCATCAACCTGTTGGTCGGCAATGGCGAATTCCTCTCGGTGCTCGGCCGCAACGGGGTCGGCAAGACCACGCTGATGCGCAGCATCCTCGGCCTGATGGACCGGGTCACCGGACGCCTGTCGCTCGACGGCGCCGACATCTCGCCGCTCCGCACCTATCAGCGCGCCAAGGCCGGCATCGCCTATGTGCCGCAGGGCCGTGGCATCCTGCCGAAGTTCACCGTGCGGGAGAACCTGACGCTTGGGACTTTCGCGGCGAAATCCGCTGGTGGCATCGAGGAGTGGGTGCTGGAGCTGTTTCCGGTGCTCAAGGATTTCCTCAATCGCTACGGCGGCAATCTCTCCGGCGGGCAGCAGCAGCAGCTTGCGATCGCGCGCGCGCTGCTGGCCCAGCCCAAGGTCATCCTGCTGGACGAGCCGACCGAAGGCATCCAGCCGAACATCGTCGAGCAGATCGAGGACGTGATCACGCGCCTCAACCGCGAGCGCGGCATCACGGTCGTGCTGGTCGAACAGAATGTCGCGTTCGCGCGGCGCGCGTCGCACCGGTTCGCGTTGCTCGAAAAGGGACGCGTCGTCGCCAAGGGCGCGATCGGTGAACTCACCGATGATCTCATCCAGCTGCACATGGCCGTGTAGCGGGAATTATCGTTCAGGAAAGGGAGTCGAGACATGTTGCATGGAGATATATCGAGCAGCAAGGACACGGTCGGCGTTGCCGTGGTCAATTACAAGATGCCGCGTCTGCACACCAAGGCCGAGGTGCTGGATAACGCGCGCAACATCGCCAAGATGGTCGAGGGCATGAAGCTCGGCCTGCCGGGCATGGACCTCGTGATCTTCCCGGAATACTCGACCCACGGCATCATGTACGACTCCAAGGAGATGTACGAGACGGCGTCGTCGGTACCGGGCGAGGAGACCCGCATCTTCGCCGACGCCTGCCGCAAGGCCAAGGTCTGGGGCGTGTTCTCGCTGACCGGCGAGCGCCATGAGGAGCATCCCAACAAGGCGCCGTACAACACCCTGATCCTGATGAACGACAAGGGCGAGATCGTGCAGAAGTATCGCAAGATCATGCCGTGGGTGCCGATCGAAGGCTGGTATCCGGGCGACTGCACCTACGTCTCGGAGGGGCCGAAGGGCCTGAAGATCAGCCTGATCATCTGCGACGACGGCAACTACCCGGAGATCTGGCGTGACTGCGCCATGCGCGGCGCCGAGCTGATCGTCCGCTGCCAGGGCTACATGTATCCGGCCAAGGAGCAGCAGATCCAGATCTCGAAGTCGATGGCCTGGGCCAACAACTGCTACGTCGCGGTCGCCAACGCATCCGGTTTCGACGGCGTCTATTCCTACTTCGGCCATTCGGCGCTGATCGGTTTCGACGGGCGGACGCTCGGCGAGTGCGGCACTGAGGAGAACGGCATCCAGTACGCGCAGCTTTCGGTGTCGCTGATCCGCGACGCCCGCCGCAACATGCAGTCGCAGAACCATCTCTTCAAGCTGATGCACCGCGGCTACACCGGCCTGATCAACTCCGGAGACGGCGACCGCGGCCACGCGGTCTGTCCGTACACCTTCTACAAGAACTGGATCACGGACCCGGAAGGCACGCGGGAGATGGTCGAGGCCATGACCCGTCCGACCGTCGGGACCGACGAATGTCCGATCGAGGGCATTCCGAACCAGAAAGTCGCACATCGTTGATCGGAGAACTCGAGCTGCGCCGGCGCGATCATTTGCGCCGGCGCGGTTCTGAAACTGTTGCAAGGGGAAACGGGGGTTACCATGAGCAGCCAAGCGAATAACGGACTGGTTCATCAGGCCGAGGGACAGATCGACGACCTTCTCGGTCATGAATTCGAGCACGAGCCGGTGCCAATGACTGCCCGGCGCAGCGCCTTCTCGGTCACCATGGTGTGGCTGGGCTTTCCGATGATCATCACCGGCGCGATGACGGGATCGCTGCTCGTGCTGGGCATGGGGTTCAAGAACGCGCTGGTGGCGATGATCATCGGCAATCTGATCATGTTCGCCTATGTCGGCGCGCTTGGCCTGATCGGCACCAGGCGCGGCATGAACTTCGCGCTGATCGCGAGCATCGTATTCGGCAAGAAGGGCTATGTACTGGCGTCGGGCCTGCTGTCGACCCTGCTGCTCGGCTGGTATGCGGTGCAGACTGGCATCACCGGCGCACTGATCTCATCGACCTACGGCCTCAACTATGTGGCGATGACCATCGTCGCCGGCGTGCTCTATATCGGGATCACCTTCGTCGGTGTGAAGGGATTGCACTATATCGGGCTGGCATCGGTGCCGCTGTTTGTCGTCCTCGGCCTCTGGGTCGCCGCCGATGCGGCATCGACCACTACCGCAGCCGCGATTTTCAGCTATGCCGGCAATAATGGCGTCGCCAGCATGTCGATGGGCGTCGGCCTCACCGTGGTGCTGGCACTGTTCATCGACGCCGGCACGGTGACTGCGGACTTCAACCGCTGGGCGCCGAGCCCGCGGGCGTCGCTGTTCGCCACGTTCAGCGCGTTTCCGTTCGCCAATCTGGTGGCGATGCTGGTTGGCGGCGTGATGACGGCTGCGCTTGCGGTGCCGAACGCCAATCCGTTCGGTGTCGACAACATGTTCGGCTTCATGAACGGCAAGCAGCTGACCTGGCTCAGCATTCTCGCGTTCATCTTCCTCTACGCCAATCTCGGTTCGGTCTGCTCGCACTGCCTGTACAATGCGGCGACCGGCTGGTCGCGCATCCTCGGCACCAATATGCGGCTAATGGCCGTGATCCTCGGCGCCATCGGCATCGTCGTCGCCGCGGGCAACGTCTGGGCGTTCTTCATCCAGTGGCTGTCGCTGCTCGGCATCCTGGTGCCGCCGATCGGTGCGATCATCCTGGTCGATCAGTATCTGCTGCGGACCGGGGCGCGCGCGGACACCGACTGGCGTGCGAAGCCGTTCATCGCCTGGGGCATCGGGTCGCTGTGCGCCTTTGCAGTTGAGAACCTGATGCCGGGGCTGTCCACTGCGATCTCAGCCGCGCTGGTCGCCGGCATCGTGTACGGGGCGATCGCGCGGGTGGAGTCTTCGGCAGAGAAGGTGGCGCGTCCCGCCTAAGCGATCAGCTCAATCAAGCAAGAAGGGTACATCAATGAGCGTCGACTATCAGATCTATGATCTCGGCAATCTGACCTTGCAGTGCGGCGCGACCATCCGCGACTGCAAGCTCGCCTACAAGACGTTTGGCCAGCTCAACGCGGCCAAGGACAATGTGATCGTCTATCCGACCTGGTACTCCGGCCAGCACTACGACAATGAGTGGCTGATCGGGCCGGGCATGGCGCTCGATCCGGCGAAATACTTCATCATCATCCCCAACATGCTCGGCAACGGCCTGTCGTCGTCGCCGAGCAACACGCCGGAGCCGTATAACGGGCCGCGGTTTCCGCAGGTGACGGCCTATGACAATGTGCGTGCCCAGCACCGGCTGGTGACCGAGAAATTCGGCATCAAGCACATCCGCCTGGTGGTCGGCTGGTCGATGGGCGCGTTGCAGACTTTCCATTGGGGTGCGCTCTATCCCGACATGATGGATCTCCTGGCGCCGTTCTGCGGCTCGGCGAAATGCTCGCGGCACAATTATGTGTTCCTTGAAGGCGTCAAGGCTGCGCTGACCGCGGATGCCGCCTGGAAGGAGGGCTGGTACACCGACAAGCCGGCCCGCGGCCTGCGCGCCGCCGCACGGGTCTATGCCGGCTGGGGCTTCTCGCAGGCGTTCTATCGCGAGCAGCTCGATATCAAGACGATGGGCTATTCCTCGCTGGAGGATTTCCTGGTGGCGTTCTGGGAAGGTTTCTTCCTGCCGAAGGATCCCAACAATCTGCTCACCATGCTGTGGACCTGGCAGAACGGCGACATCAGCGCCAACGAGATCTACCACGGCGACTTCAAGGCCGCGCTGCGGGCGATCAAGGCCAAGACCTATGTCATGCCGGGGCAGACCGATCTCTACTTCCCGCCTGAAGACAGCGAGAACGAGGTCGCGAACATGCCGAACGCCAAGTTCGTGCCGGTGCCGTCGATCTGGGGCCACTTCGCGGGCGGGCCGGGGACCAACCCTGTCGATGTCGCCTTCATCGATACCAAGCTCAAGGAATTGCTCGCATCGTGAGTTCGAACGATTGCGAACGGCTGCCTGCGCGATCATGGGAGGCGTGAGCTTGTCCAATCCCGCTTTGCTGCTCGACCAGTACCGCATCCGCCAGGAGCCGTATTACCGGCCGCTCAAGGATGAGGTCGAACTGTTCGGTGCGGCCTATGCGAACCGCATGCCGGTGATGCTGAAAGGCCCCACCGGCTGCGGCAAGACCCGCTTCATCGAATACATGGCATGGCGGCTCGGCCGTCCGCTGATCACGGTCGCCTGTCACGAGGACATGACCGCGGCGGATCTGGTCGGACGCTGGCTGCTCGATGCGGAGGGCACGGTGTGGAGCGACGGGCCGCTGACGACGGCCGTGCGCCTCGGCGCGATCTGCTATCTCGACGAGATCGTCGAGGCGCGTCAGGACACCACGGTCGTGATCCATCCCTTGACCGACGACCGCCGTGTGTTGCCGCTGGAAAAGCGGGGCGAGCTGATCCACGCCCATTCCGACTTCCAGCTCGTGATCTCCTACAATCCGGGCTACCAGAGCGCGATCAAGGACCTCAAGGAATCCACCAAGCAGCGCTTCGCCGCGCTGGACTTCGGCTACCCTGATCGGTCGGCGGAAACCGAGGTGGTGTCGCGCGAGGCCGGCATCGAACCGAACCTTGCCGACCTCCTGGTGAAGATCGCCCAGCACAGCCGCAACCTGAAAGGACAGGGGCTCGATGAAGGCGCGTCGACCCGGATGCTGGTCAATGCCGGCCGCCTGATCGGCTGCGGCATCAGCCTCGAGAAAGCCTGCGAGACCACGATCGTGGTCCCGCTGACCGACGATGCGGACACCAGGAACACGTTGCGCGACGTGATCTCGGCCTCTGCGTGAATGGACGCTCGCAGGTGGCGGTCGCGCAAATCAGTTCGCTCGATAGCTTCCGATCCGGGCGCCGGCTTGCGGCGCTCCTGCGCGGCCATGATGAGATCGGCTCGGCCGTGCAGGCGGCGCGGGCCGCATTGCAGCGCGCAGGGTCGATCGATCACCTCGCGGCCTGGGACGAGGCCGTCCACGAGCTGTTCGGGGCCAATCTTGGCCATGCCGTGGTTTTGGGCTTTCTAAGGCTGTCGGAGCAATGGCCGGCGCAGCGATCGACCGATGATCTGATCGCGATCGGACGCACCGCCGGCGATATCGGCCGCAGCGCCGGAAGCCGCGCCGCCCATGGGTTGCTGACCGAATTGTCCAAGGTGCTGCCGCGGCTTGCCGGTGCTGGAGAACTCACCGCCGTTCTCGCTGCGCTCCGCCAACTCGCAGATGCAGGCCCGGAATCGGTAGGCCTTGCGATCGGCCGGCTAGAGCCGCTGCTGGCGCATGCCGGGGGCGATGACTTCTCCGCCTGGGTTTCCGCGGGCTTGCGCGCAAGCGGCGGTCGCGCATCGCGCCGGCGCGCCTATTTCGCGCTCGACGATCCACTTTCGGTGCGGCTGTTCGCGGTGGGGCGGACCGGCGATGACTTTGCACGGCTGGAGAAACGCCTCGCTGCAACAACGATCGCCCTTTGGAACAGAAGGCCTCGCTTCCGCAAGCTTGCCGCTGCGCCGACGCCGGTGCCGCGGCGTACCTCGCTCGCTGCCGGCTTCATCGGTCTGCCCGAGACCTTTCCCGGCTTTGTAGGCGAGGCGGCGGACACCATCTATCTCGCGGCGGTCGCGCATGCCGGAGCCCACCTCGTGCATTCCACTGTGCGCTTTCCCGTGGGGCGGCTGAAGGCGTTGCAGATCGCGCTGGTCTCGCTGATCGAGGATGCCAGGGTCGAGACGCTGGCGCTTCGCGAGATGCCCGGGATGCGCCGGCTGTGGCTGCCGTTTCACAGCGCGACGCCATCCGGCCAGGCAACCGCGGCCGGACTGATGATGCGCTTGGCGCGGGCGCTGATCGATCCGGACTATCTGGATCCGGATGCGTGGGTGACCAAGGGGCGGACGCTGTTCGCCGATGCCGCCGGCCGCTGCACCGATCCCGCCATCAGCCGCGAGATCGGCGGGCTGCTCGGCAACGACATCGGCCAGATGCGGCTGCAGTTCAACGCCAAGAGCTACGTCGTCGAGCCCGCTTACCGCGACGACAATCTGGCGCTCTGGGATTTTGGCGATCAGCCGGACAGTCCGACCGAGACGATCGAACTTGCGATCGATTCCGTGCATATGGAGCGTCGCGAGGACGCCGATGGACAGTCCACCGACGACAACGCAAGGCCCGACGAGACGCTGCGCGCGAAGGCCAGCGCGGTCGCGCTGCTGGACGGATTTCCGGTCGCGACCTATCCGGAATGGGACTACGCCGCGCGGACCGAGCGAGCGGACTGGACGACGATCCTGGAAGCCGATGCCGCCGTCTCCGCGCAGCCGTTCGATCTGCCGACGGACACCGAGACGACCCGCTGGATCACGAGATTGACCCGCGACGCGTCGATCGGCCGCCGTATCAGGCACAAGGGCCAGCGCGACGGCGACGCGCTCGATATCGACGCGGCGACCGCGCTGACCATCGAGCGTCGCGCCGGCAGCATCAGCGAGCCAAGGGTCTACCAGCGCGATGCGCCGGGACCGCGCGATCTTGCCATTCTGCTGCTGCTGGACCTGTCGCAATCGACCGCAGATCGTGACCGTCGCGGCCGGACGGTTCTCGACGTCGAGCGCAAGGCGGCCGCGATCATGGCGGCGGCGGTCGAGGCCGCCAATGACGCGATCGCGGTGCATGGTTTCAGCTCCGACGGCCGCGAGCGCGTGCGTTATCTGCGCATCAAGGGCTTTGACGAGCCGGTGGACGCCGTGGTGCGTTCGCGCCTCGCGGGGCTCGGCAGCAGCCATTCCACCCGGCTCGGCGCGGCCTTGCGCCATGCCGGGGACGACCTTGCGGGACGACGTGCGTTCCGCAAGGTGCTGCTGGTGCTCACCGATGGCGAACCGTCCGACGTCGATGTGCCCGATCCGCAATACCTGGTGGAGGACGCGCGCCGGGCCGCACAGCAATTGCGACGGCGAGGCACCGATATTTTTGCTTTCGGTGTCGGAGAACACAGATTTTCCCAGCTCGATCGCATTTTCGGCGAGCGCAACGCGCTCCGCGTGCCGCGTATCGAGGTGTTGCCGCACCGGGTGATGCAGCTCTACGCCGAACTGAAGAAATAAAGGGGGCCTGCCGTCACGGAGCCGACCTAGATCGTCGTCCACACGCCTGCGCACCGCTGTCACACTTCGACGCTAACGTTGCAGATTGGACACAGCGGCCCGCCTGGGAACAATCGACGCGGACACGATGAGCATTGGATATCTTTCGAGGGGCCGGGCAAGGCGCCCCTCAGACGCTTGTCGATTGTGCGTTTTGATCTGCCTCTGCATGCTGGGCGCCGGCGCCGACCTCGCGATGGGCCAAGAGAACCCGAACGCCTCGGCGGCGCGCATCACCTTCGATATTCCGTCTCAACCTCTGACATCCGCGCTGGAAAGCTACGGCGCCACGGCGCGGCGTGAGGTGCTTTATGACGCCCAGCTTGCGACCGGCCGTCGCTCGAGCGAGGTGAGGGGCGTTTTCGCGCCGTCCGAAGCCTTGCAGATCCTGCTCGATGGCACCGGCCTGGTCGGCCGTCTGACGTCGGAGAATGCGCTGGTGGTGGTGCCCTCGTCTCCGGCCGCCGGCCAGCCGACGACGTCTGACGTCGATGCGAAGAAGGGCGATCCGGTTATTCGCGCCCGTTACTATGCGCAGGTGCAGGAGCGCGTTCGGGACGCCTTCTGCAGGGACAGCCTGTTGCGGCCGGGGCGGTATCGGGTCGCCGTGCAGTTCTGGATCGCTCCAACGGGATCCGTGCAACAGACCCGGCTTTTGAGCAAGACCGGCGATGACCGCATCGATCGTGCGATCGAGACGACGCTTCGTGGATTGAGAATCAAGGAGGCGCCGCCGCAGGGCATCTCGCAACCCCTCACGATGGTCGTTGCGCCGCGTCCGCCGGAACAGACGCAGGACTGCGCCGGGATTGACGCAATCCGCACCAGCGGCGAGGCGAACTGAGCGTGCCGGGATGAGCGACGCAAACCGGACCATGCTCCGCAGCTTCCTGGCTGCCCGCTACGATGATCTCAAGCTGCGGCTGAGCCGTCGTCTGGGCTCGGCGGAGCTTGCCAGCGATGCGTTGCAGGACACCTACGTGCGTCTCGACCGGGCCGAAGTGGCGGGGGCGGTACAAAGCCCGGCCGCGTATCTGTTCCGGATGGCCTTCAACGTCGCAATGGACCGGCAGCGGGCCGAGAAGCGGCGCCTGGCGCACAACGAGGTTCAGGATCTGCTCCATATTGTGGACGATGCGCCGGGGCCGGGTCAGATTGCGGAGGCCCGCTTCGAGATCGAGGCCCTGGAGAAGGCGATCGCGGAGCTGACGCCGCGCCGCCGGGTCATCCTGCTGGCCGCACGGCTCCAAGGCATGCCGCAGCGGGAAATTGCCAGCCGGCTCGGAGTCTCGCTGCGCCTGGTCGAGAAGGAACTCCGCCTCGCCCAGGAACACTGCGCGCTGAAGCTCGGAAAATAGTTGTGCGGTTGATGGCTATGGCGAACGTCAAATGGACAAGCGGACGACCCGGCTGCGGAGGCGGGGGGGCGCTGCGAGGCAAGCCTGCATGATGAGCAAAGGCGGTAAATCGACGATGGGGCTCGGCGCGATGGAGCGGGAGGCACATGCCTGGGTCAGGCGCTTGACGTCCGGCGACGCGACGGTCGAAGACGCCGATGCGTTCCAGGTGTGGCGCGAGCAGAGCGCCGCCCATGCGATCGCGTTTGCGAAGGCAAGCAAGCTTTGGGAGACGGTCGGCAGCGCCGGCCAGAACCTCCGCTATGACCCGGCATCGGTTGGCGCGCTGCTTGATGGTGAAGCAAGGCGCGTGATGACCCGCAGGCTGGTGCTCGGCGGCGGACTTGCGACCGCCGCCGCGGCTGTCGGAGCGGTGACGCTGCGTCCTCCGCTCGAGCTCTGGCCGTCATGGTCCGAGCTTGCTGCGGACTACCGGACGGGCACGGGAGAGCAGCGCAAGCTTGCGCTGAACGACAGCGTGTCGATCAACCTGGACACAAGGACCAGCATCGCGCTGCGCCCGGATCATGGTGACAGCAGCCGGATCGAGTTGATCACAGGGCAGGCGTCGATTGCGACGACCCCGCAACAGTCGAGACCGGTGACTGTGATTGCGTCGCGTGGCCAAGCGGTTGCAACGCAGGCCTCGTTCGACGTGCGCTACCTCGGCGCCGAGGTACGCGTCACCTGTCTCGGAGGCGAGGTTCGCGTCGAGCATCAGGGCAATGCCCGCACCGTTCGTGAGCGGCAGCAGATCGCCTACGACGAGCGGCGCATGAGCGATATCGTTGCGATCGATCCGGCCGTCGAAGCGGCCTGGCAAGAGGGTTTGCTCGTCTTCCGCTACACGCCGCTGCCCAAGGTGGTGGAAGAGGTGAACAGGTACCGATCGGGCCGGATCTTCATCGTCAATGCCGGGCTGAACACCCATCTGATCAACGGCCGCTTCCATATCGACCGGATCGACGAAGTTCTCGTGCAGCTCGAGCAAGCATTTGGCGTCAAGGCGAAAACGCTTCCCGGCGGCATTGTGCTGCTGAGCTGAGGAGGCTTCGGGCGAGGCGGCAAAAAAATTCCGATCCGGCGTGCGGGTCGCCCCGTTCGGGATCGTCTCAGCCGCGAGGGTCTCGGTGCTGGCGCTGAGACGCGAAATGTTCGGCTGTTGCCGCCCGGCGCAAGAAAGCGATCCCATGGTTCCCCGCCTCTCCAGATCCCTATCCCGCGCGACGGTTCGCACCGCATTGTTTGGCAGCGTCAGCGTCGTGGCGCTGCTGGCCAGTACGCCGGTGGTCGCGCGCCCGTTTGGGTCAAGCTGGACGGTGTCACCGTCGGCCGCCGCGATGGCGGCGTCGCAGTCGGCCGCGCAGGATGCGGCGGCAACCGCCAGGCAGGGCCAGGATGCAATGGCGCGGGCCACGCGCGCCATCCAGGCGATCCAGGGCTTGCAGAACGCGGCGCGCAGCGCGGCGCAGGCCTCGCAGCGTTCGGTGACGCTGCCGCAGGTTGCCGTACCCAATGGCCTTGCCCCCGGCGGCCTGCAGGCGGCGCCGGGATGGCAGGGAGCGAGCGCGCCGACGCAGGCGGTCGATGCCGCCGGCCAGACCCAGGTCGGCATCGCGCAGACCAGGGCGCAGGCGATCCTCAACTGGAATTCCTTCAACGTCGGCGCCCGCACCACGCTAACCTTCGACCAGCAGGGCAATGCGAACTGGGTGGCGCTCAATCGCGTGGTCGGCAGCACAGCGCCGAGCCAGATCCTCGGCAATATCAAGGCCGACGGCTCGGTCTATGTGATCAACCAGAACGGCATCATCTTCGGCGGTGCGAGCCAGGTGAATGTCGGCGCGCTGATCGCCTCGGCCGCCACCATCACCGATACCCAGTTCCTCACCAGCGGCATCTACGCGCAGCAGGCCGGCGGCCGATATGTGCCGAGCTTCACGGATGCCCGTGGTGCGGTGAGGATCGAGCCCGGCGCGCTGATCTCGACCAACGCGCCGTCCTCGGTGACACAAGGGGGTGGTTTCGTCCTGCTGATGGGAACCGAGGTCAGCAATGCCGGCTCGATCAGCGCGCCGCGAGGCCAGGTGCAACTCGCGGCCGGCAACGACTTTCTGCTGCGGCCGGGTTACGGCACGGACGCCAACCAGGGCTCGACCACGCGCGGCAACGAGATCTCGCCGATCGTGCGCGACGCGATCGCGGCCGTCGGCAACTCCGGCCTGATCTTCGCCCAGCAAGGCGACATCACGCTCGCGGGCCGCAGCGTCAGCCAGGAGGGGGCGCTTGTCGCCACCACCTCGGTCAACACCCGCGGCACGATCCATTTGCTGAACGCAGCCTCCGATGCCGCGGGCAGCATCACGCTCGCGAGCGGCAGCCTGACCGCGATCCTGCCCGAGCTCGACAGCAGTGACACCGCGCTCGACAGCCAACGCAACCAACTGGTCGCCGATTCCAAGGTCTTCACCCACGCCCCGGTCGCCAACGCCCAGTTCGACAATCTTTCGCAGCTCTCCGACCGGCTCGATCAGGGGCGCATCGAGATCGTCAGCGGCGGCACCGTCAACTTCAAGGCCGGCTCGACCACGCAGGCGCAGGGCGGCCAGGTGGCGGTCAATGCCGGTCACCGCGTCTTCGCCGAGAGCGGATCTGTTATCGACGTCTCGGGCGTGCGCGGCGTGCTGCTGCCGATGTCGACCAACAACCTCCTGATCAACGTGCAGGGCAACGAGCTGCGCGACTCGCCCGTCAACCGCGATCAGGACAATCTGAAGAACGCGGATGTCTGGATCGATGCCCGCGACCTGGTGCTGGTGCCGGCAGGCACCGGCGGCTATGCGACCGATCGCTACTATACGCCGGGGGGCCTGCTCGAGGTTTCCGGCTATCTCGCCAATACTGCGCACCGGATCGGCGAATGGGCCGCGGTTGGCGGCAGCGTCACGCTGTCGGCGCCGGAAGTCGTGGCCCAGAAGGGGGCCGTGTTCGACGTCTCCGGCGGTTCGGTGAGCTTCCAGGGCGGTTACATCCGGACCACCAACTTCCTGGGCGCGGACGGCCGCCTCTACAGCGCCAGCCAGGCCCGCGCCGACATGCAGTTCTACGGCGTTGGCGCGGGCTTCATTCGCGAGCACAAGCTCGGCGGCAAGGTTGCACCCAACCTGACCGAAATCTGGACCAGCCCGTTCGGCAAGGGGCGCGTGACGACCCGCTGGGAGGACGGCTACACCATCGGCCGCGACGCCGGCTCTCTCATCCTGTCGACGCCGACGGCGGTCTTCGAAGCTGATATCGTCGCTGATGTCGTCACCAGCTCACGCCAGACGACGGCTCGGCCTGATGGCACGACCGATGGCTACAAGCTGTCGCAGAATGTCGCCCCGCTGCAGGGCAAGCTCGCGCTCGGCGGCTATTCGGGACTGGGCCTCACCGATGCATCCGCGGCGCGGGTCGCCTTCGGTCGGCCCCCGGAGATATCGGGCGCGCTGAACGTTACGTCGGTCTTGCCCGACGATCGCATCGGGACCGCATTCTTCAACTCGGACGCGCTCAATGCCGCCAAACTGGGCGGGCTCAATGTTGCGAGCAGCAAGGAGATCCTCGTCGAGGCGCCGCTTGAGCTCGCGCCCGGCGCGCAGGTGATCTTCGCGGCGCCACATGTCGATATCGGCGCAAACGTCACGGTGCATGGCGGCAGCGTGATGCTGACCAATCTCATGCATGCGGTGCTCGGCCAGAACCAGAACGAGCAATGGTGGGCGCTTCGCGACGCGGACGGCAAGGCGCAGGTCACGATCGGCCAGAACGTCGCCGTCGATCTCAGCGGGTTGTGGAGCAACGGACTGACCGGAAGCGATGTGTCCGGTCAGGCGCATGTGGATGGCGGCAACTTCACCGTTTCGACGACCGGCGGCATCACGCTTGCAAATGGATCGCTGATCGATGTGTCCTCGGGTGGCGCCATCCTGGCGACCGGCAAGACGAAAGGCGGCAAGGGCGGCAATGTCAGCCTGGTGGCCAACGACTATTCGCATCTGACCTGGACGCAGTTCTTCACCAATCCGCTCGTCCTCGATGGCACGATCCGCGCCTATGGCTTTGCCGGCGGCGGCAAGCTGACGCTGAACGCGGGCCAGGAGATCGCGATCGGCGAGGCCGTGGCCGACGCGCTGGTGCTCGATCCTGCGATCTTCCAGTCCGGCTTCACGGCCTACAACATCAGCAGCAACACCGGCATCCAGATCGGCGAAGGCACGCGCGTGGACGCCGAGGTGCCGGTCTATCGCTTCACCCAGGGCAGCTTCGGCGCGCCCAGCGGCAGCCTCGTTGCGGATGCCGCGACGCTCTGGACGCCGCCGCGCTTCGCGGTCAACTCCTTCACGCATGGCGCCACGCAGCGCATCGGCGCCGATGTGACGTTCTGGAGCCTGCATGATTTCACGCTGGCGAAGGGCGCATCCATCAATGTCGATCCGGGGCGTTCAGTTTCGATCTACGCCAATCGCCAGACGGTCATCGACGGCACGATCACGGCGCCCGCCGGCAACATCCTGATCACGAGCCTGCAGGACGCCTCCGGCGACAACAGGTACAATTCCGGTTACGGCGAGTTCGGTCTGACGCGTTCGTTCTGGATCGGCGACGACGCGGTGCTGGACGTCTCGGCGCGCGGTGCGGTCGGGCGCGACGAGCGGGGGATCTCCTACGCGGCCGTGCCGGACGGCGGCACGATCCGCATCGGCGGCACCGGCGCGCTCGATGCGGACGGTTATCCCGTCGTCAGCGATGCGTTCGTGATCGTTCGCCCGGGCGCGCTGATCGATGCGTCGGGTACCTCTGCGGTGGTCCAGGTCCAGAACGGCAAGACCTATATCCCGACATTTGCCGCGAGCGATGGCGGAACGATCTCGCTGTATTCCAGCTTCGGCATGGCGCTGGACGGCACCATGCGCGCAGCGGCCGGTGGCAGCGGCGCCTCCGGTGGGTCGCTCAACCTGACCATGTCGAGCCGCGGCTATATCGCAGGGCAGCCAAGCGCGAACGCGCCCTATGCCGTGGGCGATCTGCCCGCGGCTTTCCAGCGGTCGCGCGATATCACGCTGGTGCAGAGCGCCCCAGGCAGTGGCCTGAGCGCCGATCTGTTGCCCGGCGAGGCCGATCCGGCCATGCAATTCGGGCGGGCGGTCATCGGCGTCGACCAGATCCAGAAGGGCGGCTTTGGATCGCTTTCGCTCTATACGCGCGATCTTCTCGTCTTTGACGGCAATGTCGATCTCAGCCTGTCGCGCAGCCTGCACCTTTCCAGCGGCGTCATCGCCGCGGCGCCTGATACGCCAAACAGCACGATCCGCCTGTCCGCGTCCTATGTTCGCTTTGATGGCGTCTACGACGCGGCAAAGGCGCAAGCGCAGGTGGGGTATTCGCCCGGGATCAACGATCTTCACGTTCGCAACACGGCGAACGGCGGCAGTTTCACGGTCTTCGGCGATCTCATCGATGTCTACGGCAACGTCCAGTTCGGAGCCACCGGCAAACAGGGCAGTGGCGACGTGAACTTGGGACGACCCGTCAGCATTCTATTCGATGCTCGCGGCTTTCAGCAGGTCGCGTTGCAGAGCACTGGCGACATCCGGTTCGGCAACGGAGGTCTCGATGTTGAAAATCTCGCGCTGACCGCCGACCAGGTCTATCCCTTGAGCGGCGCAGTCGCCCTCATCAAGGTTGGGCTTCATTCAAGCGGGCTAGATTCCGCCTATGATCCGGATGCCCGTCTCGTTATCCGGCGCAATGACGACGCGACGCCGGCGGTCCCGGCTTCAGTCTTTGGCGAACTGGTCTTCATCGCTCCGTCCATTGACCAGGGTGGAGTCGTTCGCGCGCCGCTGGGGCGCATCTGGTTCGACAACTACGTTCAAGCCTACGCCAATGGCTTGCCCAATCCGCATGTCACATTCCGCAGCGGCAGCATCACCTCCGCGAGCGCTGCCGGCCTGATCATGCCTTTTGGCGGGACCTCGGACGGCATCACCTATCAAGGTGCGGACGGCACCCTTGCTCAATCTGGCGAGCGCCTCCATTGTTGATCCCTCGGGAAACACAAAGATCGCGAGCGGCGTTTCGATCGGTGCCACATCGTTCGTGGGTGAGGCCGGAGCCGTGATCGATCTGACCGGCGGCGGCACGCTGACCGGCACGGGTTTCATCTCCGGCCGCGGTGGCTCGGTCGATGTGCTGAAGACGGCGCTCGTCAACGCCAACCCGATCAACAATTACAGCGCGACCGGTAACAAGGTCTACGCCATCCTGCCAGGTTATGCGGCGAATTATGCGGCGGCGATCGCGACCAATGGCGCCGGCGATCCCGCGATCGGCCAGCAGATCACGCTTTCCACGGGCGTGCCGGGGTTGCCCGCGGGCACCTACACGCTGCTGCCCTCGAGCTATGCGCTGCTGCCAGGCGGCTATCGCGTCGAGCTTGGCGCGACCGGAACAACCATGATGGCTCCGGTGACGGCAGGCAACGGCTCCATCGTCTCGTCGGGCTATCTCGGAGTTGCCAATACGGCGATCCTGGACACATTGCCGACGCGGGTGATCCTCACCCCTGGCCAGACCACGCGGCTTTATTCGCAGTACAACGAGACCAGTTATGCCGATTTCGCGCGTGCGCAGGCGGCCAAGTTCGGCGGCTTCCGGCTGCGTCTGCCGGACGATGGCAAGGTGCTCGAAATCGGTCTTCGCATGCCGCTTGATGGCAGCAAATCGCTGTCCTTTGCCGGCACCGCGTCGTTCGACGGCGCCAAGGACGGCATTGACGGTGCATTGATCATCAGGCCGTTGACCGTCTCGTCGAGCCCTGCCGTGCTCGACATCACGGCGTCAGGGGCTACGCCGATTGCCGGACATACGTCCGTATCGAGCGACGACATCAATGCCTTCAAGGCACCGACGCTACTGCTGGGGGGCACGAGCACATACTACAAGGAGGACAATCCGGGAGCCGGCGCCAAGATCTATTTTGACGGAGGGTTGACCGCGACCGTCAATCTGCTCGATGGCGCCACCATCCGTGCCGGCCAGGTTTTCCTGGTCGCCAAGGCCATCAGCATGTCGGGCGGCGCGACGATCGATGCGCGCGGACTGGGCAATGGGATCGTGGATTCGACGCTCGGTTACGTCTATGGCAACATCGGCCCTTATTCGTCGGCAAATCCCGCCGACAGTCCGGCCGTGCTCGCTGTCGCCAATGGCTGGTATCAGTTTCTGGATGCCGTCGGACCCGGAAAGATCAGCATCGCGAGCGGTGCCTCGCTGCTCACCGATGGCAGTGTGGTGCTCGCCGCGCCGGGCGGGCTCACTATGGGCGACGTCAATTTCGGCGCGCGTTATCTCAACGTCACGCAGGAGCAGGTCAATGTCGGCACCGAGGCCGCGCTTGCTGCGGCGCAGGCGACCGGCCGACTGCCAACGGGCTGGAATCTCACCCAAGGCGTGCTCGACAAGCTGCTGCGGCCTTCCACGACTGCCGGCACCCCCGCGCTCGAGCAACTCATCATCACGGCAAGTGGCTCCTTCAATCTGATCGGCAGCGTCGACCTCGACACCACGCGCCAGGGCGGCTCCTCGTCCGATTCTCTCAAATTCGTTCTGAATACGCCGGCCATTTATGGTCTCGGTTCCGCGAGCGACGCGGCCCGCATCACCGCCGACACGCTGGTCTGGAACGGCATCCGTACCGGCAGCGGCACTTTCGCGAGCCCGTACGGCAATCAGGCGCCTGGGCCTGTCCTGCCCGGTGGGCCCGGCACCGGATCGGGGCATCTCGCCATTACGGCGAATGAGATTCTGTTCGGCTTTGACGCATCATTGAGCAAGCCGACCGATGGCGCAACGCTGGGCCGCCTGGCGCTCGGCTTCTCCGATGTCACGCTAAGCGCGGCGAAACAGATCACCGCGAACAGCAATGGCACGCTGAAGGTGGGGCTGAGCCAGGACGGCACCGGCGCCTTGCAGGGCGGTGCGCTCACCATCGCAACCCCGCTGATCACGGCGAGTAACGGGTCCAAGCTCGATGTCAGCGCGGGAGCCGCGTTGCGCCTGGTCGCGCCGGTGGGGGCCGCTTCCTCCGATACGCATGGCGTGACGGATCTCGGCGGCACGCTGTCTTTCACCGGCGACAGCGTCCTTGTCGACACCGCATTCGCCTTACCGTCCGGCAAGCTGACGCTGAATGCGACGCACGACGTCGTGCTCGGTGCGAACGCGACCATTGACCTCTCCGGCCGCGGCATCGCTTTCTTTGACGTCACCAAGTTCAGCTGGGGCGGTGATCTCACCCTGAGCTCCGGCACCGGCAATATCATCCAGAGTGCGGGTTCGGTTATCGATGTCTCGGCTGCCTACAATGCGGCTGGCTCGATCTCGGCCAAGGCGATCGACGCCGCCCATGGGCAGGTTTCGTTCGCCGGCACGCTCAAGGGATCATCGACGGGCGATTTCGATAGCGGCCAGTTCACGGTAGCTGCCCAGAATTTCGGCGAGTTTGCTGCGCTGAATGCCAAGCTCAACGATGCCGGTTTCTTCAACGCCCGCAGCTTTGATCTCCGCCAGGGCAGCCTCGTCATCGGTGATGGCGTCAAGGCTCGGTACGTGACCGTCTCGGTCGATCAGGGCAACCTCACGGTGGGCGGCCGGATCGACGCGAGCGGGGCGAAGCCCGGCACCATCCGCCTGTCCGCGAGTGGCGATCTCGGCCTCGCGTCGAATGCCGTGCTCGATGTCCATGGCAACGTACTCCAGACCGACAGCTACGGGGCGGCGATCGAGCCTAACAACACCGCGCATGTCGAGCTCACCACCACGCACGGCACCATGACGCTGGCCACCGGCGCGACCATCGACATGACGTCGCCGGATGGCGTGTCGCGCGGCAAGCTGGAGCTGAGCGCGCCGCGCCGTGGGGGCACCGACGGAGACGGTGCGGGCGCTAACGACATCGGCATCGATGCGCGTAGCTCGCTCAACATTCGCGGTGCAAGCAGCATCGCAGTGAACGGCTTCCGCACCTACGACCTGCCGGGCGGCAGCACCATCGACCAGGCCTATCTCGACGGTCTGCATGTCGACAGCACTCAGTTCATCAACGCTGCGCTTCAGAACAGTGACTTGCGAAATCGCCTTTCCGGGCTCGCGGCTTATGGCTCGGCCTTCCATCTGCGGCCCGGCGTTGCCATCACCTCGAGCGGTGGTCTGTCGACCAAGGGCGATCTGGACTTCTCCGGTTATCGCTATGGGCCGAATGCCGATCCGGCGGTGCGCGGCTCCGGCGAGCCGGGCGTGCTCGTGGTCCGCGCCGCGAGCGATCTCAAGATCAACGGCAGCATCAATGACGGCTTCGCACCACCGCCCGCTTCCCCAGATGCGGTGACGGTGATTGCCACCGGCACGTTGACATCCGCCTACACCGTTACGACTGATGGTGTGGTCATCGGCAGTGGTTCGACCATTCCGATCAGTGCCACCGTCAACATGGAGCTCGATCTCGTTGACGGCACGGTCAAGCTGAGCCCGAGCGCCGCGCATCCGCTGCCCGCCACGGTCACCTTGGCGGAGGACTTCACCGTCAGAGGACCCAATGTTCAGACCAGGAAGCTGAATGGCGGGCATATCATCACGCCGGATAGGACCTACAATCCAGGTGATACGCTGCTGACCAACACGGAATTTCCGGCCGGCACCGTGTTCGAAAAGGGTGTTTACTTTACCGGGCCGGCCTTCATCAATACGTTCAACAGTCTGGTTCTCCAGCCGCTGAGGCTGCCGGCGGGCGCCAGCCTTTATGTATTCGGCGGGTACACATTCGCCGCCGATACGCTGCTTCCCAAGGGCACGGTGCTGCCGGCCAACATGTCAAACGTCAATCTGATCGGGCCGGGCGACCGCCAGGTCTGGGCGATCGCTCCGATGCTCACGCCTGGCACGCAATCCTGGTCGTTCCGGCTGGTGGGCGGTGCCGATCTTGCGAGCGCCGACAGCCGCACGCTGCAGACCGCCGACGCGCTCGCCGGCTCGGGCAACGTCGTGTTGAATGATCCGTTCAACGTCACCGTCAACAAGCCGACGTCATCAGGCGTCAGCGTGTTGCGTACCGGCACCGGCGATCTCGAAATTCTCGCCGGCGGCAATTACGACCAGCAATCCCCATTCGGTGTCTACACGGCCGGCACCGCGATCAGGGAGACCGGGACGGCGCAGAACGATCCCTACAACCTCGGCCGCGGCAGATTGACCGATGGCACCTTGCTTGGCTCGGCCAACGCCAACTACGAACCGACACTCGGCTCCGAGCGGATGTATTACCCCGAACATGGTGGCGATTTCCTGCTTGTCACGCAGGGCGACGTTAAGGGCACGCTGCGGACGGGATCGACCCAGATCGGATCCTGGCTATGGCGCCAGGGTGGTTCGGAGATCGGCCAGCAGACTGCCTGGGGCATCAATTTCGGCAGCTATACCTACGATCAGATCCGCGACCCCAGCATTCTGTCGCTCGGGATATCGGCATTCTCCGGTCTCGGCACGCTCGGCGGCGGCAACGTCACGCTGCAAGCGGGTGGCACGGTCGGCGATGTTGGTCGCGGCGTCATCGTCGCCGTCGGCGGCAGTGGCCGGGTGATGGCAGATGGGAGTCTGGTGCAGACGGGCGGTGGCGTGCTGTCGGTGAAGGCGGGCGATATCGGTACCGGCGGCAATCAATTCGTGAACCTGCGTGGACGGATCGACATCGCGACCGGCGATTTCGGCAGCCTGGTCGCATCAAATTTCCGCAACGATGGCGGGTCGGATCCGCGGCCGATCAATCCGTTGACTGTCTATTCGATGACGACGCTTGTCGGTGGCGATTTTGCACTGGGCGACAGCGTGATCGACCTTCGTGCGCGCGGCGATCTGGCCATGGGAGCGATTCTCGATCCGGGCATCGTCGGCATGACCGGCTTGACCGACATCGGCAGCGGCTCCACGAGCGGCGAGGGTGCGAGCTGGTTCACGCTGTGGACGGGGAGCACCGCGGCGAACATGTTCGCGGCCGGCGGCTCCCTCGCATCGGCCAACGCTCCGAGCGACTCCCGCTTCTTCCCCTCGATCGTCCGGCAGATCGCCGCGAACGGCAACATCTACAATCCGGGCGGCGGGATGATGCTGCCCTCACAAAACAGCGAGCTCGAGGTGCTGGCGCAAGGATCCATCCTTGGCGACACACTCGTGATGGGTCCGTTGACGACATCGATGTCGGCTCTCGCGACACCGTTCCGGCCGGGCTGGGCAAGTCTGCTCGGCAGCCGCACGGGGCTGACCATAACGGCCTCCAATTATTGGGGTGACTACACCGCCGTGAACGATAGAGCCACCAACGGAGCCACCTACTCCTGGGATCGAGGCGGGCACCCCTTCGTCTTTGATGCAAACACGGTGAAGGATCGCGCCGTGCAGGATCTGGGTAATGTGTCACGCATCTATGCCGTGAACGGTGACATCACGAGCATCACATACGGGCAGGCCATCACGGTGCGCCGCTACGTTGGCAACATTGCCTTGGACAGTGTTTACTATGAGGCGGCAGGGCCGCTGCGGATGCTGGCCGGCGGCAGCATTGTCGATACCAAGGGCCTGATCCTGCACGATGATGCCAACGATGTCTCGACCATCGCGGCGGGTGGCAGCATCATTTATGCAGGTTGGCCGGGGCTTGATCCCAGCGCAAAACCAGGCTGGCTGATCGCCGGCCCGGGCACGCTCGAAATCACGGCGGCCGGCAACATCTATCAGGGATCGACCGCGACGGTCGAAAGCATCGGGGCTCTCGCCGCCGGCGACAAGCGGCCCGGCGCTGGTGTCGTCATGCAGGCCGGCGTCGGCACGGGCGATGTTGGTGTTGGACAAGTCGACTGGACCGGTTTTGCCAGGCTCTATCTCGCTCCGGGCAATCTCGCAGGCGCCGGGCCGCTCGCTGACCAGCACGGCAAAGTGGCGAAGACCTACGGCGACGAGCTTTATGACTGGCTCACAGAACGTTTCGGCTATGGCGGGACCAAGGCGGATGCGCTTGGCTACTTCCTCGCACTGCCGGATGCGCAGCAGCGCATCTTCCTGCGCCAGGTCTACTATGCCGAGCTGACCGCGAGCGGGCGGGAATACAACCAGACCGGTGGTCCGCGCGCCGGTTCCTATTTGCGCGGACGCGAGGCGATCGCTGCGCTGTTCCCGGACCCGTCCGCATATCGCGGCGACATCACGATGTTTACCGCGGCCTCCGGCACGGCGGGCGCGGCGAACTACAAGGTCCAAAGCGGCTTCGTTCACACCGATTTCGGTGGCGACATCCAGTTCCTCACGCCGGGCGGTGCCGTCACCATCGGGACCGAGGGGCTGTTGCCGGGCGCCGATGCGGGCCTCATCACGCAGGGCGCGGGCAACATCCAGATCTATTCGCAGAACAGCGTGCTGATGGGCCTGTCGCGCATCATGACGACGTTCGGCGGAAATATCGTGATCTGGTCGGCCGAGGGTGACATCAACGCCGGCCGTGGCGCCAAGACCACGGTGCTCTACACGCCGCCAAAGCGCGCTTACGACAGCTACGGCAACATCACGATCTCGCCGGTGGTGCCGTCCAGCGGCGCCGGCATCGCGACGCTGCAACCGATCCCGGAGGTGCCGCGCGGCACGGTCGATCTGATCGCGCCGCTCGGAACCGTCGATGCGGGCGAGGCCGGCATCCGCGCGTCGAGCTTCGTCAACATCGCCGCATTGCATATCGTCAACGCCGCCAACATCCAGGCGCAGGGCGGCGTGATCGGCGTGCCGCAGGTCCAGGCGCCGAACATGGGCGCGCTGAGCGAAGCTTCGAACACGGCGGGGGCCGCTGCCAAGCAGGCCGCAGTGCCGCCGCCGAGCGCCAACGAGCAACCCTCCGTCATCATCGTCGAAGTGCTCGGCTACGGCGGCGGCGACGGTGGCGATGAACAGAAGCGTCGCGGCAGCGACAAGCAAAGCCAGTACGACCCGAACAGCGCCTTTCAGTTGATCGGCGACGGTCAGTTGAACGCGGAGCAGTTGAAGAAGCTGACCCCGGACGAGCGCCAGCAGGTGGTGAACTAAAGCATGATGAGATTAGGTTGAACTGGAACGGCGTCGGACGTTCACCTCTCCCTTGGGAGAGGTCGATTTGCGCAGCAAATCGGGTGAGGGGTTACGGTCTATCGAGAGGGCAAGAGCCCTCACCCGGATTGCTCCCGGACGATGCTTCGCATCGCCGAGCGCAATCCGACCTCTCCCCAACGGGGAGAGGTGAACCGAGATCGCGACAAGCCGATTCAACCAGAACTCATCCCGCTTTAACGCGCGATGACTTGTCTCTGAATCGAGCAGGCTCCGCTTCACCTCGCCCCGCACTTGCGGGCGAGGGGTGCTTGCACGATTTCGGAATATTGGAAATGTACCCCTGAGTTGCCCGACGTGTCAAGTTGCCCTGTCGAACGGCAGCCGCCAGCTCCTTTGCATGGGGTTGTTTTCGCTGTTTTGGTAGCTGCACCGACTAACCGGCCGCCCGGGGCAGGGAGCCCTTGGCCGTGATCTCGGCCGAGAGCTCCTCGATGGTCTTGCGCTGTTCCATGGCGGCGCGCCGGATCAGCGCAAAAGCGGCCGGCTCGGCCAGCGCGTGGGTGTGCATGACCTGAAGCACCGCGGCGAGCACGACGCGGCGCGATCGAAGCCGCCGTTCGAGCTTCACCACCTGTTGCTTCAGCTCGTTGGTGCGTTCGCGTCGTTCGAAGGCCAGCACGAGCGCGGCATAGATGCCGGCCGAGCGCAGCGGCTTGACCAGGAATGATGCCGGATCGAGGTCGAGCACCAGCTTCAGGCGGCTCGGCGTTTCCGTGCCCAGCAGGGCGATCACCGGGCTGCGTCCAAGCGAGGCGCGCTGCGCCGGTGAGGTGAGCGGCAGGAACTCGTCGTCGATCAGCGTCACGTCCGGCCGGCAGTCGATCGTGGCGCCGCCATCCCATATGACGATGTCGATCCCGAGGCGCTCGAACTGGCGCCTCACGATGATGGCGTCGCGCTCGTCCTTGATGGCGACGAGCGCCTTGCGTCCGCGCAGCGAGAACGACGACGGCTTGCTCATTTCACCACCCGCAGATGTGGCGCATTCGGCAACGTTCCGTCCCTTGCAGGGCTGGCGGCGATGTCGAGCTGCGTCAGATAGGGATCCGGTCTGACCGGCGCTTCAGCTTCCCAGAAGATGTCAAACTGTCCTTCGGCGTTGGAGACGGCGAGCCGCGGCGTCAGGACGCAGTGGTTGTTGCTGCCGTCGATCCAGACCGGACCTTGCGGCGAATTGTAGCGATAGCCGGCGGCGGCGCGCCGCACCTCGCCGATGTCGGATGTGCCGGCGCGCTGCAATGCGCGGGCCAGCAGATAGACCGCGACATAGGCGGACTGCCCGTCCACCGACGGGCTGGAGTGCTCGCCGTGACGCGCCTTCCAGCGCGCGACGAAGGCCTGGTTCTCGGGCAGCCGAATGCTTTCGAAATAGGCCGACGACGTAATGCACCCGGCCGATGCGGGGCCCGCGATCTTCAGCTCGGGCTCGCACAGGCTGCAGCTCAGCATCGGGATGTCGAGACCCGCGGCAAGCGTCGCCGCATGGAGGGCGCGGATGAAATCATAGCTCGAACTGCCGACCAGCGTGTTGAAGACGACCGGCGGCCGGCGCCGCACGATCTCGTCGACGATGTGCGTGACCGCGCTCTCACCGAGTTCAAGCAGGCGTTCCGCGAGGATCTTTCCCCGCGCCGCCGTCACCAGCTCGCGGGTGACGCGATTGGTTTCCCAGGTCCAGACATAGTTGGAGCCGACACAGAAGATCTCGCGCGACAGATTGTCGAGCACGTAACGCACCAGCGGCAGCACGTTGTGATTGGGCGAGGCGCCGACATAGATGACGTTGTCGGAACATTCGAACCCCTCATAGCGCGCCGGATACCAGAGCAGGCGGTCGGTGCGCTCGACGATCGGCAACACCTGCTTGCGCGAGGCCGAGGTGTAGCAGCCGATGATGTGCTCGACCCCGACATTGCGGATGAGGTCGTCGCAGACCGTATGGTATTCCGAAATGATGCCGCGGGGATCGCGGACATGCGCCGATATCGAGAAGTCGAACTCGTCCTGCTCATTGATCTCGTCGACCGCCATCATGGCGCTCTTCAGGATCTCGCGTCCCATGGCCTGATAAGGCCCGTGCTGCGAGCAGATAATGCCAACGGGAATGGACGGCTTTGTCATCGACGACTTTCAGGGCGACTTGCGAAGGAAATCATCTTCGCAGATGTCGGTGCAAGACGTCATGCCGATTTGCTGCGCATGCACCTTGCGAAATTTGTGCAGCCAGCCTCGTTGACAACGCGCTGCACACCTCCTTAGAATTTTCTCCTACAGGGCTTCCTGTCGAACCTTGCGTGCGTCGATCTGGCCGATGACGTCCCGATCGCCGCGCAGAGTGCTCCGTTCGATCACGGTCCCTTGCGATAGATCATAGCCGCGGCATTTGGGCCATTCGTCACCTTCGTTTCGGAGGGGCGGGTGGCTTTTTTGCTTTTGCCGCCAAACAAATTGGCGACACGCCCGTGTCGCCAAGCCGGAGGCGCATGCGCGGTGATGGGCAGTGCCTGCGCTTGCGTCGTGCCAAGTGCGGTGCCAAGTGCGGGGATGAGAAACGATGCCGACGACGGATCTTCACTATCTCGGACTGATTGAGGTCGGGCAGCAAATCCAGGCCAGGAAGCTCTCGCCGGTCGAGGTGACCAAGGCGATGCTCGGACGGATCGAGCAGCTCGACGGCAAGCTCAAGAGCTACGCCCACGTGATGGGCGAGGCGGCGCTTGCCGACGCTGCATCGGCCGAGAAGGAGATCGAATCCGGCAAGATCAAGGGACCGCTGCACGGCGTGCCGATCGCGGTCAAGGATTTGTGCTGGGCCAAGGGCGCGCCCGCCGCGCACGGCATGACCATTCATCGCGATTTCCGTCCGAATGAGGACGCCACGGTCGTCGCGCGGCTGAAGGATGCCGGCGCGGTCATCCTCGGCAAGTTGCAGCAGACCGAGGGCGCCTATGCGGACCATCACCCGAAGATCGATCCGCCGAAGAATCCCTGGAATGCCGATCTGTGGTCCGGCGCGTCCTCGAGCGGTTCCGGCGTCGCCACAGCGGCGGGGCTTTGCTTTGGCTCGCTTGGAACCGATACCGGCGGGTCGATCCGCTTTCCCTCGGCCGCCAACGGCATCACCGGATTGAAGCCGACCTGGGGACGCGTCAGCCGTTACGGCGCGTTCGAACTCGCGGCGACGCTCGATCACATCGGCCCGATGGCACGCAACGCAGCCGATTGCGGCGCGATGCTTGCGGTGATCGCGGGGCAGGATCCCAAGGACACCACCTCCGTGCCGCTGCCCGTGCCGGATTATCTCGCAGGCCTGACGGGGGATTTGCGCGGCGTGTCGATCGGGGTTGATCGGCACTGGACCAGCGAGGGCACCGACGAGGCTGCGGGCAAGGTGCTCAGCGAAGGCCTGCGCGTCGCGGCCGACCTCGGCGCGAAGATCAAAGAGATCACGTTCCCCGACCCGAAGGCCGTCATCGAGGACTGGTTCCCGCTGTGCGGCATCGAGGTGGCGGTCGCGCACGAAGCAACCTATCCCGCGCGCAAGGACGAATACGGTCCGGCGCTCGCTGGCCTGCTCGATCTCGGCCGGGCGCAATCCGGCATGGACTATCAGAAGATCGTGCTGCGGCGCGAGGCGTTCCGCGGCGCGGTGCGGCTGCTGTTCGAGACCGTCGATCTGATTGCGGTTCCGGCCCAGGCGTTCGCTGCGCCGACATTGGCCAAGATGGCGGTGCTGGGTGAGGACCCGTCGCTGATCACCGGGCTGCTGCGCTTCACCTGTCCGTTCGACATGACCGGCAGTCCGACCGTGACGCTGCCCGGCGGCTTCGCGCCGAACGGTGGTCCGGTCGCCTTCCAGTTCGTCGGCCGTCACTTCGACGAAGCAAGTCTCGTTCGTGCGGGCGATGCCTTCCAGCGCGTCACCGACTGGCACAAGCGTCATCCCGCGATCTGAGTTGAGGAGCCCGTTCGCATGACCGAAGATTGGTTGAAGAGTTCCATCATGGCCAAGCTTGCAGTCGCCAAGGGCGCGACGGGCACGACCCACAGTCTGACGATCGAGCAGCAGGGCGGTTTCCATTACGTCTATGGACCCTATGCCAAGCCGACCTTGTCGATCGATCCCGGCGGGGTGGTCGTCGTCGAGACCGAAGATGCCTTCGGCGGCGTGCTCACCAGCGAAAGCGACAGCCCGACGGCGAAACTGAACTTCCCGTACCTCAATCCGCAATGCGGGCCGATCGCGGTCAAGGGCGCCAGGAAGGGCGATTGTCTCGCGGTCTATATCCGCGACGTCGAGACCCGCGGCGCGCAGCCGGCCGGAACCACCTGCATCATTCCGGAGTTCGGCGGCCTGGTCGGCACCGCATCGACGGCACTGCTCAATCCGCCGCTGCCGGAGCGCGTCAAGAAGCTGCATGTCGATCGCAACGGCGTGCGCTGGAACGACAAGATCACGCTGCCCTACGAGCCGTTCATCGGCACGATCGGCGTGTCACCCGAGATCGAGGCGATCTCCTCGCTGCAGCCTGATTATCACGGCGGCAACATGGACCTGCCTGACGTCGCGCCCGGCGCGATCATCTATCTGCCGGTGCATGCCGAGGGCGGGCTGCTCTATGTCGGCGATTGCCACGCAACGCAAGGCGATGGCGAGCTTTCGGGGGTCGCGCTCGAACAGCGCGCCACCGTGACGCTGCAGATCGACCTGATCAAGAACTGGAGCTTTGCCTGGCCGCGGCTCGAGACGCGCGACTTCATCATGACGATCGGCAGTGCGCGTCCGCTCGAGGACGCGGCGCGGATCGCCTATCGCGAGCTGGTGCGGTGGATGAGCGCCGATTACGGCTTCGATGAGATCGACGCCTACATGCTGCTCAGCCAGGCCGGCCGCATGCGGCTCGGCAACATGGTCGACCCCAAATACACGATGGGGGCGTCGATCCTGAAGAATTACCTCAAGGCGTGAACTTCCAACAATCATTCAACGACAAGGAACATCGCGATGAATTCGGGGCGAATAGTTGGAAGGGCTTTGCTTGGTGCGGTGCTTGGCATCGCGGCAATAGGTAGCGCGCAGGCGGCAGAACCGCCGCTGAAGGTCGGCTTGCTGGAGGACGTCTCCGGCGATCTCGCCTTCATGGGCATGCCGAAGCTGCACGGATCGCAGCTGGCGGTCGAGGAGATCAACAAGAGCGGCGGCGTCCTCGGACGCCAGATCGAGCTGATCCATCTTGATCCCCAGGGCGACAACGCCCGCTATCAGGAGTTCGGCCGGCGGCTGCTCAATCGCGACAAGGTCGATGTGCTGATCGGCGGCATCACCTCGGCCTCGCGCGAGGCGTTGCGCCCGATCGTCGATCGCACCACCACGCCGTACTTCTATACCAACCAGTATGAAGGTGGCGTCTGCGACGCCAGCATGATCAGCATGGGTGCGGTGCCGGAGCAGCAGTTCTCGACCCTGATCCCCTGGATGGTCCAGAAGTTCGGCAAGAAGGTCTACGTCATCGCCGCCGACTACAATTTCGGCCAGATCTCGGCGGAGTGGAACCGGAAGATCATGAAGGATCTCGGCGGCGAGGTCGTCGGAGAAGAATTCATCCCGCTCGGTGTGTCGCAATTCGCGCAGACGATCCAGAACATCCAGAAGGCGAAGCCGGACTGGCTGCTGACGATCAATGTCGGCGCCGCCCAGGACTCGTTCTTCGAGCAGGCGGCCGCGGCCAATCTCAATCTGCCGATGGGGTCCTCGATCAAGATCATGCTCGGATTCGAGCACAAGCGGTTCAAGCCGCCGGCGCTCAACAACATGCATGCGACCGCGAACTGGTTCGAGGAGATCGACACCCCCGAAGCCAACGACTTCAAGAAGCGCTGGCACGCCAAGTTCCCCGATGAGCTCTACATCAACGACATGGGCTACAACGCCTATAATGCACTCTACATGTACAAGGCGCTGGTCGAGAAGGCGAAGTCGACCAAGCTCGAGGACATGCGCAAGGTGATCGCATCAGGCGATGCCTGCATCGACGCGCCCGAGGGCAAGGTGTGCATCGATCCGAAGAGCCAGCATACCTCGCACCGCATGCGCCTGATCTCGGTCGGGCCCAAGCACGAGGTGACCGTCGAGAAGGACTACGGCACGATCCAGCCGTATTGGTTGGGCGAGATCGGCTGCGACCTGACCAAGAAGAACGACAAGGATCAGTACACGCCGAGTCATCTTCCCAGCAAATCGTGATGCGCACGGGCACGAATCTTGCTCGTGTTTTGCAGCTCGAATTTGAAGCGAGACGGCGCCGCGATGATGCGGCGCCGTGATCACGGAGAGCGGAATGTCGGCTGAACTCTTCTCGGTATTCTATCAGTTCGCCGACGTCTTCGCGTTCCTGATCCTGTCCGCGGCGGGCCTTGCCATCGTGTTCGGCATGATGGGCGTCATCAACATGGCGCATGGCGAGTTCATCATGTGCGGGGCCTATGTCACTGTCGGGCTCGTGAATCTCGGCGTGCCGCTGCCGATCGCACAGATCCTGGCGGCGCTGACTGCGGGGATCATCGGCATGATCGTCGAGTACCTCGTCGTGCGGCGCTTCTACAAGCGCCCGCTCGACTCACTGCTCGCGACCTGGGGCCTCAGCCTGATCGTGACCCAGTCGATGCTGCTGACCGTCGGCTCCGCAGTGCGCGGCATTGGCACGCCGGAGGGAAGCTTTGCGATCGGCGGCTACACGTTCTCTACCTACCGCCTGGTGCTGTTCTTCTGTGCGGTGGCGGTGCTGGCGGGGCTCTACATCATCTTCATGAAGACGCGCTTCGGCGTGATCGCGCGGGCGACGATGCAGAACGCGGCGATGGCGAAGGCGCTCGGCGCGCGCACGGGGCGCATCTATTCCATCAGCTTCGGGATCGGCACGGCGCTCGCGGGACTCTGCGGCGCGCTCTATGCACCGACCATGACGCTGATCCCGACCATGGGCGCGACCTTCGTGGTCGAGAGCTTCGTCACCGTCGTGATCGGCGGCGCCAACGTCCTGCTCGGAACCGCGCCTGCCGCGGTGTTCTTGGCGATGATACGGATGGCGCTCAATGCGAGTTATGGCCAGATCATCGGACAGATCGGCATGCTGTTTGCCGTGATCCTGATCATACGTGTGCTGCCTGAAGGGCTATCCAGCGTATTGGTGCGTCGTGGGCGCTAGACGGGAATTTGTGATGTTGAAGCTGCTCGACGGTCCGCAGACGCTCGGACGTGGCAGGATCTTCTGGTCCTGCTTCCTTGCCGTGCTGGCGGGTGCGCTGATCTATCCTTTGTTCGCCGATTCCTACGACGTCGGCAACTTCGCTTACTTCCTGATCTGGATATTCATGGCGCTCGGCCTCTGCCTGATGTGGGGCTATGGCGGCATGCTGTCGTTCGGCCAGACCTTCTTCTTTGGTATCGCCGGCTACGGCTATGGCGTGCTCGCCATCAACATGGGCGGCGGAACGACCACGATCGCCGCGCTTGTCCTCTCGGTTGTCGTCGCGATGATCGCAGCGGGGATCCTCGGCTACTTCATGATCTGGGGCGGCATCAGCGGCATCTTCTTCGGCATCGTGACGCTGTCGGCGACGCTGGTCCTTGCCTTCTTCCTCGGGCAGACGGCCGGGCCGGAATGGCATATCGGCCCGGCGCGGCTGAACGGCTTCAACGGCATGAAAGGGATGGACCCGCTCACCGTCGGCAGCTTCGACATCGAGGGATCGGCGCTCTATTATCTCATGATCGCGTTGATCGTGATCGTCTACATCGCGCTGCGGATGCTGGTGAACTCGAGCGTCGGCAACGTGATCGTGGCGACGCGGGAAAATCCGCAGCGCGCCGAGATGCTCGGCTACGACGTCCGCAAATATCAACTCCTGACCTTCGTGATCGGCAGCGGCCTCGCGGGCCTCAGCGGCGCGCTGTACACGTCGTGGGGGCAGTTCATCACGCCGTCCAGCATCGGCCTGCCGGCGGCGGCGATGCCGATCGTGTGGGTCGCGTTCTCCGGCCGCAACGATCTGACCGCAACCCTCGTCGGATCGTTCCTGCTGCTGTTCGGCTTCCAGACCATCACGGTCTACAGCCAGCAGGCGGCGCTGGTGCTGATGGGGGTTTTGCTGCTCGCCACCGTGATGCTGGCGCCGCAGGGCTTTGTGCTCGGTATCGGCAAGCTCGTGGTCGATTGGTGGGGCAGGCGCCGGCGGCGAGACGAGGCTCCTGCGCTTGCCGATACCAGCCGTCTGCAATCGGATGAGACCTGATCCATGGCACTGGTCGATGTGAAAGGCGTCTCCAAGCGTTTCGGTGGATTAGCCGCGGTCTCCGATGTCGACCTGACGGTCAATGCCGGTGAGGTCCACTGCCTGATCGGGCCCAACGGCGCCGGCAAGAGCACGCTGTTCAAGCTGATCGTCGGCCTCTATCTGCCGACCACGGGCAGCATCTTTTTCGACTCCGTCGATATCACCGCCGAGCGTCCCTACGCGCGGGTGCAGCGTGGCATGAGCATCAAGATGCAGGCGCCGAGCGTGTTCAAGGAGCTGCCGGTGCGGCAGAACATCCAGATCGCGCTGCAGGAACGCCTTTCGGGCGCCGAGCGCATGGAGGAAGAGGAGCGGTTGCTGGCGCTGCTCGATCTGGCCGATGACGGCGGCAAGCTTGCAGGCGCGCTGTCGCACGGCCAGCAGCAATGGCTGGAGATCGGGATGGCGCTCGCGTTGCAGCCGCAACTCCTGCTGCTGGACGAGCCGACCGCCGGCATGTCGCCGGAGGAGACCTACAAGACCGGCGAACTGATCAAGTCGTTCAATGCCGAGGGCATGACGGTGCTGGTGGTCGAGCACGACATGGCGTTCGTGCGCCAGGTCGCGCAGCGCATCACCGTTCTGCATCTCGGCAAGATCTTCGCGCGCGGCAGCCTCGAGGCCATTCTGGAGGACGAGAAGGTCGCGGAAATCTATCTGGGTAAGACCCATGCGCACTGATCGCATTCTGGACGTCTCGGGACTTTGGGCGGGCTACGGCGCGACGCCGATCCTGCAGGGCGTCAGCATGCAGGTCGCGCGCGGCGAGATCGTCGGCGTGATTGGCCGCAATGGCGTCGGCAAGTCGACGCTGATGCGCTGCCTGATCGGCCTGCTGCAGAGCTGGCGCGGCACCATCACCTTCATGGATCAGGACGTCACGCAGCTCGAGGCCGATGCCCGCGCGCGTGCCGGCTTCGGCTACATCCCGCAGGGCCGCGACGTGTTTCCGCAAATGACCGTCGAGGAGAATCTGCAGGTCGGCGAGTTGATCGGCGGGCCGGATGGAAAGAAGCTCCCGGAACTCGTCTACGCGTATTTTCCGCGCCTGAAGGAGCGCCGGCGGCAGATCGCGGGCACCATGTCTGGCGGCGAGCAGCAGCAGCTTGCGATCGGCCGCGCGCTGATCGGTAATCCATCCTTGATGATCCTCGACGAGCCGTCCGAAGGCATCCAGCCCTCGATCGTGCAGCATATCTGCGAAGCGCTGAAGTCGTTCCGCACCGAGCTCGGGACGACGATCATCATCGTCGAGCAGAACCTCGACACGATTCTTGCCGTCGCCCAGCGCTGCTACATCATGGAGAAGGGCAAGATCACGCGGTCGCTGGCCGGTGAGGAGGTCAACGAAGACAATGTTCGCGCGCAGCTGTTGCTCTGATCGGCTGCGCCATGTGGTGAATAGCGGTTTCCATAATCGATAATAACGGAGGGAATGGACATGGATCTGGGACTCAAGGGAGCAAAGGTTCTCGTCACCGGCAGCACCAAGGGCATCGGCAGGGCCATCGCCGACACGTTCGCCGCCGAAGGCGCCAATGTCGGCATTTGCGCGCGCAACCAGGCGGATGTCGAGAGCGCTGTTGCCGCGATCAAGGCCAAGGGCGTTGGGGCGTTCGGCGGCGCGGTCGACGTTTCGAACGGACCGGTGTTGAAGGCCTGGGTTGCCGACATGGCATCCAAGCTCGGCGGCATCGATGTCGTGGTTGCCAATGTCAGCGCGCTGTCGATCGGACAGGACGAGGAGAGCTGGGAGAAGGAATTCTCCACCGACATGATGGGAACGGTGCGGCTCGTCAACGCGGCGATGCCGTATCTCGAGAAGAGCAAGGCGGCAGCGATCGTCACCATCTCCAGCGTTTCGGGCCGCGAGGTCGATTTTGCCAGCGGTCCTTACGGGACGTTCAAGGCCGCGATCATCCACTACACGCAGGGGCTTGCCTACCAGCTCGCCGCCAAGGGCATCCGGGCCAATTCGGTGTCGCCGGGCAATACCTATTTCGAGGGCGGCGTCTGGAACATGATCAAGGACGGCAATCCCGAACTGTACAAGTCCGCGCTGGCGCTCAACCCGACCGGCCGCATGGGCACGCCGCAGGAGATGGCGAACGCCGCCGTATTTCTCGCGAGCAGGGCGGCGAGCTTCATCACGGGGACCAACCTCGTCGTGGACGGAGCGTTGACGCGCGGCGTCCAGTTCTAGGCGCAGCACGCCGTCAGCACAGTGACGAGACCGCCGCCCGGAGCGGCGGTCCGGGAAGGCATTTTCCGAAAACAGCAGGGCGTCAGATGTCAGCGGATCCATTGCACTACAAGTCGATCACAGAGATCTCCGGGCTCATCCGCCGCGGCGAGGTGAAGTCTTCGGAGATCACGGAGGCGATCCTCGGCCGAATCGCCAAACTGGATGGGCAGTTTCACGGCTACGCGCACGTCCTTTCGGAGCGCGCCATGGCGCAGGCGAAACAGCACGATGCGGAGATCGCCAGGGGCATCTGGCGCGGCCCGCTGCACGGCGTTCCGATCGGACTGAAGGACCTCTGCTACACGACGTTTGCGCCGACCACGGGCGGCACCACGATCCATGCCAAGTTCGTGCCGTCCTTCAACGCCACGATCGTGGACCGGCTCGAGCTTGCCGGCGCGGTGACGCTCGGCAAGCTCAAGATGACGGAGGGCGCCTACACCAGCCACCATCCGGCCGTCGAGGCCCCGCTCAATCCGTGGAACGTGAACTATTGGGTCGGCTCGTCATCGAGCGGATCGGGCGTCGCGACATCGGCCGGCCTCTGCTACGGCTCGATCGGCAGCGACACCGGCGGCTCGATCAGGTTTCCATCGGCGACCTGCGGCTTGACCGGCATCAAGCCGACCTGGGGCCGCGTCAGCCGGCACGGCATCTTCCCGCTGGCGGACTCGCTCGATCACGTCGGGCCGATGTGCCGCAGCGCTGCCGACGCCGCGGCGATGCTCGGCGTCATCGCTGGTGCCGATGCCGATGATCCGACCGCGTTGCGGGCGCCGGTGCCGAACTATCTGGCCGGGGCAGGCGAGGGCATCAGGGGACTGCGGATCGGCGTTGATCGCAGGTACACCCAGGAGGGTATCGACCGCCAGGTCGTGACCGCCCTGGTGCAAGGCGAGCGCACGCTCGCCGATCTCGGTGCCGACATCCGCGAAGTGCATGTCCCGCCGTACCAGAAGCTCGTCAGCCAGTGGATCGCGATGTGCTCGGTGGAGACGGCGGAGGCGCATCTCGACACTTACCCGTCGCGGAAGTCGGAATACGGGCCGGACCTCGCGCAGCTGATCGAGCAGGGCAGGGCGATGAGCGGCGTCGACATTGCCGCGATCCATCATGAGCGGCTGAAGTTCAGCGGCAGCCTTGCCGCGATGTTCGAGGATATCGATCTGCTCTTGATTCCCACGATGCCGGTGCCGATCCCAACGCTCACCAAGATGAGCGAGTACGGCGCCGACCCCAATGTGCTCTTGAGCATCCTGCGCTTCACCGCGGTGTTCGACTTCTCAGGCAGCCCGACCATCACGCTGCCGATGGGGATGGCCTCGGACCAGATGCCGCTCAGCATGCAGCTGGTTGGTCCGCATCTTTCCGAGGACGTGCTGGTCCGCGCTGGCGCCGCGTTCCAGTCGGTGACGGACTGGCATACGCGGCGGCCTCCTGTCGAATGAGGTCACTGTGGACCGGTCAGTCCTTGCCGGCAAGCCTGACCGCGATCGCGCGATAGCCGCGCATCCACATGTGGTCGAGATCGAGGTCCATCGGCAGCGGCTGCGAGGACACGCGCGCGATCACGGTCTCGTTGGCCGGATCGATGTAGATCCACTGGCCGTGAATGCCGACGGCCGCGAACGGCGTTTCGCCGCGGTCGAGCGTGTACCACTTGTTGCGGTAATTGCCGTTCGGAAACACCTTGGTCAGGTCGCCGCGCGACCAGGCCTCGGCGTTGCCGTTCTGCCTGATGTCGTCGACCCACCAGCCCGGCACCACCTGGCGTCCGTTGCTGATGCCGTGATTGCGCATCATCTCGCCAAAGCGGGCGAGGTCGCGCACCGTCGCGCAGATGCCGCCGGCGACGCGCGCTGCGCCGCGGGAATCGACCGTGATGTAGGCGTCGTGCTCGGCGCCCATCGGCTGCCACAGATATTGCGAGAGGATCTTCGCATAGGACATGCCGCAGGCGCGCTCATAGACCCAGCCGAGCACGTCGGTGTTGGTCGAGACGTAGTGGAAGGTCTCGCCATGCGGCGCGCCGTTTGGCCGCAGCGTGCGCAGATAGTCGCGCAGATTGCTTGGCGGAATCGCGGGATCCGGCGGCTCCCAGCCGGTCGAGCGGCGGTAGTTCATGATGTCGCCGTCGCGCGCCATGTAGTCTTCGTCGAAGCGGATGCCGACGCTCATGTCGAGCAGGTGGCGCACCGTGCAGCTGCCGCCATAGACCGATCCCTCCATCTCCGGGATATAGCGCGTCACCGGCGCGTCCGGGTCGAGCTTGCCGTGATCGGCGAGGATGCCGCCAAGCGTTCCGGCGACCGACTTGCTGACGGAGAAGATGAGGTGCGGGGTGTCCGGTGTAAGGCCGTGGGCATACCATTCGAACACGACCTGTCCGCGGTGCGACACCACGATGCCGTCGGTGTGGCTGGCGCGCAGCGCCTGGCCGACGCCGACCGTTTCGCCGCGCGGATCGGCGAAGCTGACGTCGTCGAGATAGCGCGGCGCAAAGGACAGCGGCGCCGGCGCCGCGGCGCGTGCGATGTTCGCGGTCGGCAGCAGCTCGCGGACATTGCGGAATGCCCACTCGTTATAGGGATGCTGACGCCAGTTGGCGAGGGTGACTTGTTCGTCGGCCGCCGACGGGAAGGCGGCCATGATGCGACGCGAATTCATTCTTGATCCAATGATGACATGGGGAGGTGCGAAAGTTCCGCATGGGTCGCGCCGTCCGCAATCAACCGGATGGTGGAGGGGGGTCTGAGGTTACTCCGGCGTAACCGTTTCCAGGATGTGCGCTTGGCCCGCAAATTGCTTGACTACGCCCTGCGTCTGCCCCAGCGTGCCGGGCATGCGACGCGCAGACGTTCGCCATCGGGAAACATCGGGAGGTAGGTCATGATCGCGCTTCTGGGCCGACCGGATCCGGCAACCACGCAGGCCATTCAGTTCGCGCGCGGGATTCTCGAGGGGTCCGCGACCGCGTTCTACGAGGTCGACGGCAATCTGACCCTCAACCGCTTTGTGCTCTCCAGCAACGTCCCGCCGAGTTTCCACGACCAGTATCTTGCCGGCATGAACCGGCTCGATCCGCTGCATCCTCGCTCCGCGAGCAACCGGTCGATTGCCCGGCTGAGCACAGCGCTCGCCCAATGCGCGTCCCAGGAGGCGGCGACCTACCGCGCCTTCGCCGGCCAATGCGGCGTCGCCGACATGATCGAGTTCTTCTTCCGCCGCAACGACCGGATCGTCGCCGGCATGAGCGTGCTCTGGGCGCCGGGCTGCGCGATCCCCGAAAGCAGCATGCATATTGCCGAGAAGATCCACGACTATCTCGAGTTCAACCTGACCAGCCGCCTGTCCTCGAACCCCGACGAGCCGGCGCGCTACGGCCTGACCTCGCGCGAGATGGAGGTGGTCGAGCTGTTGTGCTGCGGCCGGACCAACCGCGAGATCGGCGAATGCCTGAACATCGGTCTCGCGACGGTGAAGACGCACCTGATCCACATCTTCGAGAAGCTCGGCGTCGAGACGCGGTCGGCGGTGGTAGCGATGATGTCGCGGCCGCATTGAAGCGTCGGTTGTAGATTGCGAGTCCGCGGCTCGTTCCTCCTGTCGTCCCGGCGAAGGCCGGGACCCATACTCCGCAGCGGATATTGTGAGCGGGATTCGTCGTTCCACCCATCGCAACAATGACCATCTGTGGTTATGGGTCCCGGCCTTCGCCGGGACGACATCGAATTTTGGCGCAGGGTCTGTAGGCCATACATCCAAATTCTTGCGGCGTGATCTGCTTGATCCACCGTTAGGTGGATTGCTCCCTGCCGCACCGCCAACCGAAGGTTCCCCGAGGACCGGTGTCGTATTCGACAATGTTGGCGAGCGGCTGCCGCTCGCAACATCAGAGGAAGCGGCATGCGTGATTTCATGGCCATCGGCCGCTCGGTGGTCGACCGCGACCTCAATGCGGTCTCGCTGATCAACTCGCTGTTCTATCCGTTCGGCAGCGGCATCTATGCGCCGAAATCGGGCATCCTGCTGCACAATCGCGGCTGGAGCTTTCGCGCCAGGCCCGGGCACCTCAATTCGCTCGGACCGCGCAAGCGGCCGATGCACACTATTATCCCGGGCCTCGTCCGCAAGGACGGCAGGACCGTGATGTCGTTCGGGGTGATGGGCGGGCACTACCAGGCCGCGGGCCATGCCAATCTGATCTCGAACATCCTCGATTTGAAGATGGACATCCAGGCGGCGGCCGAGGCACCGCGCTCCTTTGCCTTCGACGGCGCGTTGTCGCTGGAGACGACGATTTCTCCCGATATCCGCGACGAGCTGCGCGCCCGCGGTCACGAGGCCCGCTTCTCCGAGGAGCCGATCGGCGGCTGCCAGGCGATCCGCATCGACCACGCCAGGGGCGTTCTGTTCGGCGCCTCCGACCACCGCAAGGACGGCCTGGCGCTGGGGTTCTAAGCTGCTGCCGCTTAGCCGTGTTGCGGGAGGCGGCGGAGCATCCACCGGACGGTGGATTGTTCCAATTGCCGACATGCCGAACGTTTGGCGTCACGCTGGTGTCGTGCGCGGTGCGGCCGCTGTGCATCGCACAGTGATCGCTTCAGGCCTTCCCAATCGAGAAGTTGATCCGCATGAACAGGACATTCGCCGACACGGTCTTCCGCAACGGCCGGATCTACACGTCGAACCGAGGGCAGCCCTGGGTGGCATGCGCGGCGGTCAAGGCCGGCCGGTTCATCGCCGTCGGCGAGGAGCGCGACGTCGCGTCGCTGATCGGCGAGGGGACTGCAACCGTCGATCTGGGCGGGCGGATGGCGATGCCGGGGATCGTCGACATCCACAATCACATCATGATGGGCGGTCAGGCCGATCTCTACGAGCTTCGTTTTTCCAACGCCGACAGCATTCCAAGGATCGCCGAGACCCTGCACAAGGCCGCATCGGCGGCAGCGCCCGGCGCCTGGATCGTCGGCGGGCAGTTCGGTAACAATCTGCTGAACGAGATGAACACTGCGCAGTCCCGCGCGCTGCTCGACGCAGCATGCCTCGGCCACCCCGTCGTGCTGCGCGACGACACCTATCATAATCGCTGGGCGAGCTCGGCGGCGCTGCGGCTCGCCGGCGTGCAGGCCGATACCCCTGATCCGACCGACGGCGAGATCGGCCGCGATCTCAAGACCGGGACTCTGACCGGGATCATGATCGAGGCCGCCTCGGGTTTGGTGGAGCGGGCGCTCGCCGCCTCCGGTCACTACACGGCCGAGATGGACCGCGCGGCGGTGGCGCGCTCGATCTCGGTGCTGAATACCTATGGCGTCACGGCATTCATCGATGCTGCCAGCATGCAGCCGATCATGGCGGCGCTGAAGGGGCTCGACGACCGCGGCGAGCTCACCGCCTGGGCGGTCTGCGCGATGCCAGTGGTCGAGCCCGGCTTCATGTTCGGCAAGGCCGGCGAGGAGTTGTTTGCGTTGCGCGAGCAGTATCGCGGCGCCCATGTGAAGCCGGACTATGTGAAGGTGTTCCTCGACGGCGTGCCCGGCGCCAAGACCGCGGCCTTCCACGAGCCGTATGTCGCCGATCCCGTGCGCGGCTGTTGCTTCCGCGGCGCGACCATGCTGACCGTGCCGGACCTGATCCGCTGGCTCGGGCGTTGCGAGAAGCTCGGCCTGGCGGCGAAGATCCATTGCGCGGGAGATGCCGCGGTGACGCAGGCGCTCGATGCCATCGATGTCGTGCGCAGCTTCAACGGCCCGACCCATCTGATTCATCAGATCGCCCATGCGAGCTACATCGCGCCCGATGACATCAAGCGCTTCGCCGAACTCGGCGTCGCCGCCGACCTGTCGCCGATCATCTGGTATCCGACCATCTTCTTGGAGGCGCACAAGGCCGCGATGGGCGAGGAGCGCGCGCAGCGCTTCTGGCCGAACAAGGACCTCAAAGAGGCGGGCGCGCTGATGGCCGGCGGCTCGGACTGGCCGGTGATCCCGATCCCCGATCCCTGGCAGGGCATCGAGGGCATGGTGACGCGGCAAAATCCGACCGGTGATTTTCCCGGCAAGTCGCTGTGGGCCGAGCAGGCGCTCGATCTTGCGACCGTGATCGACATCTACACCATCGACGCCGCACGCGCGGCTGGCCTCGGCCAGTCGATCGGCTCGATCGAGGTCGGCAAATCGGCCGATCTGATCGTGCTCGACCAGATGATCTTCGACATCCCGCCGGATCAGCTCGCCGATACGCGGGTCGAGATGACCTTCTTCGAGGGCCGCAAGGTCTACCAGCGGGGCACGTGATGGCAGCAGCGGACCAGATCCCGGTCACGGTGCTGACCGGCTTCCTCGGCAGCGGCAAGACCACGGTGCTGAACCACCTGCTGCGCCAGAAGGAGCTCAATGGCGTCGTCGCCATCATCAACGAGTTCGGCGAGGTGGCGCTGGATCACCTGCTCGTCGAGAGCAGCGAGGATCGTCTGGCGCTGCTCGACAATGGCTGCATCTGCTGCTCGGTGCGCGAGGATCTGATCGAGACGCTGGCCGATCTCGCCGCTCGCCGCGCCGCCGGAACGATCCCGCCGTTCCACCGCGTGCTGGTCGAGACCACCGGGCTCGCCGATCCCGTGCCGGTGCTGCACACGCTGATGACGGCGCCCGATATCCTCGGTCGCTACCGCATCGATGGCGTGGTCGCGACCGTCGATGCCGTGAACGGCGTGCGTACCCTCGAGGCGCATGACGAAGCCGTCAGGCAGGTCGCGGTCGCCGACCGGCTGCTCGTGACCAAGACTGACTTGGCTGCCGATGACGCGCTGGCGCGGCTCGATGCACAGCTGGCAGCGATCAATCCGGTGGCGACGCGCTCGCATGTGCGGAACGGGATGGTCGATCCGGCCAAGGTCCTCGATGCCGGTCTGTTCGATCCGGTGGCGCGGTCCGCTGATGTCGTGCGCTGGTTCGATCTGGCATCGCAGGCCGCGAACGCGCCCCATCATCACAGCGATCACCACTGCGATGGCGCAGATTGCGGTCATCACAGCCATCACACGCACGATGCAGGCGTATCCTCCTACAGCCTGATTATCGACGAGCCGATCCAGCGCGACGCATTTGCGCGGTGGCTCGATTATGTCGCGGCGCTGAGGGGCGAAGACCTGCTGCGCTTCAAGGCGATTGTGCATGTCGCCGAGCAGCCCGATACGCCCATCGTGGTGCACGGCGTGCAGCACGTGTTTCACCCGCCGATCGCGCTTGCGAGCTGGCCGTCGGCGGATCGCCGCTCGCGGCTCGTCTTCATCGTGCGCGGCATCCCGCGCCAGATCATCGAGAACACCTTGTGCAAATTTGCCGCGGTGGGCCGCGCGGCGATTCAGCGATCCGCGGCCTAGGCGGGATCTAGTTCAGACAATTGTTTCAGGGAGAGGGACATGACTGAGAATTCGAAGACCGGCCCGTCGTCCGGCCGGCTCGACCGGCGCACGCTGCTGAAGGCGGCTGGTGCCACCGGTCTCGCATCGGCGATGAACGTGCCGTTGGTCAATGTCGCGCGGGCCGCCGGCAACACCATCAAGATCGGCTGGGTCGGGTGCCTCTCCGGCGTCCGCGCGCCGTTTGCCGAACCCGACACCTGGATTCACGAACGCATCAGGGCCCGCCTCAAGGATGGCCTCAAGATCGGCGGCAAGACCTGGCGGGTCGAGTTTGTCTTCAAGGACAATCAATCCGATCCGAACCGCTCGTCGGTGGTTGCGAGCGAGCTGGTGCTGCGGGAGAAATGCGACCTGATCCTGATCGAGGACGGCGACGCGCAGGCGCCGGTGCAGGAGCTCGCCGACGCCCGCGGCATTCCTTCGATCTCGACCATGGTGCCGTGGCAGGGCTGGATGTTTCCGCGCAAGTCGACGCCCGACAAGGGCTTCCCCTACAGCTATCACTTCTTCTGGGGCGCCGATGATGTCGTGAAGAACTTCCTCGGCATGTGGCAGTCGGTCGAGACCAACAAGAAGGTCGGCACGCTCTATATCGACAATCCCGCTGGCCAGGCGTTCTCCGACCCGAAGGTCGGTCTGCCCGGCGGCATTACAAAGGCGGGCTATCAGGAATTCTCTGCCGGAAAATTCCAGATTGCGACCGACGATTTCACCAATCAGGTGTCGTCGTTCAAGAACAACGGCGTCGACATCGTCTCCGGCTTCACCTACGGCAATCACTGGGTGACGCTGTGGAACCAGGCGGCCCAGGCTGGCTTCAAGCCGCAGATCTGCACCGTCGCGGCGGCGTTCCTGTTTCCAAGTGCGGTGAACGCGCTCGGCGATCGTGGCGACGGCATGTCCACCGAAGTGTGGTGGACGCCGGCCTATCCGTTCAAGTCGTCGTTGACCGGACAGACCGCCGCCGAGCTCGCCGCGGAATGGGAGAAGACGACGGGCAAGCAATGGACTCAGCCGATCGGTTACGCCCATGCCTTGTGGGAAGTTGCGCTCGCAGCATTGCAGAACAGCGATCCAAAGGACAAGAACTCGCTGCGCGATGCCATCGCGGGTCTCGACATGGAGACGGTGGTCGGGCCGGTGAAATTCAAGGGAACGCCGATCAAGAACGTCGCGGTGACCTCGCTGTCCGGCGGGCAATGGCGCAAGAGCAAGGGCGGCAAGTCGAACTACGAGCTCCTGATCGTGCACAACGGCACCGCGCCGTTCATCCCGAAGCAGGCCGATCTCCAGCTGCTCTCCAAGCTGGCCTGAGATGGCACCGCTTCTGCGCGTCAGCGGGCTCTCCAAGCGCTTCGGCGAGATCGTGGTCGCCGACAACGTCAGCTTCGAGCTGGCGCGCGGCGAATGCCTCGGCGTGATCGGCCCGAACGGCGCCGGCAAGAGCTCGCTGCTCAACCTGATCGTCGGCCTGCTTACCGCCGACGCCGGGTCGATCATGCTCGACGACAAGGAGATCACGGGACTGCCGCCGCACCGCCGGGCGCGGATGGGGCTCGGACGCGCGTTCCAGATCCCGCAGCCGTTTCCGCATCTGTCGGTCTATGAGAACGCGCTGGTCGCGGCGTCCTACGGCGCGGGCCTGTACGGCGAGGCGGCATCGACCTGGACCATGGAGGTGTTGCAGCGGACCGGGCTCGACGCCAAGGCGGACAAGCTTGCGGGCGCCTTGCCGCTGATCGACCGCAAGCGGTTGGAATTCGCCAAGGCGCTGGCCTCAAAGCCGAAGCTGATCCTGCTCGACGAGATCGCCGCTGGCCTCACCGAGCCTGAGGTCGAGCGGCTGGTTGCCATCATCAAGGGCGTGAAGGCCGATCACGCCATGATCTGGATCGAGCACATTCCGCACGCGCTGCGTGCGGTGTCGGATCGTATCCTGGTGCTCGATTTCGGTCGCAAGGTGCTGGAAGGGCCGCCGGCTGACGTCATGGACAGCGCCGTGGTGCGCGAGATCTATATGGGATTGAAGGCCGATGGCGTTGCTTGATGTGAACGGCCTGCAGATCTTCTACGGCGATCTCCAGGCGGTGTTCGACATGAATTTCACCGTCGCCGACGGCGAGGCGGTGGCGCTGGTCGGTGCCAACGGCGCGGGCAAGTCGACGTTCCTGAAGGCGCTGGTCGGGCTCAACGAGGAGCGGCGCGGGGCGGTGCTTTTCGACGGCATCGACATCTCGCAGATGCCGGCCGAACAGGTGTCGCGGCTCGGGCTCATCATGGTGCCCGAGGGCCGGCTGCTGTTCGACTCGCTGACCATCGAGGAAAACCTACTGATGGGCAGCGTCAACCGGCGCAACGGCAGCTGGACGCTGCGGCGGGTGTTCGACCTGTTCCCGATCCTGGAAGAGCGGCGGCGGATGTTTCCCGGCCAGCTCTCCGGCGGCCAGCAGCAGATGGCGGCGATCGGCCGCGCGCTGATGTCGAACCCGCGGCTGCTGCTGTGCGACGAGATTTCGCTCGGGCTCGCGCCCGTCGTGGTCGAGCAGATCTATCGCTCGTTTGCCGACATTCGCCGCGAGGGCACCGCCGTCGTGCTGGTCGAGCAGGACGTCAAGCGCGCGCTCGCGACCTCCGAGCGAATTTATTGCCTGTTGAAGGGGCGGGTGTCGCTGACCGGTCCGGCGCAAGGGTTGCAGCCGGAGCAGCTGACGCACGCCTATTTCGGAAACTAGCCAGGATTGGCAACGAACATGATCTGGGTTGAGACATTGATCAACGGGGCCCTGCTGGGCGGGCTCTACGCGCTGCTCGGCATCGGGCTCGCGCTGGTGTTCGGCGTGATGCGCGTCGTCAACATCGCGCATGGCGAGTTCATGGTGCTGAGCGCGTTCTGCGCCGTGCTGCTTTCCAATCTGTTTCCGCAGGTGCCGCCGCTGCTGATGCTGATCCCGGTGATCGCTTTGTCCTTTGCGGTCGGATGGCTCTACCAGGCGGTCATCGTCAACCGGGTCGTGACGTCGCCCGATCCGCTGTCGCCGCTGCTGCTGACCTTCGGCGTCTCGGTGATCCTGCGCAATGTCATGGTCGAGATCTTCGGCGCCGACGTGCGCAGCCTGCAGGTCGGCGAGCTCTCCCGCGCCAGCCTCGAAATCGCCGGCCTCAACATCGGGATCATGCCGCTGCTGACCTTGGTGCTCGCCGCATTGCTGTTCATGGCGCTGCAGCTCGTGCTGCGCCACACCGAGTTCGGCCGGATCGTGCGCGCCACCGCCGACCGCCGCGACATCGTCCGGCTGTCCGGGGTCAAGCCGGACCGGGTCTATAACTACGTGATGGGCCTGTCGCTCGCGCTCGGCGCGATCGGCGGCGTGCTGCTCGCGGTACGCTCGAGCTTCACGCCATTCTCGGGCGCCGAGCGGCTGCTGATCGCCTTCGAGGTCGTGGTGCTCGGCGGGCTCGGCTCGTTCTGGGGCGCGCTGCTCGGTGGCATCGCGCTCGGCATGGCGCAATTGATCGGGCTGAAGATCGACCCGAATGCCGGGCTGCTCTATGCGCATCTGTTGTTCTTCATCATGCTGCTGATCCGCCCGTCGGGTCTCGTGTCGAGCAGGGTGTGACGCCGATGCCGACGCGGACAGTTCTCCTGGCCTCTACCATCGTGTTCGTCGCGCTCATTGCTAGTGCGCCCTTCGTGCTGAACGAGGGTTTTCTGCGGCTCGCGACCGAATGCCTGCTGCTGCTGACGATGGCGCAGATGTGGAACCTGCTGGCGGGCTATGCCGGACTGGTCTCGCTCGGCCACCAGGTGTTCATCGCCTTCGGCGCCTATGCGCTGTTCCTGACCTCGGGCTGGCTCGAGGTCACCCCGATCTGGGTGCTGCCGGTGGCGCCGCTGGTCGCCGGCGCCGTCGCCGCGATCATCGCGTTTCCGCTGTTCCGGCTGCGCGACGCCTATTTCTCGATCGCGATGTGGGTGTTTGCCGAGATCATCGGCGCGTTCACGATGAAATCGCAGGAGGTCGGCGGCACCTCGGGCATGCCGCTGGCGACCAGCAAGCTGATCGATTTCGACTGGTTCGAGCCGACGATGTTCTGGCTCGCCGGCGGCCTGACACTCGTCACCATCGCTGCGCTTTACAAGGTGATGACCTCCAGCTTCGGGCTCGGGCTGATGAGCGTGCGCGACAACGATCTTGCCGCGATGAGCGTCGGCGTCGACGTCCGCCATAACCGCTTCATCGCCTTCGTGCTGTCGGCGGCGGGATGCGGGCTGGCCGGTGCGCTCAGCTTCATGGGCAATCTGTTCATCGCGCCGCTCGCGGCCTTCGACGTCAACTGGTCGGTCTACATGATGTTCATCGTGATCATCGGCGGCATCGGCACGCTGGAAGGCCCGATCCTCGGCGTCATCATCTTCTTCGGCCTGCGCGAATTGATGACCGGACCGCTCGGCCTGTCCGGCGGCTGGTATCTGGTCGGGCTCGGCATCATCGCCGTCGTCGTGATGATCGTGGCGCCGCGCGGCATCTGGCCGGCTTTGCGCGATCGCCTTGGCGTGCGGCTGCTCGATGTCCACCACGCCGCGCCGCGTCCGGCCACCGCGACCATCCTGCCGGGCGCGTCGGAACGGGTTACCGGATGAAGCGGGCCTTCACGCCGTCACCATTGCTTGTATTCTGACCGTTCTGGCTTTGAGTGGAGGGCGTGATGGCTCTGATATTTCGGGGATGCGGATGGGCAGTGGCGGGCCTGGTTGCGGCGACATTGACGGCGCCGACGGCCGCGCAAGCCGAGCGCAGGATGTGGCCGCAAGCAGCCGCAACGCACCCGATGGACGGACTGACCACCGACGAGATCCGTTCGGTCTCTGAAATCCTCCGTGGCGCCGGCAAGCTCGACGATGCCGCGCGGGTCGTCTCCATGACGGTCGAGGAGGATCCCAAGGACGAGGTGCGGGCGTGGAAGCCCGGACAGCCATTCGCGCGCCGCGCCATCGCGACGTTGCTGAGCGGCGGCCACCTCTACGAAGCGCATATCGATCTCGCCGCGCGCAGCTTGGTCGGCTGGGACGAGGTCAGCGATCATGAAGCCGCGCTGACCATCGACGAGCTGATGTCCGCCGGCGACCTGCCGAAGCAGGACCCGCGCTGGATCGCCGCGATGGCCAAGCGCGGCATCACCGATTTCCGCAACGTCATGTGCCTGCCGCTCACGGTCGGGCCAGTGAGCGACCCGGCCCTGAAGGGCCGCCGCCTGCTCAACGTACCCTGCGTCGACACCACCGGCGCTGGCAACAATCTCTGGGGCAAGCCGATCGAGAACCTGGTGGCGCAGGTCGATCTCAAGAGCAAATCGGTGCTGTCAGTGACTGATCTCGGCGTGATGCCGCCACCGCCGCAGACGCCCTCGCACGCCTATGCCGACTCCGGAAAATATCGCAAGCCGCCGAAGCCGATCGAGATCACCGCGCCAGAGGGCAGCAATGTGAAGGTGGAGGGCGGCCAGGTTCGTTGGGACAATTGGTCGTTCCATGTCCGCCTCGAGCCGCGCGTCGGCGCGGTGCTGTCGCTGATCCGCTACGACGACCATGGCACATTCCGCGATATCGCCTATCAGATCTCCGCGAGCGAGATGTTCGTGCCCTATATGGACCCGGCGCCGACCTGGTCGTTCCGCGCCTATATGGATATCGGCGAATACGGCTTTGGCGTGCTCTCCAGCGAATTGCAGCGTGGCATCGACTGTCCTGAAGGCGCGCATTTCCTCGACCTGACGATCTCGGACACCAAGGGCAATCCGGTCGTCTCCAAGGGCGCGGTCTGCATTTTCGAGCGCCCGACCGGCGATCCGATCTGGCGCCACAGCGAGCTGATCAACAACACCGCCGAAGTGCGCCCGAACAACGAGCTGGTGGTGCGGATGGCCCCGGTGGTCGGCAATTACGACTACCTCGTGGACTACGTGTTCGACCGCGCCGGCAATATCGATGTCCGGCTCGGCGCCTACGGCATCGACGCGACCAAGGGCGTGGCGAGCAAGACGCTCAGCGACCCCACCGCCGCGCAGGATACGGCCTATGGCACGCTGGTCGACGAGCGGCTGCTGGCGGTCAATCACGATCACTACATGACCTTCCGGATCGACATGGACGTCGACGGCACCTCGAACCGGCTGGTTGAGGATCGCTTCAGCGTCCGGCGGCTGGAGCAGGGCCAGCGCAAGAGCCTGTGGCAGGTCGACACCAAGCCGGTCGCGACCGAAGGGCCGGTCACGACGCCGCTGAGCGCCGCGCAGTTCAGGATCGAGAGTGCAGGCAAGACCAACAAGCAGGGCTATCGGACGAGCTATCAGATCATGCCCGGCCATTCCGACGTCTCGCTGCTCGCCAAGGATGATCCGATCCAGTTACGCGCAGGCTTCAGCGCCTACACGCTGTGGAGCTCGGCCTACGCCAGGGATGAGCGCTACGCCGCGGGCATGTACCCGAATGAAAACCCCGACGTCGACGGCCTGCCGAAATGGACCGCGGCGAAGCGCCCGATCGAGGATCGCGACCTCGTGCTGTGGTACACGGTCGGCTTCCGCCACGTGCCGCGGGCCGAGGATTGGCCCGTGATGCCCGGCCTCTGGCATGGCTTCCGGCTGCGTCCATTCAACTTCTTCGATCGCAATCCCGCGCTCGACGTGCCGCCGATGGTGAACGCCAGGGAGAGCAAGTGAGGGGTCGCGTGCATCGCCTGGGCGCGATGGCCGGCGCGCTGCTGGCGCTGTCGGCCGCGCAGCCAGCCGCGCGCAGTGCTGCGGCGGAAAGCGGCGCTGACGACGCGTCCTTGCTCTATCTGAGCAGCGGTGAATGGGAACGCCAGCCTGCGCCGCGCAAGGTCGCGCTCGCCGCTGACTTCATGCGGATCTTCTGCACCGATCAGCGAATGTCAGCGGCATCGCTGGCCGATTGCCTCGACCGCGACAAGGCGGATGGCGCGCCGTTCGAGCGCGCCATGGCCTGCGTCAGTGCGCTGTCAGCCGGCCGCTGAGAGGCCGGCGTCGATCCCTTCGGCGATCGCCTTCACATCCAGTGAGGTGAGGATGAGGGGCGGGGACAGGATGAGGTTGTTCCCGGAGACGCGCAGCATCACGCCGGCCTCGTAGGCGACATCTGCGACCTTCGCCATCGTCTTCTTGTCCGCGGGCTTCTTGCTGTCGCGATCGGCGACCAGCTCGAGCGCGGCCATCAGGCCCTTGCCCCTGACGTCGCCGACCAGCGGATGCTTGGCCTTGAGCGCGGCCAGCGCCTGCGCAAGGTCCTTGCCGCGCGCGGCGGCGTTCTCGTCAAGCTTGAGGCGGCGGGTCTCGGCGAGCGCCGCAATGCCCGCGGCGCAGCCGACCGGATGGCCGGAATAGGTGTAGCCATGGCCGATCGAGCCGAACGTCGTGGTGTCGGCCTCGAAGGCTTCGGCGACTTGCTCGCCGATCAGCGTCACGCCGAGCGGGAAATAGCCCGAGGTGATCGCCTTGGCCATCGTCATCATGTCCGGCTTCACGCCCCATAGCCGCGAGCCGGACCACGCGCCGGTGCGTCCGAAACCGGTGACGACCTCGTCCGCGATCATCAGGATCCCGTGATGGTCGCAGATCTCGCGCGCCAGTTTCATGAAATTGTCCGGCGGCACGATCACGCCGCCGGCCCCCAGCACCGGCTCCATGATGAAGGCCGCGATGGTGTCACCGCCCTGGAACGCGATCTCCTCTTCCATCGCCGCCGCGCAGAGCTGCGCGAGTTTTGCGGGATCGGTCTCGTTGAAGGGGTTGCGATAGGTCGACGGCGCCGGGATATGGAACACGCCCGGCAGCATCGGCTCATAGTTGCGGCGGAAGTTGGCGTTGCCGTTGACGGAGGCGCCGCCGAAATGGGTGCCGTGATAGCCCTTCTTCAGCGCCAGGAATTTGGTCCGGTCGGCCTGGCCCTTGATCTTCCAGTACTGCCGCGCCAGCCGCAGCGCGGTCTCGACCGAGTCCGATCCACCTGACGTGAAGAAGGCGCGAACCATGCCCTCCGGCTTGAACCATTCGGTGAGCTCGTAGGCGAGCTCGATCGAGGGGCCGGATGAGGTGCCGCGGAACCCCGAATAATACGGCAGCGCACTGAGCTGGTCTGCGATCGCCTGCTTGATCGGATCACAGCTGTAGCCGAGATTGACGTTCCACAGGCCGCCGACCGCATCGATCACGGTCTTGCCGTCGATGTCGGTGACGTGGACGCCTTCGCCCTTCATCACGATCCGCGGCGGCTGCGCCCGCATCTCGGCGGGATGGGCCATCGGGTGCCAGATCGGCTTGGCGTTGTTCTCAACCAGGAAGTTTCTGTCGCGCATGATCGTTCTCTGTCCGGCTAGGGCCTTTTTCGTCCCGATGGAGCGGAGGCTCCAGATTCTCATTTTGACGCGCTTTCTTCACGCGAACCGGTATCCACTTCGCTCGAAAACGCTTTACTCGAATTGCAGCCCGAAATGCCGCAGCGCCTCGCTGTAGGACGCGGCGGGGCTGCGCACGTCAAACAGCACCGTGCGCATATTGCACGCGGCGGCGCCCGTGATGTTGCGGCGCTGGTCGTCGACGAACACGCAATTGTCTGCCTCCAGCGCCAGTTCGTCCAGCACGCTTTGATAGGCGCGCGGGTCAGGTTTCAGGATCCCGGTATGGGTCGCATCGACGATGGTATCGAAGCGCTTGAGGATGGACAGGCGGGTGCGGAAATCCGCACCATAGAACAGGTCGAGCTCGTTCGAGAGGATGGCGAGCCGGAACCCGGCATCGGCGGCGAGGGTGATCGCGCGCGCCGCCTCGGGGCGGATCACGGTTTCGGGATTGGCGCCGCGCGCCCGTTTCACGAAGGTTTCCATGTCGTGCCAGTCTTCGCCGACCATGCGCCCGACCTCGCGGCTGCGGGTCAGCCAGTAGTCGCGTTCGGAAATCTCGCCGCGCTGCATCGCCGCCCAGAGCGGATCGCTGTCGGGCGCGAACGGTCCGAGCCATTTCAGCGTGCGCGGCGCGAGCCCGAGCGCGCGCTCGGTCAGATCATGGGTCTCGAACAGGGTCTTCGAGATTACGCCGCCGAAGTCGAGCACCAGCGCCTTTGCGAGCGGCCGCGTCATGCGGCCACCGTCGCGCGCCCGGGGCGGATGATGCCGGCGGCGACCCATCGGTCGAAGATGCCGAGCACCGTTTCGTTGAATGCTGCGCTGTTGATGTGGTCTCTGATCTCGTGCAGCTCGACCGGCGGCTGCACCGCCGACCGCATCTCATCGACAAAGGCGGCGAGCGCGCCGGGATCGTGCAGGACTTCACCCTCGCGGTCCCATTGCTGGATGCCGCCGGCGGGCAGCACGAAGGCAACCGGTGCACTGGCGCCGGACAGCTTCCCGGCAATTGCGCGCGCGATCCGCTGGCGATCGGCGGCCCCTGACGTCGCCGACGCAAGCAGCCGGTTATGCGCGTGGAACGGACGATCCGACAGCTCCTGTGGAACGCCAAGCCACGCCGGGAAGTCGACCATGTCGATCGCGCCGGGCGCGACGATCTGTGGAATGCCGGCTCGGCCTGCATTCTCCAGCCGGTCAGCACCGGAATTGACCACCGAGCCGGTCAGCTGATTGGCGACTTCCTGCAGGCTGAGATCGAGCACGGCGGCGAAACCGCCTTGCGCGGCGATCGACTCCATCGCGCGACCGCCCATGCCGGTGGTGTGAAAGACGACCACCTCGTAGCCGCGCCGCTCCAGCTGCGGCTTCAGCTCCACCATGTAGCGCAGGCAGCTCTTGCCAAGCGAGGTGATCGCAACCACCGGCCGGTCCTTGCGCGGCTTGATTGCGCTCCGTGCCGCGCCGACGATCGCGCCGCAGGCCTGCGACAGCACGACGGTGCAGGTGCCGTTGAGGCCGTAGAGGCCGCCGGCCCACAGGATCATCATCAGGTCGGCCGCGACGCGCTCGGGCGGGATCAGATGCGAGAAGGCGACGGTCGAGACGATCAGCTTCGGCAGGCCGAGCGGCAGCGCCTGCGCGACGTCGAGCGCAAGGTCGGTGCCCATCGTGCCGCCGATCGCGATCACGCCGTCGATCGCATCGCGGGCTGCGAGATCGCGCGCCAGATTGGCGGCGCCGATCGCCATCAATGACATCGCGGAATTCTCGTCGCCGCTCGATGCAATCGCCGCGATCGTGGTTTGCGCGGCGGCCGCGACCGCATGCTTGTCGTGCGCCGCCTGGTACGGCGGATCGCCGAGCACGCTGATGTCCATCATGATGGTGCGACCGCCGGCACGCGCGATGCACTCGCTCATGAACAGCAGTTCGTCGGCCTTGGTGTCTCCCGTTCCGATCAGGAGAATGCGGGGCTGCGTAATCTCAGGCATGACCTTGTCAGTGCTCGCCGGCAGGCGTGAATGATCGTGGGCGACTGGTTTGCACCGAGCGTGCGGAGCGTTCGGCCATCGTGCGATCACGCTATGGGGATGGTCGCCGAGGCGACATCCACCTATCGGTTGATTGCTGCCAAAGCCTTGATTTGGCGAGGATTGCACGATGCCAGCGATCCTCACTCGGGAGCCGCTTTTGCCACCCTCACAATGATCCGCATGCAGCAAGCCCAGATCGATCAACTTCGCTCGGCCGCAATTCCGGCCCAGCAACTTTTCATCGGCGGCCGACCGTCGCCCGCAGTCGGCAATGCGCGGCTTGACGTGGTGTCGCCGATCGACGGCAGGGTGCTGACGACCATTGCAGACGGCGATGCCGCCGACGTCGACCGTGCGGTGTCACGGGCACGGCAGGTCTTCGAGCAGGGCAGCTGGTCGCGCGCGGCCCCCGCGCAGCGCAAGAAGGTGCTGCTGCGGTTCGCCGATCTGATCGAGCAGCACGCGCTCGAGATCGCGGTGCTCGGCGTGCGCGACAACGGCACCGAGATCGGCATGGCCTACAAGGCCGAGCCGCTGTCGGCGGCGGGCACGATCCGCTACTACGCCGAGGCGATCGACAAGGTCTATGGCGAGATCGCGCCGACCTCGGTCGACGTGCTCGGGCTCGTGCATCGCGAGCCGCTCGGCGTCGTCGGCGTCATTGTGCCCTGGAATTTTCCGCTGATGATCGGGGCCTGGAAGATCGGCCCGGCGCTCGCCGCCGGAAACTCGGTCGTGGTCAAGCCGCCGGAACTCGCCTCGCTCACGCTGTTGCGGCTTGCAGAGCTTGCGACCGAGGCGGGCCTGCCGGATGGCGTGCTCAACGTCGTCACCGGCCGCGGCACATCGGCCGGCGAGGCGCTCGCATTGCATCTGGATGTCGATGTGCTGGCCTTCACCGGCTCGGGTGCGGTCGGCCGGCGGCTGCTGGAATGCTCGGCGCGCTCGAACCTGAAGCGCGTCCACCTCGAGCTCGGCGGCAAGTCGCCCAACATCGTGTTTGCGGATGTGCCCGACATCAAGCATGCGGCCAAGGTCTCCGCGAGCGGCATCTTCCGCAATTCGGGTCAGGTCTGCGTCGCCGGCTCGCGGCTGCTGGTGCAGGCGGCGATCTATGACCGCTTCATGGCTGCGCTGCTCGACGCCACGGCGAAGCTGAAGGTCGGCGATCCGCTCGAACTAACTTCTGATATCGGCGCTATCTCGAGCCAAGTGCAGATGCGCAAGAATCTGGACGCCGTTGCCCGCGCGGAAGCGCAGGGCGCGAAGCGGCTGGTCGGCGGCGAACAGATCCGCGCCGAGAGCGGCGGCAACTTCATGGCGCCGGCGATCCTCGCCGAGGTGACGCCGTCGATGGAAGTCTGGCGCGAGGAGGTATTCGGCCCGGTGCTCGCAGTCACGCGGTTCGACAGCGAGGACGATGCGACAGCGTTCGCGAATGCAACGCCGTATGGACTTGCATCGGCGGTGTGGACCGGAAGCCTGTCGACGGCGCACCGTATGGTGCGCGCCATCAAAGCCGGCGTCGTGCACGTCAACGCTTATGGCGGCGCCGACATCACGGTGCCGCTCGGCGGCTTCAAGCAATCAGGTTTTGGACGCGACAAGTCGCTCCATGCACTCGACGCCTATACCGACCTCAAGACCGCCTGGATCGCGCTATGACATCTTTGGCTGCTGCACGCACCGGCGTGCTGAACCGATTGCTCGATGCCGAGCAGGAGCGCTTCAAGGCACTGCATCCGCGATCGGCTGCGGCGTGGCAGGAAGGCCGGCAGCACTATCTGTACGGCGGTCCGTCGCACTGGATGCGGCGCTGGGCCGGCGGCTTCCCGGTTTATGCCGAGGAGGCGCAGGGCGCGCATATCCGGGATATCGACGGCCGCGACTACATCGATTTCTGCCTCGGCGACACCGGCGGCATGTGCGGGCACGCGCCGGAGGCAGTGACTGAGGCCGCGCTCGCGCAGCTCAAGCGCGGTGCGACCATGATGCTGCCGACCGAAGACAGTCTCTGGGTCGGCGCCGAACTGTCGCGCCGCTTCGGTCCGAAATACTGGACACTGACGACGTCGGCGACCGATGCCAACCGCGCCGCGATCCGCATCTCGCGCATGATCACCGGCCGGCGCAAGGTGCTGGTGTTCTCCGGTTGCTATCATGGCGGCGTCGAGGAGGCGCATGTCGAGATCCGCGACGGCCGCGTCGGCCTGCGCAACATGATCCACCCCAACGGCATCGATCATGATGCGGTGAGCCGGGTGGTCGAGTTCAACGATGTCGCGGCACTTGAGGCGGCGCTGGCGCAGGGTGACGTAGCCTGCGTGCTGACCGAGCCGCTGATGACGAATTTCGGCATGATCCCAGTCGATCCTGGTTTCCACCAGGCGTTGCGCGACCTGACCCGGCGCGCCGGCACCGTGCTCATCATCGACGAGACGCATACGCTGTCCTGCGGACCGGGAGGTTACAGCCAGGCGTATGGATTGGAGTCCGACATTCTCGTCGCGGGCAAGGCGATCGCGGGCGGCATTCCCGCCGGCGTATTCGGGCTCAGCCAGGAGATCGCCGAGCGGCTGTGGAAACTCGTCCCCCACGTCAATCCGCGCCAGCGGCAGTCGGCGCATCTCGGCTTCGGCGGCACGCTCGCGGGCAACGCGCTGACGGTCGCCACCATGCGGGCGGTGCTGGAGCAGGTTCTGACCTCAGCGAATTACGAGCGGATGATCGGCACCGCGACCTCGCTCGCGCAGGAGGCGCGCCGGCTGATCGCGGCGGCCGGTCTGCCCTGGCACGTCACGCAGATCGGCGCGCGCGCCGAGATCATGTTCATGCCGCAGCCGCCGCGCAGTGGCGCCGACGTGATTGCGGGCCGGCAACCCGATCTCGAGACCTTGCTGCATGCGTTCTACATGAATGAGGGCATTCTGGTGACGCCGTTCCACACCATGCTGCTGATGTGTCCGGCGACGTCGGGGCGGGACGTCGACAAGCACACCGCGGTGTTCGCGCAGTTCATCGATTTGCTGCGCGGAGCGGGAGCAATCTGATGCAGGCGCCTCCGTTCAATCTTGACGGCCGGGTCGCCATCGTCACCGGCGGCGGCAGGGGAATCGGCGCCGCTATCGTGACACGGCTTGCGCAGGCCGGTGCGACCGCGGTGATCGCCAACCGCACGCCTGATGTGGCCGAGGCGCTGGCGCGCGAACTGGCGGCTGATGGACGGACAGTGCATTGCATTCCGTTCGACAAGCTGGACCGCAGCAGCTTGCGTGCAATGGTCGACGACGTCGCCGCCAGATGCGGCCGGCTCGATATCGTCGTGCACAATGCCGGCGGTTGTCCATGGGCCTCGCTGGAAGAGCTCGACGAAGCAAAGCTCGACGAGACGCTGGCGCTGAACCTGAACGCCAGCATCTGGCTCGCGCAGGCTGCAATTCCGCACATGCGCGCCAACCGCTACGGGCGCATCCTCGTGACGTCTTCGGTGTCCGCGCGCGTTGCGATGGGCGGCGGTGCGCATTACTCGGCGGCGAAAGCCGGCGCGAACGCGTTCATCCGCGGTGCCGCCTTCGAACTCGCGCGCGACGGCATCACGGTCAATGGCGTCGAGGCCGGCTTCATCGAGAAGCCGGGCCGCGGCACCATGAGCGCGCCGGAGAACAAGGCGAAGCTCGAACGCTTCATTCCGATGGGACACATGGGGAGCGCCGACGACATCGCCTGCGCGATGCTCTATCTCGCGTCCGCTGAGGCCAGATACGTCACCGGGCAGACCATCGTCGTCGACGGCGGCTCGACGCTGCCGGAGACCGGATTTGCCGTCGAACGGCAGTGGGGAGTCTAGATGCCGCGGCTCGACGGAAAGACCGCGCTGGTGACGGGCGCTGCCACCGGGATCGGCCGGGCCACCGCTGTGCTGCTGGCGTTGAGCGGCGCGCGCGTCGTGCTGTTCGGCTTGGGTGACGTCGAGCTTCACGCCGCGGCGGCGGAGTGCGGAGGGCAGGCGGTCCATGGCGATGTCACGCGCTCGGACGACATTGCCAAAGCCGTCGCTGCCTGCGGCGCGTGGCTCGACATCGTCGTCAACGCCGCCGGCCTGATCGTGCCGGATCAGCCGGCAAGCGTCTCCGACGAGGTCTGGGCCAAAACGCTTGATGTGAACTTGACGGGGACCATGCGGGTCTGCCGCGCATCCCTGCCGCTGCTGCGGCAGCGCGGCGGCGCGATCGTCAACATCGCCTCGGTGGCCGCGTTCAATGCCAGCCCGGACAGCGCAAGCTACGCCGCCAGCAAGGCGGCCGTCGTCGCCTATACGCGTTCGTTGGCATACGCCCACGGCGCCGACGGCATTCGCGCCAATGCCGTTGCGCCGGGCTGGGTGCGGACACCGATGAGCGCCTATGAAATGCAACTGCTCGCGGACCAGAACGGCACCACCGCCGAGACCGAGTTTCGCGCTGTCGAACGGCGGATCGCTTTGGGACGGATGGCTGAGCCCGCCGAGATCGCGGCATGCTGCCTGTTCCTGGCCTCCGACGATGCGTCGTTCGTGACCGGAGCGGTGCTGGTCGCCGATGGCGGTGGCCGCTCGCCGACGCAGAATCGCGCGGTCTAGGGCCGCGTTCCGATTGAATCGCAACGCGGCCCTAGATTTTTGTTTTGACGCGTCTTCTTCACGCGAACCGGGATCCACTTCGCTCGAAAACGGCCTAGAACGATCGATTGGCGTCGGAGTGTGGCCGCCGGCACCTTGATAAGGCCTGGTGGATTTGGCACTCTCGCGCCGTCACGTCATTCGATTGAGGGGCGTTATGAACAAGTCATTTTCTGTGATCATTGCGGCGGCCGCTTCCATCGTCGTGCTGTCGTCGACGGCGGCGAAATGCGGCGACTATCCGTTTGGCGATCCGCCGTACCGGCTGGACTACGTGCAGGAGCCGCAGATTGAATCGGGCTGCTGGAAATGGAATTGGCAGCTCTACCAGTGGCAGGATTACTGCCCGGTCTACGTCCATCCGAAGGCGTATATGTTCTCGCGATCGTCGCGCGTCGCGCTCCGCACCAAGGGGTGAGGAGCAGCCCGGCGGCTTAGCTGCTCTGCGTCACGCCCATTGGATCGACGCAAAGCGCGCACTCATGAGTGCGCGATGGTGCAGGCCACCTGATGGTGCTTGCCGAAGTTGAGCAGCGCGTTTTCCCGGAAGCCGTCCAGCCAGATGCCGCGGCCCGCGTAGCGATAGCCGACGCCCATCGGAACGTGCCGCACATGGATGCCGCCACGGCCGGTGAGCAGGGAGGCCGTGACCACCTCGCCCTCGACCGACACGGCGCGCGGGCACAGCGGATATTGATGGCCGTTCTCGCAGGTGAACACGATCTCGGTGCAGGTGCCGACCGGTGCCTTCGTGACCAGGCCGAGATCCGCGGCCGCTGCCGGCCGGGAATTGCCTGACAGCATTGCACCCAGAGCCAAAATGCCCGCGACCATGTAGCAAAACCGAATCCGCATCAGTGCCCCCTCGTCCAGCGATAGGCTAAGTAACTGAGGAAAAATAACTCGCGCTAAATGAGCAAAAAAAGGCTCCAAGGTCAAACCTGCGGCAGAGGTAGACACAGGGTTCGAGCGCCGGGTGTTGCAAGTTTGCTGCAGTGGAACGGAATTAGGTTGACGGCAGTCCTGCTGCGACAACGTGCCTTTACTGGCCACAATTGGCCTGCAAGTGGTGAGGGGTACTTGAGTCGTTTCGTGGGACTGCTTCGAGAGCCTGACCGGATCGCAACGCGAACGGGTTTTGGACGAACGTCGGGGGTGGGAATGAACTTCCGTGGTGCCATTGCAGGTTCGCTACTGACCTTGATGATTGTCTCCGCGTCGTCGCTGACGGCGCATGCACAGGCACCATCTCCTCAACCGGCGAGCGGCCGGGACACGGCGGCTCAGCCCGCTCAGGACACTCATTCCTTCTCTGGTCCCAGTTTTCGCAAGGGCCTGTGGCGCTTCATCCGAACGCTCGACGTCGTCAGGACTGCGAACAAGAATTTCAAGTACCGGGTGGTCAACGCGGAGACGACGCGCTGCGTCGACCCGACCTTCGCCATGAAGGCCACCTTCTCGCCAGAACCGATCGGAAGCTGCGTCTCGGACAAGCCGGAAAAGGTCGGCAATCGCTACACCTTCGGGCATCGGTGCGATTACATGGGCACGGTCAGCACCGTCATCACGGTACGCAGCGACGAGGCCTATACCGAGCTCAACGAGGTCAGCACCGGAGAGAATCCGCGGACCGACACGGTCGTCGCGACCAGGATCGGCGACTGCGACGACGGAGGTGCGGCCAACTCCGAAAAGTCCGCTCCGGCGCGTTTGCAGCAGTAGGTTGGCGATCAGCCAGGCTAGCCGGCGAGCTTGCCAGGATCAGCTCCTGGGACGCTGAGGCATGGGCCCGATTTGCGACGGGCCCGGACCAGGCTTTTTCGTGAGGCTCTGATCCGACAGCCGAGAACCTCAACCAAAAAGGGCCAGTATTTACTCGACCTTAACGCGAAGTGTTCTGGAATGAAGTGAGGTTGGGCGTGCTTCAAGTGAAGTCACGCGATGCGCACCGTGCAGCCGATAAGGATTCATCAAATGACTTCGCGTGAGGGCTTCGGGCAGTCGAAGGTCTTCGCCTGCGCGCTTGGCGCCGTGATCGCGCTTTCCCTGTCCTTGCTCGCTTCCCACGGCGCTGTGGCCGAGGAGAGCTTCAGCGGGCCGACCTTCCGGAAAGGGATGTGGCGGTTCGTGCGGACGCTGGAGCTCGTGTCGCCCACGAATGTCCGGCAAAAGCTGCTCGAGCGCGAGATGCTGCGCTGTGTCGACCCGACCCAGGCGATGAAGGCGACGTTCTCGTCGCCGTCGATCGGAAATTGCCATTCCTCAAGGCCGGAGAAGGTTAACAACAGGTACGTCTTCTCCAACCGCTGCGACTACATGGGGCCGGTCAGCACCGTCATCACGGTCTTGAGCGACGAGGCCTATACCGAGGTCAATGAAGTCCATGGCCAGGCGCCGCGGACGGACCGGGTCGTCGCTCGCCGGATCAGCGATTGTCACGAGGAGCGGGCACAGCTTGGCCAGCCGGCCGCCGCACCGAGCGAGGTCTCGCATGATGTGGAGCAGGAGACGGCAGAGGGCGAGCCGCTCTAGGGCGGCGTTCAGGCCCGACGCGGCTTTGTGCCGATGCACCCGTTAGATCGGCGGGGCCAAGATCGCCAGCGGCACTATCAGATCTTTTGCTGGCCGCCGGGCCCGCTGACCTTGACGGTGATCTTCTGAATCTCGGTGCGGCCGCCCTGGTACTTGACCTCGATGGTCAAGACATCGTCGCCGAGGAATTCGGGCGGTGCCTTGTAGAAGGCGACATAGGCGGGCACCTCGAGCGCCAGGCAGGCCTTGTAATTGGTCGCCTTCGCCTTCGCTGACTTCACCACAACCTTGCCGGCAGTAGGTGGACTGACCAGCCGGATGGTCGGCAGCGGCCCCGACGTGCAATCAGGCAATACGTTAAGATAGATGCCGATTTGGGTGTCCCGGTTGGCGAGCGCCCGATACTGGCGTTCGACCGTGGTCTCGGGCGGGACTGGTTGTTGTGGGGCTTGCGCAGCCGCCGCACCGAAAGAGCCGCAAATCAAAACGGCGGCACACGCCTGAAGAATCACACGCATCGACCGCTCCAAATCGCCGATCAGGACGAGCAGGGCCGGGCAAATACTGCCTTTCGACCAAGTCAAACGGGCTAAGCCGTTGTTCTTGCAGCCTCCACCTGTCCGATCTTTACCACACTTCCACGGAAAGCATTGATTAACCAAATACATTCCTTGACCGGGGGGAGGGTTAACAATAGCCTAAAACTAAATTTTTCTACAACTTTTCCTCTAATCGCATTTTGCGGAGTTGATAATGCAGGGTTCGTTTCAGGTCGCTCAGGCTACCGGCACCGGCAATTCCACCAATTCGGCTCCCGTAAGAATCTACACACTGACGAAGCCGCTGACCGATCAGGCGGTCGTCGTCAATCTCGGATACGACCAGAAGGTGAAGGTCGACTTCTCGGCGATCGCCAAGGAGAAGATCACGCTGGTTCATATCGGCGAAAAGCTGATCATCCTGTTCGACAACCAGTCGACCGTCACGGTTGAGCCGTTCTTCGACTCCCGCGCGGACGGGCAGCACAACATCACCATCGAGATGGCGCCAGGGCGCGACGTCTCGGTGCAGGAGTTTGCAAGTCTGTTTCCGATCAGCACGGACTCGTCCGTGTTGCCGGCGGCCGACAATGGCGGCAACTCGAACGGCAACGCGCAGGCGAGCGGCGCGAACTTCAGCCCGTTCGCGGTTGATCCGCTGGATCCCGTGCCAACCAACGTGTTGGCTGGACCGGAGGGACTGCCGGATATCACGACCCCGGGGATAACCGGCACCACGCTTCCGCAGGGGTCGACGCCTGCCAAACCCACCATCTCCCTGGGCGTCGCTCCGGACCTCGCGGTGGACGAGAGCTTCCTGACCGTTGCGACCAACAGCATCGCCGGCTCCGGGCTTGGCCCCGCAGGTTCGACCGTAGCGACCGGACTGATGCCGTTCACCATCACGGCGCCCGGTGGCGAGAAGTCGGTGGCCTTTGCGCTGTCGATCACCGCGCAAGGCGTTGACTCCGGCCTGATCGATTCGCAGACCGGCAATCACGTGTTCCTGTTCCAGGAGAACGGGCAGATCGTCGGCCGGGAAGGTGGCCAGAACGGCCTCGCTGACTTCACGATCTCGGTTGATGCCACCGGCCACATCACGCTGACCGATCTTCGCTCGATGCACGAGGGCACCGGCGAGGTTGGCGGTGACATCAACGAAGGTGTGCATCTGCCGGCCGGGCTGGTCACGCTGACGGCGACGGTGACCGACGTCTTCAACCAGACGGGCACCGCGACCGCCGATGTCGGTCCGCATCTGACGTTCCTCGACGACGGCCCGGCGATCTCGCTGAGCGGGACGGCGAGCTCCCTGAACACTTTCGAGGCCTATCTGTCGGCCGCGACCAATGCCGGCATCAACGGCTCGACGCCGGATGCGTCGCCGACCCAGGGGCATGCGCTGGACAAGGAGAACTTCGCCGGCGCATTTCACGTCGTGATCGGCGCCGACGGCGCCACCACGACCTATGCGCTGAGCATCGCGGCCAATGGCACCGCGACCAATCTGATCGACAGCAACTCCGGTCTCGGCGTGGTGCTGGACCAGAGCGGCAACACGATCTCCGGCTATGTGGCCGGCCATGAGGGCCAGGCGGCCTGGCTGGTGTTCACACTGACGGTGAACACCGCGACCGGCGACGTGACGCTGACGCAGGACCGCGCGATCCACGAGAACATCGCCTCGAGCCCGGACACCCATGAAGGCATCAGCCTGACCGGCGGCCTGGTGACGCTGACGGCGACGGTGACCGACAATGACGGTGACAGCGTCAGCCAGAAGCTCGACCTCAGCAGCCACGTCACGTTCCACGACGATGGTCCGTCGATCTCGCTGAGCGGGACGGTCGGTTCGCTGAACACCTTCGAGGCGTTTCTGTCGGCCGCGACCAATGCGGGCGTCAACGGCTCGACGCCGGACGCAGTGCCGACCCAGGGCCATGCGCTGGATACCGAAAGCTTCGCCGGCGCGTTCGCTGTTGTGACTGGCGCCGACGGCGCGACCACGGCGTACACGCTGAGCATTGCCGGCAACGGCACGGCGACCAATCTGATCGACAGCAACTCCGGCCTCGGCGTTGTGCTCGACCAGAGCGGCAACACGATCTCCGGCTATGTCGCCGGCCACGAGGGTCAGGCGGCCTGGCTGGTGTTCACGCTGACGGTGAACACGGCAACCGGCGACGTGACGCTGACGCAGGACCGCGCGGTGCACGAGAACATCGCCTCGAGCCCGGACACCGGTGAAGGCATCAGCCTGAACGAAGGTCTGGTGACGCTGACCGCGACGGTGACCGACAAGGACGGCGACAGCGCCGCCCAGAAGCTCGACCTCAGCTCGCATGTCACGTTCCACGACGATGGCCCGTCGATCTCGCTGAGCGGGAACGTCAACTCCCTGAACACCTTTGAGGCCTATCTGTCGGCCGCGACCAACGCCGGCATCAACGG